>JAGRFM010000187.1 GCA_020446045.1 Nitrosomonas sp.
AAAGGCTCGCACCGTAGAATGGTGCAATCAGTCTCGTGCCGAGCAATTCGATGACCATCACCGCAGCACCGGTTAGAAAAACAGTTAAATAAAGCCAGAACCAATGAAAAAAATGTGTAACCGGTTTGCTCATGGAATTAAATGGATAGGTAAAAGTCTTGCTAAAGAATATATTCTATAGCGTCACCGGTAAGGTGGGAATGCGACAAATTGTCGCAGTAAATGGTGTGCGGCAGTTTGTCACATGTGACAATATGCCACATTGATTTATCGTTTTTATTGCGCGATAGTAAAAAACACGTTCAATTTGAAACAGCAAGAGTCTGTTCACTGCTTGATTGAATTAAACGTGTGATTATAGCTTTGAAGTCTTTTCCTCCCTGGAGGTGCTGTAACGTTTAATTGTTTTTTTTAACGATTGCCCCGATTTACTAGTTGCTCGCTATAAAATTGCAAAATCGCAAATAAAAACCAAAATAAACCTGCAGCACCTCCATCCATTTGTTCATCAAGTTTGTACATTTGTACTTTTTTGTAACGGTCAACTGAGGTTTATAGGATTATTAAAACTGTCATTGTAAGTGCTGTTATTAAGGCGGCAATTTGTCGCATGTGACATTATGCCGCATTGATTTATCAATTTTTTTGCGCGATAGTAAAAAACACGTTCAATTTGAAACAGCAAGAGTCTGTTCACTGCTTGATTGAATTAAACGTGTGATTATAGCTTTAAAGTCTTTTCCTCCCTGGAGGTGTTGTAGCGTTTAATTGGTTTTTTTAACGATTGCCCCGATTTATTAGTTGCTCGCTATAAAATTGCAAAATCGCAAATAAAAACCAAAATAAACCTGCAGCACCTCCATCCATTTGTTCATCAAGTTTGTACATTTGTGCTTTTTTGTAACGGTCAACTGAAGTTTTTGGGATTATTAAAACTGTCATTGTGAAGTGCTGTTGTTTATGCGGCAATTTGTCATGTGCGACAATATGCCGCATTGATTTATCGGTTTTTTTGCGCGATAGTAGAAACACGTTCAATTTGTAATAGCAAAATCTGTTCTCTGCTTGATTGAATTAGTCGTGTATTTATGACTCTAAAGTCTTTTCCTCCATGGAGGTGCTGCAACGCGTAAATCGGGATTTTGGTTTTACCTCAATTTTTTAGTTGCTCACTATGTAATTGCTGATTCACTAAGAATCCGGTTTCTGGCCTGCACCACCTCCACCTCCTCTTCTTCTTGATTACCTGGTTTGCCTTTTTGAATTCTTTGAGATTCAGCAGGGTAAAAATCACAGTGCGACAATTTGTCACATTGATTTTGTTGAATGGTTGCCAGATAGTAAAAAAAGAAACAGGCATAACGAACGGGTAACGATCAAAGATTACTGGATAGTCCGGTAGCTGTAGTTTGAATATTGATTCTGTTCAATGTTTCTACATTTTTGAAAATCATAAAACTTGCACATAATATTTTGTAGAGGGGGACATGTTAAATAGAAATAAAATAAGTTTGGCTGTGGCTGCTGTTGCACTGACTGCGTTAGCGAGTCAGCAGGCTGTCGCACATACCCGTTTGACCGTTTCGTCAACGCAAGAAAGTTCAGCGGCACATGGTACAACTACGACAGCGGTTAATATCCCGCATGGATGCGGTGATAATGCCGTAATCGGCAATGTGTTTTTTTTGCCGGATACCAATAGCGCTATCGTTCAGACGTCAACCGACAACTTCGATGCCTTCGAAACGCCAGAAGGCGATAATGCTTTAGATTATATTGTGAATCAACCATTTATACGCCTAATTAAAAGTCGTGATGTGTTTGAAATGCAGGAATTCATCACTGATCCGCTCGGAAATCCATTGGGGTTTTGGGCAGGCCAGGGCGAGTTGCCGGCGCATAACTGGGTGGCGCAACTGCCAATCAATATCACGGCCGTTGCGATTCAGCCGGATTCCTGTGCCAGTAAAGTGGTGTTCATTCCGGCAATAGCCAATATTTGTAAACTTACTTCATTGGCGGAAATTAATGGTCAGGATCCCGATAACCCGAATGTCGATTTCTGGACGGCGCCTGATGTCGGAACGCCGTATGACGCACCGGCTTGGAATTATCCGGCAACCTACACTGTAGAGCGTGATCTTGAAAATAACCCATTGCCGGAAAGCTGCGGTGATGGTTTTGCAGTGCGTATTGTCCCTTCGGCTGCACAGCTTAATCGCGATATGCCGGTCACTATCAATGGCCAACAGGTCTGGCCATTGCCTTGATTGCTGTAAGACCTGAACATCCGGTTGAGATGCCGGATCTAGTATGACGGAGTTTTTGCCCTTGAGTTAACCGGGTAACTGTGAGTTTCGACAAACGGTTACCTGGTTTTTTTATGTGCGGAGAAGGTGCGACAATTTGTCACATTGTTTTTTTTGAAGTAAAGCTTAATACTTTAATTAAGTAACGTAGTGAGTGATTAAGTTTACGTTACCAGTAATATGTTATTTTTTAAAAGGTTAAAAATGAATAAATTAAAGTTGTTAACTAGCGCTGTAGCCGGTGTTGTGTTGATTAGTTTGACACAAAATGCAGTAGCGCATACACGTTTAAATATCCCAACAGCGACGGAAGGTGAGCGCGCCATCAATCATATAATGATCGGTCATTCGTGCGATGAAACCACGCGTACCATTGGTACCTCAGTGGTTTTCCCGGATGGCATCGATTCGACCATACTGGTGGACGGTGTACAGCATGATGGTGGGATAACCGATTTTTTGACTAACTATGGTAATAATGCATCCATGTTTTTCGATCGTTCCGCATTCGATTATATGGATGAAAAAACGGATACCAATGGTAATGTAGTCGGTTTCTGGGCCGGTGGCGGGCCGGGTATGCCTGGCAATCTGGGTGTGGCGCAACCCTTCAGACTGACGGCTGCAAGTATAGAGCCAGCATCTTGTGCAACCAGCGTGAAAATCTATATATCGATTGTCGATATTTGCGAAATAACCGATGAGGATGGTTTTGGTGAAGGTACGGTTGAATTATGGACGCATGCTGGTTTGGGTACGCCATACGACCGTGATTTACATTTCGCTGTCGATGAAGGTACAGACCCTGGTCCTGCTTCATTCACAATTAATCGCGACCTGACAAACAATCCGCTGCCGGATTCCTGTGATTCTGGTACAACAGTTGAAGTGAAGGCGTCAGCTGCGCAGAT
The DNA here is from genome assembly GCA_020446045.1 of Nitrosomonas sp. Classification (GTDB taxonomy): domain Bacteria; phylum Pseudomonadota; class Gammaproteobacteria; order Burkholderiales; family Nitrosomonadaceae; genus Nitrosomonas. The sequence continues at coordinate 3,221 of JAGRFM010000187.1, forward strand.
TAATCGTGATATGCCGATTAAAAGGAATGGCCACCAAATTTGGCCTTCAGACCATAGTCATAATTAAATAGCAAAGTAAAAGTAATTTTCCGAAACAAAAAAACCGCATATTTAAAATATGCGGTTTTTTTGTGAGGTGCGACAATTTGTCGCATTGCTATTTGTTCACCTGAAAAGGATAATGAAAGCGAGTTTTCGCGATTCTTCCTGTGTTGGAATAAGTACATTAGGCTAATCCTTTATGAGTAATAATATATGATTCAAATTTTTCGTATTAAGCAAAAATTATTAATTATTCTTGCTGCTGTTTATTTATTATTCGGCTGTGTAGCTTTTGTAAACGCGCATGGTGGTGGATCAGTATTGGATGCGGCGGGGAATTCCAGAACATTTACCGGCGTTGCATTTGTTACCTGCTTTGACGATGGGAATGGACCTGCAGAAAATTTGGTTGCCAGGATTCGTGACAATTCGCCGCCAGTGGATGGGTTATTGGTTAACTTGCATATTTTTAAAGGTAACAAAGCAGTCGGTATCAGCGACACGGTTTCCGGGGATGCGGATTACAGTCCATTTGTGACGTTGCATGGGGGGACCGGTGTCTACAATATTATTGTGAGTAAAACCGATGTGGGAGAACGCTTGTTTAATCTGGAATGGCATTGTCAAACTGCTGATAACATACATACCGGAACAGAAATTGGTGTCACTCAATTTGGCGAGCCGCAATGAAATGATCAAATTTAATCATTTTTAATCCATCTGTAGTAGAGATTTTAAGATGAAGCATTCCATTTATTCGTGTTTGTTAATCATTGCCCTGATTCTAGTCATGGCAGTTCCGGGTATGGCCGCGCAACTGGTTGACCGGCCGGCGCCTGAATGTGAATTGACAACATTGAACGGCGTTTCGGTCGAGAATATTCAAGCGTTGAAAGGAAAAGTTGTCTATGTGGATTTCTGGGCTTCCTGGTGCTCACCTTGTGTGCAGTCTTTTCCATTTATGAATCAACTGCAGCAGGATTATGGCAGCAGGGGGTTGCAGGTTATGGGTGTCAATCTGGATGAAAAGGTGGCCGATGCCGAAAAATTTCTTTCAGAGTATGCAGCGGATTTCTCTATTGTTGCTGATCCAACCAGGCAATGTGCAAAAGATTTTGATGTGATTGCCATGCCTTCATCTTATCTGGTCGACCGCGCCGGTGTAGTCCGGTTCATCCATCGTGGTTTTCGACCCGGTGAAACCAAAGAACTACGCTTGATCGTAGAACAGTTATTAGACTATCACCCATGATTTTCCATAAATATCAGATAAAAATCGGCCGATTGTTTGTTATTGCCTTGATAGGCCTGATCGGGTTGAGTGTTTCCGGTTGCGCTAACGTTCCCGTCTGGGAGCGCGGTTATCTTGCCAAGTCTCAGATGGCCATAGATCCCAGTCCTTTACAAAATCATATTCAATTTCATAACTATTCCAGCCGGGAAGCTGCCGCCAGTACTCATGCCGCTGATAGCGGTGGTGGCTGTGGGTGCTACTGAAACTAGATCGTTCAGATGGAATTTGAGCGTAAAAAGCCGCCTGATGGCAGGAATGCTGATATACGCAAAAATTCAGTCGATCAAAAACAATCCCCTTTTCTGGTAAAAAATAACAGACCCGCTAGCGGTGCGAGCAAAACACTGCAGGCATTGACCTCTGCAGCGATTATGTTGCCGGGTTTGATGCTGCCGCCCGCGCAGGCGGCGGATGAAAACCGCATCAATTTTCAATATAGCCGATACCAGGAAGGCAATCGTAATTTATTCGGTGCGCCCAACAGTCTGAATCCCATTCGTGCCGATGTACTGCATGGCAGCGGGCTGTTCGCTTTGACCGATCGCACTAAATTTTCCTTTAGTTATACCCAGGACACCTGGTCAGGTGCAACGCCGGTGACAACATCGCCACTGGCCGCCAATGGCAATAGACTTTTTTTTGAGAATACAGAAGTTGGCAAGATTGTTGCAGGTGCATCTCCATATATTAAGTCTCATATTTTATTAGATCGTAATTTAAATCCGCTACGCAGCGTTTCAGATAGTGAACAAATTTTGGATACACGTTCTGTTCTCGTGATGTCTTCTGCTTCACCCGAAACGCGTAATCAGGCCAATTTCGGATTGGGTTACGAGTGGGATGAAGCGGCTGTTAATGCCAGTGCGGGATTCTCATTGGAGAATGATTACCGGTCCAGCTTTGGTAACCTCGGCGGTCGGCTGGATTTTAACCAGAAGTTAACATCTGTTAAGTTCGGCGCGGGCTATAACAGCAGCAATATCAGCGCTATCCTCGATCACGATGCAGTGCCTTATCTGGTCAGAACAGCGTATGAGCGGCAGATAGAAAGCCGTGGCGGTTCGGAAATATTGCATGCGGAACGGCAGGACTGGTCGACCAATCTGGGGTTGACGCAGGTATTGAACAAACATGCGCTGGTCGATGCCAATTTCGGCTATACGCATAGCCGCGGGTTTTTGGAAAACCCCTATAAGGCGATGACGGTTATTTTTGTAGATCCGGATATTCTGAATAACGGCCAAACAACGCCGGTACTGGGCGATGTGCGCGCCTTGCTTGAGCAGCGTCCCAATATTCGTAATCAATGGGCATTCAGCACTAAATATATACAGCATATTGCGGCATTGGATGCCGCATTGCATGTGGATTACAAATTCACCACCGATGATTGGGGCATTAATACCAATACATTTACTGCAAACTGGATACAGCCATTGCCATTTGGCTGGACACTTACACCACGTATCAGGTATTACTCGCAGGATGCCGCGGATTTTTATCAGCCGTACCTGATGTCCCAACAGAATTTTTCCAATCCGGTATTTGACAGTCTTGGCCGGAGAGTCTGGTTTGAAGAAAATAATCCCACTGCTGAATACTTTGGAAATGATATTTCTAATTTGATCGACGCGAATGGTAACCCGGTCGATGGTTCTCAGATTCCAACCCTGCTACCCAAAACGAAATCTTTTGATACCGGCAAGTTACCCTCCAATTATTCCAGCGATCATCGTCTTTCCGGTTTTGGTTCGCTCAGTGGCGGATTTACGTTGAGTAAACAATTTACCAAGGCGATTGCACTCGAAGCCGGGTTTGAGTATTACACACGTGCGAGTTCGCTCAAAATCGGTAGCGGTGGCGGTAACAGTTTTGCGGATTTTGATTATTATGTGGCTAATGCTGCGTTAAAACTGAATCTGGAATCGATGTCCTTAACCCGGCCAGGCAAAGGGTTAAGTTTAGGCGAACACCATAATCATACTGAAGAACATGGAACAGAAACGCCGCACCAACATCATAATCATCCGGCAGGCCTCATGTTTTCGCATATGCTGGATAAGGCTGGCCAGTTTATGGTGGGTTATCGGTTCATGTATAGCCACAACGGAGGGAATATAAGACATGGTGCGCATGCTGTCAGCGATCAGGCCATTATTGATAACGGCTGCAGCGATACACGAGTATGCCGGTTTGTACCGACTTACATGAATATGCGTATGCATATGCTCGACATCATGTACGCACCGACGCGTTGGTTGAATCTGATGGTTATGCCGCGTTTCATGGACATGGATATGAATCTTCGACGATTGAAAAATGCGCCGCCCACGCCATTGGATGAACATGAACACACCGGAATTGCAGGGCATTCCACCGGCGTCATTGGCGACACGATTATTGCATCGATGATCAAGCTGTATGAAAAGCCCGGCCACCGCGTGCATGTTGGTCTGGGACTGAGTGCGCCATCCGGCAAGTCCGATTTACAGTTGCGCCGCATCTTTCAGATTGATGGCGGCGCCATTCATTTTGGTATGCAACTGGGCAGCGGTACCTGGGATTTTGTGCCGAGCCTGACTTATGCCGGTGAATACGATCGCTGGAATTGGGGTGTTCAGGTCAACGGTGTCAAACGCATGGAAAAGCAAAATGATTCAGGTTACCGTCTCGGTGATATTTTTCAAGCGACCACCTGGAGCGGGCTTAATTTGTCACGATGGTTGACCGCCTCGGTACGGGGTATTTATACGGTGCAGGACCAGATTCATGGTGATTTTAACCAGTTCAATGCGCGCATCGGGCCGATGGATTATCCTGCAAATTCGGGCGGGCAGTTCTGGAATATTGGTGTCGGGGTGAATGTCAATGTTCCGGG
>JAGRFM010000188.1 GCA_020446045.1 Nitrosomonas sp.
GACATGATATCCCCGGTGCAGATCACTCATTTTCTACCAAAAGTTCACGCAACGAAATGGTGCGTTTGAATCTCGAATGGCTAAAATCATGGTAACAATCCGAACTATCAATACACACCGCGCTAGTGCTAATTCAATTTGATATTACCGATACAGTTAGCTTTTCGGTGTTACTGGCAAAGCACAGGTCTTGCAGGCAATGATTATCCCCTTGTCAAGGGACCTAACACAGTCAGTGGCACTGAAAAGCTAACCCCGCGGGCACTCACAGTATATCCTGTCACTGTGCTGCAGCACGTGTCAATGGAATCACCATTGGCTGCGTTCTGCGCCTTGTGACAAAATATCTTGTGGGTGCTGTACACGGCAATATCAAATTGAAATAGCACTAGATTCTCTCGGACGATATTTAAGCAATCTTGTGTTCAAGAAACTCAGTCAAGCTGCCCAAAGTTTTAAATACATCTGCAGAGATTTCATCGTCGTCCACTGCAATACCAAATTCCTCTTCAAGCGCGGTCAATACGGATACAACCCCAACCGAATCAAGTTCGACGATATCACCCAGCAATGGGGAATCAGAATTAAGCCGTTCGACACGTTCCTGATCCAGCACTAGTGTATCACGCAGTATTCTTTTAACATCGTTTATTAATGACATCCAAAAACTCCAAAAAAACATTTACATTCAAGTTTGCCCCGCCATATTCATGCGGATCATCATAAAACCCGCTATTGTATTATATTCTTGGGTTTATCATCTTAGCGTTAACAAACAAGTTACACAGTTTTCTTTTTAATCACTCAATAAAACCAATGCATGATCATCATCATGCATAAAAGTAAACCGTTAACACAATCCCGTTTCTTATAATACTAAAAAGTTTTATTATGCTGGTCTTTTTACGGCGAATTCGGGCGAACATAAATAAATTTTGAATATAATTTCTGTTTCCCATGATCGGAAAACCAAATTATCTGTAATAACATTGATCAACGAAATACAGTGATTGAACATGATTGATCTGTCTGACATTTCCAAACTTGCACATACTGCAATTCAACTCCCCATTGATTGGTATCTCAGCCCTGAAATACTGAGAATTGAAGAAAAACAATTATTTGACAATGGGCCGTGTTATATCGGCCATGAAGTAATGGTGCCTGAGATGGGTGACTACTATGTGCTGGAATGGATGAATAACGCGAAAGTTCTGGTTCGTAATAATCAAGGCATAGAACTGGTTTCCAATATCTGCCGGCATCGTCAGGCCCGTATACTTGAAGGCAGGGGCAATACCAAAAGCATCGTTTGCCCATTGCACCGCTGGACATACGCCTTGGACGGCACATTACTCGGCGCACCACATTTTGAGCGAAATCCTTGCAAACATCTGGAAAAATCGCCACTGCAAAACTGGAATGGCTTACTCTTCAATGGCAAACGAAATGTCGCTCAGGATATGGCGGGTTTAGGTGTATCCAAAGATTTCGATTTTTCAGGTTATCTGCTTGATCGCATACAGGTTGATCACTATAACTGCAACTGGAAAACTTTTATCGAAGTTTATTTGGAAGATTATCATGTCGATCCGTTTCATCCCGGCCTTGGGAATTTTGTCAACACAGCAGACCTGACTTGGAAATTCGGAGACCGGTATAACGTTCAAACTGTCGGCGTCAATAATACGCGATTCAAACGCCCGGGCACGCCGGTTTATGCAAAGTGGCACGAACAGGTTCTTGCGCAATACGGTGACAGTTTGCCGCCGCACGGCGCGATATGGTTGCTATATTTCCCGAATATCATGCTCGAATGGTATCCGCATACACTGGTTATCAGCACTATTAAGCCAACAGGCATCGAAAGCTGTATGAATATTGTCGAGTTTTATTACCCCGAGGAAATCACTCTATTTGAACGCGAATTTGTCGAGGCCGAACAAGCTGCTTATTTCGAAACTGCGGTAGAAGATGAAGAAATTTGTATGCGCATGACCGAAGGCCGGCATGCATTGCACAATCAGTCAATCAATGAAATCGGCCCCTACCAAATGCCGATGGAAGCAGGCATGGTGCATTTCCATCAATTCCTGCGGCATGAAATAGAACCATATTTAAATTCCACGTATAACCAGACTATTTGATATGCGTTCTTTCTGGATGTTGGTTGCCGCATTTTTGTTCGCCTGCATGGGTGTGCTGGTCAAACTTAGCGCTAATCAGTTCACCACCATAGAACTGGTTTTTTACCGATCTCTGATAGGTGTCGCAATGACATGGCTGGTGGTTCGCCATTATCGCCTCACCTTACGTACCACACATTGGAAAACGCACTGTAGCCGCGGATTGACGGGCTTAGGCAGTCTTCTAATGTTTTTCTATTGCATCACCGAATTGCCCTTGGCCACGGCCATATCGTTGAACTATACCTGGCCGCTGTTCATGGTGCTGTTTTCCGCCATTATTCTCAAGGAACAACTGCACTGGCCTGTCATTACAGCACTTGCTGCCGGCTTTATCGGCGTTATTTTCCTGCTGCGCCCTACGGTTCATGACGATCAATGGGTGGCCGCAATGCTGGGCCTGGCATCCGGTTTCTTTGCGGCAATTGCTTATTTGAATGTCAAGCAACTGGGCAACCTTGGAGAATCCGAATGGCGCGTAGTATTTTATTTCACAGTAATTTGTACAGTGATAACCGGCATTTGGTTGCTACTTACTGCATTCAGTCCGGTTACACAGCAAAATATTCACCTGCTAATCGGTATCGGCATTACCGCAACTCTCGCACAACTCGCTATGACACGCGCATATCGTACCGGAACAACGCTGGTTGTCAGTTCACTGGGATACAGCACAGTACTGTTTGCCGGCATATGGGGCGTTTTGATTTGGAATGAAATCCTACCGCCGGTTGCCTGGCTAGGCATGGGATTGATTATACTGGGCGGCGCAACCAGTGGATTGCTGGGCCATAAAATGGCACTCAAGGTGCATTGAAGTTAGACCCAAACCAACTAAACAGCATGCAACTGAAATTATTCGGTTTTATGGCTTAGTCCACGAATATCCAATACCAGAAAGCGCAGAAAAAGTCTCAAGCAAGTTTGCCAGCCTTCTTTCACGATTTTACAAAACCCTGAGTTTCGAAAACAACCTTCCAAAGGTCTAGGGGCTGTTCTCAATTAGTGAACTGTTTCTGCTGGCACCCATTTTGGGCCTCAGCAAGGCAGCGTGAGCGTAGTGTAGTCGCTCTACATGAGCGAATGATAACGCTGCGGAGGACCAAAATGGGTCCAGCCCAATGGGTTGTCCCTGAAATGGCGCCATGCCACGTTATTCGTCGCTTATTTGGAATAACCAAACTACGCTTCTCATGCCTTGCCTGACGCCATTTCAGGGGCAACAGAAATAATTCACTAATCGAGAACAGCCCCTAGTATAATTCAGGCAAATTATTCAACACATTTTTATCTTTAAAGCATAATCGGCATGTCTAGAGGGTGTTAACAATTTGTGAACTGTTTGCTGCTGAAACCCATTTTGGAATTCAGCAAGGCAGAGTGTGCGTGGTGTAGTTACTCTACACATGAGCGATTGATAACGCAGCGGGAAACCAAAATGGGTTCAGTCCTATGGATTATCCCTGAAATGATGGCATGCCGTGTTATTCGTCGCTCATTTGGAATAACCAAACCACGTTTTTTATGCCTTGCCTGGCGCCATTTCAGGAACAACAAAAGTAATTCACCAATTGTGTTAAGTCTAAATAATGGTCACACAGTTCAATAATCAGTCAACATGCTATATGCATAAGCTGCTGTTTGCTTCAATCTTTACACTGATTACAAATCTTGGTTTTGCAGCCCCGGATATCATTATTGATAAAAAAATAATGGAGATGTCGCTTGAAGATTTAATGAATATGACGATATCCACCGTATCACGCAAACCACAAAATACGAGCGATACCGCAGCGGCTGTATTTGTCATTTCTCAAGAAGACATCCGCCGCTCAAGCGCAAATAGCATTCCAGAATTATTACGTATGGCGCCGGGTTTGTCTGTTGCACGCATTGATGCCAATAAGTGGTCGGTCACATCGCGCGGTTTTAGCGGACGGTTTGCAGACGATCTGTTGGTAATGGTTGATGGCCGAGCCATTTTTCCCCTTTATTTGCCGGAACCTTTTGGGAATCGCTGGATCTTCCGCTCGAAGATATCGAACGAATTGAAGTTATACGTGGCCCAAGCGGCACGATCTGGGGCGCCAACGCCGCCAATGGCGCGATACATATCATTACCAAAAAATCGAGTGATACGCAGGGCACTTTGGTTTCAGGTGGCGGCGGCAGCGAAGAACGGGGATTTATGACGTTGCGTCACGGCGGGAAAATCGGCAAGGATTTTCATTTCCGTGTTTTTGCCAAAGGTTTTACACGTGACAACAGTTTTAACCCGGCAGGCGCGCATGACAGATGGCGCATGGGAACCTTAGGTTTGCGAGCTGATTGGCATATTAATAGCCACAACGAAGTTACCTTCCAGGGACAATATCAAAGCGGCAAAGCTGGTCAAAAAACCAGCTTTGTACATCAATCGGCTCCGGATACACTGGTTACTCAGACGGAAGATGTTAATCTGGCTGGCGGTCACGCACTCATGCGCTGGAATCGTACCACCGGTGAAAATTCCAACATGATCCTGCAAGCTTATTATGATCATAACCGGCGAAATGAATTGTCTTTCCGCGAACGCCGGCATACCTTCGATATTGATTTTCAACACCGGTTTCCATTAACACTGCCGTTTCGTCAGGAATTTTTGTGGGGCGTCGGCTATCGCTGGACCAGAGACCATTTAAACGCCGGTCTGCCGATTTCTTTCGAACCAACCAGCCGCATCTTACAAACCACCAATATTTTTGCACAAACTGAAATTCCACTTATCGAAAACCGGTTAAAAGTGGTCGCCGGTCTTAAATTTATGGATAACACGTATGCACACGACAATTTCCTTCCCACTTTCCGGGTACTATGGACGCCCAATAGCAAACAAACCATTTGGGCATCAATAATACGTGCCGTGCGCTTACCATCACGTTTCGAACGCGATGGCAATCGTTTCATCCGGAATGGCGCCGAGTTTCTCAGACTGATTGGCAATCCCGACCTTGTTGCTGAAACGCTATGGGGATTTGAAACCGGATACAAACATCGGCTGACATCGAATCTTTCCGTAGAAATTTCCGGATTTTTCAATGATTACAACCACTCAATCAGTGAATTTGAAATTTCATCGGAAACTGCGCAATTATTCAGTCAACGAGATACCGAAATATTCGGCTTTGAAATTTACGGCAGATGGGATGCATTCAAAAGATTACGGTTCATGCCCAGTTATAGCCATTTACAGATTAGAAATCAGGCTCCCTTGGACCATGAAGTAGAATCGGGCAAAGACCCTAAACATCAGTTTACGCTTCGATCACAACTGGATATAACCCACAACATTGAACTGGATGCATTCTTCCGTCATATCGACAAATTACCGGGGTTGAATGTCGATAGTTACCAGACGCTAGATTTGCGGCTAGCATGGCTTCCCGTGACCGGCCTGGAATTGTCACTGATCGGTCAGAATCTGTTGCAATCACACCACTTGGAATATACTCCAGAAGTTGTGCAAACCATGCCGGTGCAAATACAACGCAGTGTTTATGGCCGAATTATTTGGCGTTTCTAATCATGACAAACGTAAGCGATGCGACTTAATTCCCTCAAAAACAGATTCAACAAGAAAATAGCTGCCATAAAATTGCGGCTATTGTTCCTTTGCATCATAGCGGGACTATCTACTTATTCATCGGCCGATGAAACAGATGAATACACGTTAAAGTCAGCATTTTTATATAATTTTTCTTTGTTTACCACCTGGCCCGAACACAGCTTCACCACTTTCGACTTATGCATTTATGGCGATGATCCTTTTGGTAAAAATTTTGATGTTTTATTAGAAGATAAGACCATCAGGAACCATTCTATCGTAATCCATAGAATCAATCAGTTAGAGCAACTCACAAGCTGTCAGCTTGTTTATATCTCGCGATCCGAAAGAAAAAAAATACCTGACATAGTCAACAGCTTAGCAGATCATTCGGTTTTAACTATTGCCGACAGTCCTGACGCATGCCTTCAAGGCGTCATGCTAAATATGAATGTCGAAAATGACAAAATCACATTTGAAGCAAACTTGAAACAAGCAAAAAAAGCGAACCTAACACTAAACGCACAACTACTTAGACTAGCCACTAAGGTATATTAAAAAATAATCAGACAAATTTGTCTTTGTAGAACTTATAACATTTACAGAAACTTATTCGAATTTTCCAACAAACCCATACCAAACCGGCAAGAACGCTTATTCAGTAACATTTGCACCATTTAATTTAATTGTTGATAATGGCTTCATTATTAATTGAGGTGAAATCATGATTACCATAGAAAAACAAGATAACCTGATTGTTGTCGCCGTGATTAGTGAATTTACATTAGCCGACTATAAGCAATTTGAAGATGAAGTCATCTACCAATCGCATATGGGGGATAAAGTCAATGTCGTCATCGATTTACGCGATATGATCAACTATACCGTCGATGTGGCATGGGAAGATATCAAATTCATGCGTGAACATGGCAATGACTTCAACCACATTGCCGTCGTTACTAATGATCAATGGCAAGCCTGGAGCGCTTGGATATCCAATCTATTTACCGATGCAGAAGTCATCGTGTTTGAAGACTACGAACAAGCTGCTAACTGGGCTGGCAGTGAAGACTAAATTACATGTGATAAAAATAAGACATATTTTATAGAAGCATCATGGACGGTTTTGTTCTTGCACGAGTACTGCATGTCCTCAGTGTGGTACTTTGGATTGGCGGTGTAGCAATGGTTACGCTGGTTTTGTTGCCTGCTTTAAAACAAAAGGCATCACCTGTTGACGCAATGACTTTTTTCAAAGACTTCAGGCGCCGTTTTGCCACACAGGCACGCATAACCACATTAATTGTCGGGTTGAGTGGTTTTTACATGACTTTCGTGCTAGATGCCTGGTATCGTTTCACTCAATGGCAATATTGGTGGATGCATACCATGGTATTAATCTGGCTGTTGTTTACGTTCATGCTTTTTATCGCCGAACCCAAAGCACGAAAAAAAGTCCAATCGGTGACAGCGGAAACTATTTCAACTCAAACATTCGATAAAATCCAGCGTAAACATCTGACGTTACTCATTGTCAGCCTGATCACAATAGCTGGTGCAGTTGCCGGTAGTCATGGTTGGTTAATGTAGGGAGCCGTTTATGAGCTATACGTTGATTAAAATGATCCATGTCAGCAGCATAATTACCAGTTTCCTGCTTTTCTTCGTGCGTGGCGTCTGGTTGATTAAAGAATCCCCGGCATTGCATCAACGCTGTGTTAAAGTACTGCCGCATATCGTTGATACCATCTTGCTGACAAGTGCAATTGCTTTGGCTTTTCACATTAAGCAAAATCCCATTAACGACTCTTGGCTCACCGCAAAAGTGATCGGTTTATTGATTTATATCGGTCTCGGAATGATTGCTATGCGTTTCGGCAAGACACGCCAAACCCGTATTAATGCCTGGATCGCAGCGCAATGTGTGTTTGCTTATATTGTAGCAGTCGCATTGACAAAGAACTCTTTGCTAGGCCTGTTTTAAGAAGCATCTGTAATTCGTTGATTATGAAACAAGATGTTTATGACGCAAATACATTGCTTTCACAATTCGTACTCCAGCCCGCAAAACCCGAATACACGCATGATATTTGTAATCTGGTCAACTTAACTTACCGCGGCGATACAGGCTGGACACGGGAAACACATCTCATCGGCGGCGACCGAACCAATCTCACCGATATTACAACGGCCATGACAAAATCCGAAGCACAGTTTTATGTTGTTTATCTTCATAAAATGCTGGCAGCTTGTATTTATCTTGCTCAGGAAAAAGATCATGCGTATATCGGTTTTTTTTCAGTACATCCCGATTTTCAGGGTCAAGGAGTCGGAAAGTATATTCTGCAACAAGCGGAGACCATAGCAAAAAAGCAGCTCGCTGCAAATAAAATCCGGATGTTCGCTGTCTCCCAGCGAACTGAACTTATCGCTTTCTATCAACGCCGCGGTTATCGTCGCATTGGTAATAAGGCAACATATCCGCTACAGTTAAAAATTGGTATCCCTAAGGTGGCGCATTTAACTATCGAATTTCTCGAAAAATCGATTTAGTTATCTTCTGAAATTACCTGTACCAAGTAACTTCATCCGGCTGGAAGCTAAAAACAGAAACATCCAACAGACTAACCCGAATATTGCACGAACCTAAGGCGGCTGGTTAATTTTCTTAAATTTTGATGCTGAATTGTAGAATTAGATTTCATTTGTCCCGACACGTTTGCAGATTCGACAAATATCGCAGCATATTGGATAGAAAATTGGAGTTATGAATTCTTGATACCGGCTTAAAATTGACCATTCATTACGGTTGAATTTTGACCAGGGGAAAACAATGCGCCAGATACTACGCATCTGAGGATAAGTCGACCAGACTGAGTTGGTATTTTGCCTCCTGTTGATGTTTTTAGTTCTGTTGTTTGCTACAAATCGACCAGATTTTCTTCTGGTGAGTATTTTTCTTTTTCCCGCTGCTGTATTCTGATCTTTGCATTGGCTGTGCTTTGTTTGTAACGAAAAGACTCGTTGCCGGTTTCGACGGTGTGGCAATGGTGCGTGAGTCGATCCAGCAGTGCTGTAGTCATTTTGGCGTCGATGAATACGTTGCTCCATTCTGCGAATGCGAGGTTGGTGGTGATAATGACACTGGTGCGTTCATATAGTCTGGAGAGCAGATGAAACAATAGAGCCCCTCCGGCCTGAAAGAACGGCAGATAGCCCAGTTCGTCGAGAATAACCAGGTCAACCTGCAACAGTCGCAGGGCAAGCCTGCCTTGTTTGCCCGCTGATTTTTCCTGTTCCAGGCTATTTGCCAGATCGATGGCGCTGAAGAAACGCACCTTTTTATTATGATGCTGTATGCCTGAAGTGCCGATGGCAATGGCTAGGTGTGTTTTGCCAGTACCGGCGCCACCAACCAGCACCAGATTCTGTGCGGCGGTGGTAAATTCCATCGCGGCCAGTTGATGAATCAGTTGTTTATCGACTTTGGACTGACTGAAGTCGAATCCCTGTAAATGACGCTGCACCGGGAATCTGGCAGCTTGTGTCTGATAGCGGATGGAACGAATGTTGCGCTCGGCTGCTTCGGCCTGGAGTAATTGGTTTAGCAGTGTGTTTGCAAAATCAAAACTTTCAGCGACATCGGGGGTAATTTGTTGTCTCAGTTCAGTATAGGAACTGGCCATTGCCGTATAGCTTCAGTGCCTTGAGTTGCGTGATAACATCAGACATGGGGCGCCTCTTTAGCGTTTAGGCGATCATAACGCGCCGTATCGGCCTGCGGTTCTTCCTTGAGCTTTAGCGTTGTTTCTACTGACGCCGGTACGTCGGTGTGTTTCAACCGTGCCAATACATTGGAGGCATGCTCGGCACTGGGCACACCGGATTCGAGCACCAGTTCAACAGCGACCAGCACCGCTTCCAGTCCATGGATCGGCACCAGGCCGTCGAGTACCTTGGCCATGATTCGATCGGCCTGCTGGCGCTCCCTGCGCCGTAATGCTGTCTGCAACTGTAACAAAGTGCCGGTAGTTCGGCAAATGGAGCACCGTTGCGCAAGGCGCCCGGTTTCTTCTCGATGACCGGAATATAATGCTGCCAGTCATAGTTGACCTGGTCGCAATCGAGTAAACGAGTATGACAGGCTGCTACGGCATTGTCATGGACGATCTCGAGGCGGTCGGCATACTGATGAACGGCCACCATCTGATTGGCCAGACGACAGGGAACGGAATAACGATTACGCAGCAATGTGATCAGACACGTGCTGAATACCCGCGCCAATACTTCGATATAGCCATCGAACGGGGCTGGCATCGGCATCAAGTACGGCTGTTCCTGTTCCAGCGCATCGGCAAGGGTGATACCCGCATAATCCGGATGTTGAATTTCTGACCACAGCGCACGTCAGCGTACTTCCAGCCAGTCGTTCAGTTCATCGAATGAGCTGAATGGCTGCTGCTTGGCTTCATTCCAGATACGGCGGCGCATATCCTGAACATTCTTCTCGACGACGCCTTTCTCCCAGCCGGAAGCCACATTACAAAAGTCAGGATCGAACAGGTAATGCGCCGTCATCGCAAAGAAACGCGTATTCACTACACGCCCGTTGCCTTTGGTTACCTTGTCCACGGCGATCTTCATGTTGTCGTAAATGCCACGTTTCGGCACACCGCCAAAAGCTGCGAAGGCACGGGTATGCGCATCGAACAACATCTCGTGGCTTTGTGACGGATAGCCCAACAGCATGAAAGCACGGCTGGCGCATAGCTTGGTGTGTGCTGCCAACACTTTACGGTGGATGCCGCCGACCACCAGCCATTCCTCGCTCCAGTCAAACTGAAACGCTTCACCCAGCGCAAACTTCAGCGGCACATACGCCGTTTTACTCTGACTTCCTTGATTGCGCCAGTTGCGGATAAAATCGCACACAATCGTATAACCACCAACATAGCCATCCTTCCTGATCTCCTGGAACAACATCTTGGCAGTACGGCGATCTTTTCTGGGGCGACGGGCATCTGCTTCCAGCGCCAATACTAACCTCGATTCAAACGGTGTCAACTTGCCAGGCTTCTTCGCTCTTTGATACTTCACTGCGCTGTCACTTGGCGCTTTCAACCACTTCTTGATCGTGTTCCGCGACAGACTCGTTTTTCGTTGAATCTCATTAATCGACAGACGTTCACGGTAAAACATCCGCCGTATCTTTGCATACATAACCATGGTAATCACCTCTTAAATTCTCCTGCCTAAAATTTAGGCAGGATACGGAAATTACCTGGTCAATTTTCGACCGGCCTCAACAGGTTAACGGTAAATCAATAAAGATATGGCCATTATGGACTAAAAAGTGGAAAACAGGAATGTAGTTGAGCATTAAAAAAACTAAACCTATTCTTGATTTAGCCGTAACAACTATAAATTAATTGATGTCGATGCCAGAAAGATAAAGTGAATAATTTAGCAATTAATAAAGGTTTTACCGTAATAGAACTGCTCGTTACCTTAAGCGTAGCTGGTATTTTGCTGGCGGTGGCGGCCCCTAGTTATCGGGAATTTGTGCAAGAAAGCAGAATAACAACGCAAAGTAACAATCTTTTGTCGTCGATGATGTTAACAAAAAGCGAAGCAATTAAAAGAAACAGCCCTGCCACAATTTGTCCAAGTATTAGTGGTACTGCTTGTACCGGCGGAACTATCTGGTCGAGCGGTTGGATTGTTTTTGCAGACGCAAATAGTGATGGAGTGGTAGATACAGGTGAAGAAATCATTCAGGTTAGTGCTGCGCTTACAGGCGGAAATACACTTCAAACCAATGCTGGGGATATACGGGTAACATTTGCTGCAGACGGTTTTACTATGGGATTTAATACTAGGTTTTCTTTATGCGACAGTCGCGGCGTTGCACATTCCAGAACCTTGATACTGAATAATCAGGGGCGTGTGCGTACGGAGAAAGGAACGGCTGCATGTTAGATCGTAATCGATTTTCTGCGCAAATGACCAAGTTTGACGGTTTTAGCATGCTGGAGGTATTGATCACTGTGCTGGTCCTGTCGCTTGGACTGCTAGGCATGTCCGGTTTGATAACGACAGGGATGAAAAGCAATACCACAGCGCATTTTCGTTCAGTCGCCATCCACCAAACACATGATATAGCTGATCGCATGCGCGCTAATTTGGCGGGTGTTCGAAGCGGTTTATATAATGATCTTACAATTGATATTCCCAGTAGCAATGATTGTATGGCAGCCGCTTGTGATGCTGCTCAGATGGCAGCATATGACCACGCCCAATGGAATGCTGCCAATATCAATTTGCTGCCCAATGGACGGGGTACTGTAACTGGAGATTTGATCAATGGATATGTCATCACGATTATGTGGACAGAAAAAGACAGGGGCGGTGGGTGTCAGGGAGCCGAATCACAAGAAACTCGTTGTTTTATAACAAGATTTACGCCATGACACACTATAATAAATTTGAGCAAAGTGGCTTTACTTTGGTTGAAATGATGATTGCGCTAACACTTGGCCTGGTGATCATGCTGGCTATTGGTACCGTATTTGTAAGCAGCAGCCAAACGTTTCGTGTGCAAGAAGATAACGCGCGCATTCAGGAAAGCGGTCGTTTTGCGCTCGAAATTATTGGTCGCAGCATTAAACAAGCGGGCTATGCTGATATCCCCTTTACAGGATTTAAAGTGGATTTCTCCGGCGTGCCAGTTAACGGTGTCGATGGAGGGATTGGTGTTCCGGATACCCTGATTATCCAATATGATGGTGTTATCGGCGACAGCGATTGTGAAGGTACTCAAGTAACAGTTGCTGGCAATATTATTCAGAATTACTTCAATGTAGATACGGCCAATGCAGTATTGAGATGTAATGGTGAAGTTGCTGCTACGCCATCTATACCGGGTGCAGCACCTTCCGGCATTGTATTGGCCGATAACGTCGAGGATCTTCAAATTTTATACGGTATTGATACTGTTGGAGATCAGTCGGCAAACCAGTATGTCGCAACACCTGCTGATTGGAATCAAGTCGTCACAGCACGAGTGTGTGTGCTTGTACGCTCAGATAAGACTAACATCGCTACCGTTGGAAATAATTATCGGAATTGTAATGGAGCAATGGCTGCAGTACCAGCAGACGGACGAATAAGGCGTGCATTTACTGCCACATTCAATTTGCGCAACCGTATCAATATATTGCCATGATATCGACTGTTTCCTTTCCAAACAAACAAATTGGTGCAACATTCGTAACAGGGCTGATTTTTTTGGTCGTGCTGACCCTGTTTGGGATTACAGCGATGAAGACGGCCGGTATGGAAGAACGTATGAGTGGTAACCTGCGTGATCGTAATCTTGCCCTTCAGGCTGCAGAAATGACATTGCGTTACGCTGAGCAACATATTCGTGATAATGATCCAACGACAAATACACCTAATCCAATAGAAGGAGTTATCGGTTTTGATACTGTTTGTACAAACGGTTTTTGTTATTACGGAGCAGGGATTTCAGCACCAGGGGAACCTGGCAACCCGGGAGACCCGGCTTGGGTTACGTATTGCACTCCGGATTGCCCTATTAGTTATGTAGCAGGGACTGTATTTAATGTGGACAGTGTTAGCTATACCGCGCCGGCCTTACCTACAGGTTTGCCCGCACCAACTTATATTATCGAAGGAATTAGAAAAACGCCGCCGGGCAATAGCGTCCGTTACTACTATCGTATTACTGTACGTGCGCTGGGGGCCAAACAAGGAACTGAAGTACAGTTGCAAGAAATTTTCAGACCTTAAAGCTTGAGTATGGACATTAATCAACTGGGAATTTATATAGAGTATTGTGACCATGAATAAAAATCTGATACGTTCGATATTATTTGCAGGTGTTGTTTGTTTACAAACTGTTATTGCAAATTCGGTCTTTGCTTTGCCGCCATTATCAAATAGCCCGCTTTTTTTAGGCGGAAATATCTCGCCAAATGTAATGTTTACCCTGGATGATTCAGGATCGATGCAGTTTGAAATCATGCCGCAGCATTTAATCATCCAATCCGTACGTTACATGTTTCCTCGTGCTGATGATGTTTATGGTGGCAGCGATTACTCCAATTATGTAGTTGATTTTGATCCAACAAATAAATATACCGCTTCATTGCGTTCCAGTCATGTCAACAAGATTTACTATGACCCAACTGTAAGTTACTTACCCTGGAGCAACCATGATGGGGCGTTGATGAGTAATGCAGACCCCACTTGTGCACCACACAATCCAATGATCACCGGCAAGGGTTGTCGTAATCTTACCGTCAATAATACGCAGACTGCCCGATGGTTGCAAGATAATGGCAGTCGATCTTCAAGCCAATCAAAAACTTTTTACCCGGCGGTGTATTTCAAATATAACGGCGGGAACGTAAATTCTGCTAGCAGCTACACACAGGTAGAAATCAAGTCATCGACACCATCATACGCCGGCGGGACCAATCGGCTTGATTGTGCTGCCGTGTTTACATGTACTTATGATGAAGAGATTCAGAACTTTGCAAATTGGTATACGTATTACCGTTCTCGCATTTTGCTGGCACGCGCCGGTATTGGCAGAGCATTCGCCGAACAGGGCAATACCATGCGTGTGGGCTTTGCGGCTATTAACAAAAGTTCTGAATCAATAGATGGTGTATCTACTTCAGTTATCGTCAAGGGGGTCAGACAATTTACCGGAGCAGATAAAATAAGCTTTTTCGAGAATCTTTATGAGTATCCACTTCGGGCCGCAGGTACGCCGCTACGGAACTCGGTTGATCATGTGGGAAAATATTTTCAACGCGATGATAATAAAGGGCCATGGAGCGAAACACCGGGATCAAGTAGTGGCACAGAACATGAATGCCGTCAGAATTATAATATTTTGATGACTGATGGATACTACCATGATAGCGACGACCCCTTTACCGGAGTCGACAATGCTGATAATACAGCCGGTGCCACCATCACCAACCATTCATCACCGGCTACGCCGCCAACTTATACCTATGTACCTGAGCTCCCTTATGCCGATGGTCATAGTAATACACTCGCTGACGTTGCAATGTATTACTGGAAAAATGACTTACGCACGGACTTGGACAATACCGTGCCGACAAACCCTTCAGACCCTGCGTTTTGGCAGCATATGGTAACATTTACTGTAGGGTTGGGGGTTAATGGTTCATTGACTGCTTTGCCAACGGGCTCTGAGACCTGGCCTGACCCAGGTGGTAATGCTGATACGCCCGCAAAGATTGATGATCTTTGGCATGCTGCTGTCAATAGCCGAGGGGAATTTTTCAGTGCTGCAGATCCCAATGTTTTTGCCAGCGCATTATCCAATACATTATCTTCAATAGTTGCACGTACCGGTTCAGCGTCTTCGGTAGCCACCAATTCCAGGTCGTTGAGAGCAAACGGGCGTGTTTATCAGGCTAAATTTAACAGTGGTGATTGGAGCGGTCAGTTGTCTTCGATTCCGATCAATAGTGCTGGCGTTACGGGCGCAGTCGAATGGGAGGCCGGAGCCCTCTCACTTGCGTCAGGCACTATTAATCCGGTTTCACGTATCGTGATTACTAAAAGCGATTCCGATGGGGTGGCTTTTGAATATTCCAATCTCACTACTTCGCAAAAAGCTTTTCTGGATCAAGATGTGCTTGGTAATGTTGATAATTGCGGTTTGGAACGTGTGAATTTTATTAGAGGAAGCGGCTTACATGAAAGTATTGGCAGTGGAACATTCAGCTGTGTAAGTGGTGCAACAATTAATAAGTTCCGTGCACGATCTACAACTAAACTGGGTGATATCGTAAACTCCAGTCCCTTTTTTGTCGGTATGCCCAGCAGTGGTTATTCAGATGTCGATCATCCGGGTTATTCAGCATTCTATACGACGAATATAAACCGTACACCAATTGTATACGTCGGAGCAAATGATGGTATTTTGCATGGATTTAATGCTTGTATTCCTGGGGCAACACCGGGGTGCTCGGCTGCGGATGCTGGCAAGGAGCTGATAACATATATTCCCAGTATGGTTTATGCAAATTTAAACAGATTGGCCGAACGTGATTACCAGTCTGGACACCGTTACTTTGTCGACGGTTCGCCTATGGTCGGCGATGCATTGACTACCAGTTGGAAAAGCGTGCTTGTGGGTGGTTTAAATAGCGGCGGCAAGGGATTTTATGCATTAGATGTGTCCAATCCTGCGAATTTTAATGCGGCAAATGCAGCAAATCTGTTGCTATGGGAGTTTTCAGATGCTGATGATGCTGATATGGGTTACAGTTATAACCAGCCCCCACTTAATCTAAGGACTGGCCAAGCCGAACAAATTGTTAAGATGGAAAATGGAAAATGGGCCGCGGTAGTCGGTAATGGATACAATAGCGATAATGGTAAGGCGGTGCTTTATATTCTTTTCCTGGCAGATGGTGAGGATGGTAGCTGGACGCTTGGCACGGATTATATCAAGCTTGTTGCAGATACTGGTCCGGGCAATGGCCTTTCGACACCGGTGCCTTTCGATTCAAATGGAAATGGCTTGGCTGACGTGATTTATGCAGGAGACATTAAAGGTAATTTATGGAAGTTTGATGTCAGTTCTGCGTCTCCTGCAAGTTGGGATGTCGGTATTGGAGGATTGCCGTTGTTTACTGCTGGCATCAGTAAACCAATTGTTGTTCCCCCTGTTATCAGTGTTCATCCTGATGGCGGGCAGCTAATTCTGTTTGGGACTGGCAAATATCTTGAAACTGGTGATACGACAAACACAGATACCCAAAGTATTTACGGAATATGGGATCATAATACGTCAGCTACTGTTACTCTGGGAGAGTTGGTACAACAGGAAATATTCAATACAGATCCTGCAAGAACAGCCACACAACATCCTGTTTCGTATTCGAACACAATTAAAGGTTGGTATATAGATTTACCTGTCAGTGGTGAACGAATAACCGGTGTGCCAATTTTATTGGATACGATTTTTTCTTTTAGCACAATTGTACCTTCCGTTTCACCTTGTGATTTTGGTGGAGATGGATTTATTAGCTCTCTGGATTTTCTCACCGGTGGCATGCTGCCTTTTCCGGCATTCGATATTAACAGAAATCGTATTGTTGGCGCGGAAGATGGTTTGTCTGCTAGTGTGAGAGTAGGCTTTTCCCCAGGTGGATTTGCAGTAATCCAAGGAGAACACGCTAATGTCTTTATAAATAGTTTGGGGGATGGAAGTTTGACGACTGTTTTGGGGGCAAAGGGCCCGGCGGGGTTGCGCGGACGAATTACCTGGCGTGAATTGATGCAGTAATAAAATAAAATCAGGTATATTGCGTTAAGCAGGCATGTATCTGCATGATTTTGAATCATAATAAGCAATTGAATTTGGATAGAATAAAGGTAATTTAGTCATGAAAGTAACAATTAAACAGAAAAGAACAATGGGTTTTACCTTGATTGAATCAATGGGTTTTACCTTGATTGAATTAATGATTGTAGTCGCAATTTTAGGAATTATCGCCGCAGTTGCTTTGCCGTCCTACCAGAATTATGTCAGAGATGCCAACCGCGCTGCGGCCAAGGCAATCATCTACGAGAACGCGCAGTTTATGGAGCAGTTTTATACTGAGAATAACCGGTATGATCAGAATCTGGGTGGAAATGCAATTGTATTACCTATTGTCCAGTCCCCCAGAACAGGTGCTGCTCAGTACAACATTTCACTTCAGGCTGTCGCAAACGCAACATTTACCTTACAAGCCATACCTGTCGGCTCGATGGCCGGTGATGTCTGTGGCACACTAACGCTAACAAATACTGGATTACAGGGTGCTGGCGGGGATGTCGCGGCATGCTGGAACCGTTAACACTAACTAGTAGCCAGTCATCCTGAAACACAAGGATAGAGACGTGCCAATTTCCGTCGCGCATCCTGTGCAGTAAAGCGCCACTTCACCGGCATGGCCTTGGCGTTCCGTTCAGTAACATTGGCTTCCACCTCGCAGCGTAGGCGTTCTTTATCCGCTATGCGTTGCGACAGACACATGTTCGACAGCACAGCCAATTCAATTTCGGCAATATTTAACCAGCTGCCATGTTTGGGCGTATAGTGGAACTCGAGTTTTCGCGCCAATTCTCGCGCCTGTCCAGCAGGAAATGCCTCGTACAATGAAGCTTTCTTA
>JAGRFM010000189.1 GCA_020446045.1 Nitrosomonas sp.
ATGACAACTATCGCATCTATCCGAAAGGGCTTTTGCTTCATCACATATCGAAAGGCATCGCGTAATTCATTTATCTTTTCGACCAACAAATGGTTGTTTTTCCGTTCGGCAAGATTGACGGTAAAAAACCAGGTGGTTTTCGGAATATAAAATCGGCGGTAGTCGGTCATGGCATAATTTTATACCCGAACGATGCGCCTCCTAACGTCGGCACATCCTATTTGGCTGTTTGGCGTCATAATATAAAAATTTAAGATTATGTTTTGTTGATGAAGTGAAGAGATAGTTTTAACATTCTCATTAAGGAAGAATTTATAAAGGATGGATAGTTTGTCTAATTCTGGTTCGTAGTCGTTCCGCGGCTACGCTTCCATATTTGGCAAAATGAATGGGATATTACGGAACTTGCAAATGGCTGTTATGCAATGTAAATTTAACTCTACCGTTAAGCAAATTGGGTATCGTGAGTGAATATTGACTACGATTGTCTGAAGTGCAAAAATCGATACGGCATCGAGATTACGGAGTCCGAATTGCGGTCATGTCTTGATAAGGATCGCTCGGACGCATGTTCTGAGTGTGGTCAGCCTGTTGGGACTGGACCCGTGACCTGTATGAGTTGCGGGACAAAGTTTGTGTTGAATTTCCCGCACTGGCATGTGCACTGCGACCTTGCCAGCGGCGATTGCCCCGTTTGTGGAGCTCGGTATGTGTCTCTATGCATTTGTTGAGGTTTGGGAAATAGCAAGTAGCCGGATGGAGCTTGTGAAATTAGGGATAAACAGAGATACAAAACTTTCCGTTATTTTATTCATTGGTTCGCGGGTGCTTCGCGACCGCGAACGGGAGCAAGTTAATGAGCGTGGGTCACTTGGTCGTAAAACGACCTCGAACCCTCGTTCAAGAAGAAACCACTTCGCGGCTACGCCCATGAGATACCACGATGGTTCGACGATCATGTTGGGAGACATCGTTTCTGTACCCATGCCCAGTGGTACAGAAAAAGCCCGTGTTGTCATGTTGGGTGATACATACGAACATCTGGATATTGATAAACAGTTTCTCTCATGGGTCAAAAAGGAAAAGGTTTTAGATGAGTCATCCATTGTTATTGAGTGGCTCAACAAGAACCCGCTTGCCCATGACAATTCTCAGTATGCTCCTGTCGGAAACTACATGTTCACTACGGTGGATACGTATGTCAAAAAAGTTGTCTAACCTTGCGCTCAAGTTCGATTCCTGCGTTCGCTGGGACACTCCACCGACGTCGTTCACCTTAACTTTACGTTAGGTACCAATGAAATTGATCGTATCTATTTTTAAATGGATTTGGTGGCTTGGTCTCAGTTACATTCCTATCGCGCTCTGGAATTTAGAGCGGCGGTTTATGGACAGCATTGGTTGTCCTCCAGCCGGGGACTGTTATGTTCCTGGCTCTGAAATTCTCATAAATTTTGATGTTTTGATCATTGGGTTGGCCATTTATCTTTGGCCTGTATGTGCTTGGTTTATGGGTGGGTGCTATGTGTTCGGTAGCATTCGTAGACGGTTGCAAAATCGCCTATCCTATCATTCAAGCGGGACGCGCTAAAACGCGTCCCTTAATTTAACGTCCGCAGTCGCTTTGCTACCGCAGAAGGGAGCAAGTTAATGAACGCGGGCCACTCGGTCGTATAGTGACCTCGCCCCTCTTCAAGCGGAAACCGCTTCGCTGCTGCGTTCCATTTTGCCAAAAAGGGTTCGCTAATTTGATATCATTATTTTGCCCACAATGTCAGCGGAGGTTGAAATAAAATGTCGAATGTAAAAGAGAAGATGACTGAGGTGATTCAGTCACAGCCGGAAGATGCTACGTATGATGAAATTATGCGTGAATTGGCTTTCGAGAGGATGGTGGCGCGTGGTTTGGAAGATTCGAGACACGGGCGGGTCGTGTCCAATGACGAAATGCAGCGACGAATTCGCACATGGCAGAAATAGTATGGACCGAAGAAGTCGAATAATGGTTGCATGACATTTACGATTACATTGCGGCGGATAACCCCGTCGCGGCCGCGAAGGTTATTGCGTATATTTGAAAAATCTCAGGTGCTAAGCCGTTTCCCATAGATTGATCACAAGTACCGTGATGAGCCTGAGGGCGAAATTAGAATTCTTCTTTATGGGCATATCGTATCGCGTATCTTCTGCGCCCGTCGCAGGCAATAGACGTGTTGGGTGTGTTTCATGGCGCCCTCGATCTTGAAAGGTATTTGCCGTGATGCTTGGCAAAATGAATGAAATATTACGGAACTTCCAAATGACTGCCATGCAGTGTAAATTTAACTACTCCCCGTATTCATTTGTACCAAAACGGGGTGTGCTTAACTTGCTCTCATTATGCTATAAAACAAGTGCTGAGAAATGATTTCAATTGAGCGATTATGAAGGACATTGTTTGGACGGACTATTTTAAATATAGAGTGAAACTTCGTGGTTTCAATCTCAAGAATGTTGAAGAAATTATTAGGTACAGTACTGAAAGATACTATGATACTGTGACGGATAGATTAGTAGTTGTTGGAAAAGATTCTAATGTCATGGTAATGATTCCATATGAAACTGATGAAGAAAAAAGCATGATAACACCGGTCACAATATACGCCACAAATCGTCAATAGATAAAATATAGAGTAAAAAGTGGAAGATATCAAAATGAATGATCCAAAACTATCATATTTTGAGAAAGAAGATATTTTGCATCTAGCAATATCCGATGAAAATGAATTCAGCAGTGTTGAAATTAGTCCGAATATTACTGCGGAGTTAAACGAAGAAGGAGAACTTATTGGTATCGAAATAATTGGAGCGAGTTCATTTTTGCGAGACTCGATTCTAGAATCTACACAAGCCAAACTATTGCAGCTATCAAAACAAATAGCATAACAATGCGCCGCATACTGACCGCCCAAAGCAGCGGCGTTTTTGGGAGCATACGCTACGCGTTGGTTGATATGGATTTCTTCCAGCATATGGATTATATCCACTATAATCCAGCAAAACATGGTCATGTTAAGCAGGTAAAAGACTGGCCGTATTCAAGCTTCCACCGTTTTGTAGGGAAAAAGATTTATCCAATGGATTGGGGTGCGCGAATAGTGGCCAGTTTGACCAGTATCGCTTTGGAGAATAATTTAGCTTGGGGCAGCTTCTATTTTCCCGGATTCCACAAATTGCATCCGGGCTACTTGCTAGGATGGTTTCAATTTTCCCAGATTTCGCGAACTTTATCTGGCCACTTGCTCCCATTAGGCGAGAAGATAAAAGAACGTGGCAAAGAATATTGTTAATCTAAGATTTGGGGTTCGAAGGCCAGATAATTATATTTCTAGCATATGGAGGCTTTGGGCCACGAAACAAGGTGATGTGTATATGGCGATACGGTCTCATGCTGGTATATCTAAATATAGTTTTCATAAATCAGGAATTTGCAGAAGCGCATTTACACGAGAACATGGAAAACCAGAAAAGCTAAATGACCGGGCGATGTTTAAGTGGAAAAGGAATTTAACACCAAGTATTGGTAGTGATGCCGTTCGTGCAGCTTTATTGGCCTTTCCAACCGATTATCTATCAAGAGAGACAAAATCGGAGAGCAAAAAGGTCACTTGGATAGAAGCAGCCCCAGAAGGAAAAGCCACCTTTGTTGAATTAGCATATACGCTTGATTCAGAAACCGAAGTTAAAAGCAAAATTAGTTATAGAGGGGAGAGAAAGCTAATCTCTTATTCTAAGTTACCTGATGAAACTGCATTGTTGGTTATGCGTTCTTACGATGAATGGGAAAACAAAGATATCAAAAGTCCAACTACAGAGGAAAGTGTATTTCCAAACTTAGTTTTTTCCGCTAAAGACGAAAAAAACACAGGTAGGCCTGTGCGTATAATCTTTGGTCCAACCCCTAAAGATGGGGATGCTCTCATTTTGCAAGAACTGGGTGGTTACAAAGTTGGTACATAAAAAATTGCCTAACAATGACTCCAAGGAACTTGCTCTCCGCGGTGCTCGTTTGTGGCTAAATGCCACAAGTCTCGCTTCGCTCTAGCAAGCCCCGGAGTCTGAGCGTTTGAGGTTGCTTCTCGACTGCGAATAGGAGCAAGTTAATGAACGCGGGCCACTCGGTCGCAAAGCGATCCCGAACCCCCGATCAAGCGGAAACCGCTTCGTGACTATGCCCCCTTACTTGGCAAAATGAATGAAATTTTACGGAACATCAAATGACTGCAATGCCATGTAAATTTAACTGCCCCTGGCATTCATTTATGCCAAAATGGGTGTGCCGCTTAACTTGCTCCTATTAGGATTCGTATCGGATCGTATGGATATACTAGACTGGAAAGAAAGACCGTTTGTCTCCTTAGAACTGATGACAGCTTATTCGGCTCGGGATAGTGACACGGCGAAAAAATACGGCCCTATAGTCAAGGCCGTTGAAATATCAAACCGAGACTACGGATACCGCTATAGTAGATTTAGTTCAAGTCGAACAATGCGGCCACCACCAAGCAGTCACATGCATATTCATCTCGGCTACCTTGTCGTGCGCAAACTTGGTACGCCAGATCAATACGAGACTTGGATGCCAGATCATGTGTTTGACGAGCTTTATGAAGCCGCTAGTGAGTCCTAAAATTCAATTAACCGGGCCGCCGGTTATTTCAAACGTTAGGCATTTAATATGTAATACGAGCCAATAGATATAAAGTGCCCAAACTGTGGGATGCATGCAAAGTTAGAAGAGCCATTTGAGTTTCTTTCGAGCTCTAGCGTTTCATCTTGACTGAGCGGGTATTTCGTTCCCTGGGAAAATTCCGATATGCACTATTCCGTCGTTTCCGATAACACCGCGAAACATGCCGCTGGTATTGAAGCGCAATGCATAATCGCCTTTGGCATTGAGTACAATCAAACCACCTTCACCGCCAATGGCTGCGATTTCAGCTAACGTGTCGTCCGCTGCCTGCGCAAGCGGCATGTTTTGTAGTCGTACCTGTATGGCTGTTTGGTATGCTGCGGCTGTGCGGATAAACATTTCGCCGGTTCCGGTTGCAGAAATGGCTACCGACCGGTTGTCGGCATAGGTTCCTGCGCCGATAATGGGCGTGTCACCGATCCGGCCAAATCGCTTGTTGGTCAATCCGCCTGTTGAGGTGCCGGCTGCGAGATTACCGTAGTGATCCAAAGCGACGGAGCCAACCGTACCATGTTTTTCATCGTTTTGGGTTTTGGCCTGGGTCTGGGATTCTGTTTCAAGATCGTGATCCAGGGCGATTTGTTCATTTTCTTTGGCTTTTTGTAGCTGGTTCCAGCGATGTTGAACGAAGAAATAGGATGGCTCGACGATTTCAAGTCCTTGCTCGGCGGCAAAATGTTCCGCACCAGTACCGATCAGCATGACATGCGGACTGTTGGTCATGACTGCTTGGGCGGCGAGAATGGGGTTCCGTATTGTTGTCACGGCAGCCACGGCACCCGCATTCAACGATGCGCCATCCATAATGGATGCATCGAGTTCATTGTGTCCCTCATGACTGAAAACCGCACCTTTGCCTGCGTTGAATACCGGTGAATCCTCCATGATGACTATTGCGGCGGCAACAGCGTCTGTGCTCGTGCCACCCTGTACCAGCACTTGATAACCCGTCTGAAGTGATTGGGTTAATACCTGGACGAATGCCTGTTCACGTTCGGGTGTCAGTTTGTCACGCCTAATGCCTCCGGCACCTCCGTGAATCGCTAAACGAATAGGTGGAGTTTTTGCTGTCATTGTGTTGTGGTTACTTCGACATTTTGAAATATAAACGCTAGCAGTGTATCTCTCATTTTACATTGCCGTCATATATCAGTAACAAAAGCGTAATGTATTGCTTCATTGGTCATATATCTCTTTAGGCCGCGACAGGCTGGATAACTTGCAGTGTTTATCGGAAACATCCTGCCATTGATTTTCAACGGCAATTTTTGCGATGGCGCAGGTGGTCATGAGCTTCCCGTCGGAACCCGGTTTTGCTTCCCGACATAATGCCTGTAATAAATAATCCAGCCCGGGGTTGTGGCCAATCAACAACACGGATTTCTCCTGTTCCGGTATTGCTTTGACAATTTCCAGTAACGTTTCAAGCCCGGCCTCGTAAATCCTGTTGTCAAAACAAATGGCTTGAGGCGGTACATTGAGAGCATGCGAAAAGTTCAGGGCTGTTTGATAAGCGCGCAACGCAGGAGAGCTGATAATGGTTATAGGCTTGTCGGATTCTTTGGCCAGCCACGCGGCCATTTTGGGCGCATCGGTGAAGCCGCGTTTGGAAAGTGGACGCTCGAAATCTGTAGCGGCCTCTGTTTTCCAGTCCGATTTGGCATGGCGCAGTAAATAGAGCAGGTGGGGCAAAGGGGTTTTCCTTATCGATGGTTGGTTAAAGATTCCTGATTTCTTGCCAGAGTTTTTGATAGGCCAGACTTGCCTTACTGTTTTTTGCAAAAACGCTCACCGGCTGGCGGTGGACGCCCATCAGTTCTACATCGCTGGCGTAAGGGATACATGTTTTCAAAATCCGCACGTTCTGTGGTGGATTTTCAATAATCTGTTTATGCAGTTTTTTGCGCATGTCGACCATGGAAAAGAACGCCAGAATTTTGGATTGAGCTATGCCTGTTTTTTCACAGAAACTCAGGATTTGATCGAGTGTGCGTAAAGACAGTGTTGTCGGGATTGTCGGGACAATAATTGTATTGGATGCTTTGAGAATGTTCTCTGATATCAGAGAGATACTCGGCGGGCTGTCGAGGAAAACGGTGTCATATTCCGCTTTGAGTGGTTTTAGCAGTTTGTGCAACCGGGCATCCGATTTTTTAAAGTCATCCAGTTGCAGATCCAGATGCCGGTAGGAAAAATCGGCTGGCACGAGGTCGAGGTGTGGAAAATCGGTGCCTTTGATGACATCGTCCAGTGTTTTTTTTCCTTCGAGTAAGCCTTTGCCGCCTTTTTTAACTTTCGGTTTGATACGAAAATAAAAACTGGCGGCACCCTGTGGGTCCAAATCCCAAACCAGTGTTCTGGCGCCTTCCTGTGCAGCAAGGTAAGCCAGGTTGACTGCTGTGGCTGTCTTGCCGATACCGCCTTTGATATTGTAGCAAGCAATAATTTTCATATCGTTATGCCTTTGGGTTGATGCTGTGGTTTAAATAAGTCAGAGAATGGTTCTTTACTATCCGGCTGCGTAAACGCATTGAACCGATGCTCAAATTCAGCTCGGGTTGACATTTTACGGACGTTCAATTTTTCCACCAGAACACCCATCGCCATGAGTGTTTGGGTATTGGCGAGACCTTCCTGTTGCATTTGTTCCGCAAAATGATTCAACTGCGTTGTTTGAATGCACAAATCCTGAAAATCACCCAGGTTGTCCTGTAATGCTTTCAATAGCTTTAGCAACATTTTGATGGATTTGCTTGGATAATAATCCTGGAAGAATTCGATCAGGTAACGGAATTTTTTACAGGATTTGCGCAATTCGTGCAAATCCTCATCGGGAGACTGCGGTGTAATCGCTTTCCCTTCTTTGAGTACCTGCTTGTATAATTTCCACAGGATTTTTCCGGCAACAATTCTGGCTGGTTTTGTGGCGTTGACGGTGTCTTGTGGCGCGATTCTTTTTAACCGTGTGTATTGTGCTGAGCTGTCTTTGTCTTCCAGAATATGGTGCAATTTATCGATCAGCTTCTGATAGCGTTTCGAATCGAGTTTGCGGCGAAGCAGGGTATGCTCGATTTGCCAATGCCGTTCGAGAAATTCTTGAAAAGGAGCAAGATGGTTTTGCATGCCTTTGGGCAGTTCCTGGCGGTAATCGTCAAATTTGAGCAAATAAATATCCAGATCGCGTGTCGGGCCTGTTATTTGGCCAAGCCACAAAAACTCACGCTTAAAATAATCCAGCTGTTTGGCGGGAAAAATGTGTTTGATTTGTCCCAGCAGCGTCCGGGTTCGCCTGACCGCCACGCGGTAGTCGTGTAGAAACTCCGTATCAATCGCATCGCGCAAGCCGGGTTCATTGGCTTGCATCACCTCAAGGAATTGATGCAGTAATATCCGCACCGCCTCCCCAGTATTGTGCGTATCATTCAATGTTTGACAAGCCGTGAACACACCTGGGCCGGGTATCTTGTTCGAAGCGGCGAGTATTTCATCGAACATGGCTTTGCCAGCGATTGGCAGTTTCAATTGATCGATGAGGTATTGCCTGACCTGTTTGAATGTTTTTCGGTAGCCTTTAACCGGCGAAACGGTCAACCGGCTGAAATAGTGGTGTTTATCAGTCTGTTCTGTAAGGGTATAACTTTCCGTGCGAAGAATGAGAATGGTTTTGTTTTCCTGATTAAGAATGTTCAGTTGTCTGCGTTTAACCGCAGATGAAGCAACTGTGATCAACGCCCGGATACCGAGTAATTCATTCAACAGCTTGCGGCATGTCTGTTGGGTGATATCATCTGAAAATCTGGGAATTCGATTAACCGGAAATTCACAGATGCTGGCGCCGGTTTTTTTATCAACTACAAAAAAAATCCCTTTTTGCGTATTGTGTTGTTTATGGGTAGAGCTGTTCAAACGATCAAATCCACAAACCAGATTATTCCGGTATAACCGCCAGTCAAACGAATCCAGATACTGTCTTTCCAATTGCGCATCAATAACCTTGTGCTGGAGATATTTCCGGCACAACAATTCAAACACAGAATCATCATCTGTTTCCTGTTTGAAGGTAAATGAACTGTCTTGTAATACATTCATTTTGTATGAAGGCTTCAAGCAGGTTTTTGCTATTTTTCCTGCCCGGGATGTAATGATTGAAGCAAATACTTGGGCCGCTTTAGCACGGAATTTGAATGTTTCTTTTTAACAGCTATTCAGATGATTTGCAATCGAAAGAGAAACCTGAGCGGTACTTTTCATTTTTTACAAATATCTCCAAAACTGCTTCCCGTACAGCTTTGCGACAGGCATGTGGGCCAGGTCGCTGCTTCATGACATAAAAAATATCCGATGGAATGGTAGCCAGGCCTGATACAGGTTCTGTTCCATATTTGAAGTTATCTGGTTTTATGATGTTTCAATTTTTCCTGAACACTACTTTTATCCAGATGCGGGGCAAACATTTCGATGAAATCAAATACAAATTCTTGCAGGTAACTGTTACGGCTGATGCCGATACGCGTGGTGCTGGGTTCAAACAAATGGCTGGCGTCTATGGCTCTGAGTTGTTTGTCGCGTTTTGGATCAAAGGCCATTTTTGCTAGAATGCCAATGCCCAGGCCCAGTTCGACATAGGTTTTGATGACGTCTGAATCGATCGCGGTCAGCACAACATTGGGAGAGAGCCCTTTTCTCTCAAAAGCCTGGTTGATTTTGGAACGGCCTGTAAACGCGAAATCATAGGTGATAATGGGGTACTGACTGATTGCTTCCAGCGTCAGTTTTTTTTCTTTCAGCAGGGCGTGATCAGGCGATGTTATTACACAACGATTCCATTGGTAACAGGGTAGCATGATTAACTCCTGGAAATGTTCGATGGCTTCGGTGGCTATGGCGATGTCAGCATCGCCTGAAGTCACGAGCGCCGAAATCTGGGTGGGGCTGCCCTGGCGCAGGATGAGTTTTACTTTGGGGTGTCGTGCGGTAAAGCGTTTGATAACCGGCGGCAGAGCATAGCGTGCCTGTGTGTGTGTCGTGGCGATGGTCAGCGTTCCGTTAGCTTCCTGGGTGTATTCCTGTGCGGCTTTTTTCAGGTTTTCGGTTTCCTGCAGAATTTGACGTGCAATCTGGATAACGATTTGTCCTGGGGGGGTGATTTGCGATAACCGTTTGCCATTACGGATGAATATCGGCACGCCGAGTTCGTCTTCAAGTAATTGTATTTGCTTGCTGATGGCGGGTTGTGAAGTATGCAGTTTTTGCGCGGCTTTTGACAGATTGAGATTCTGGTTGGCCGCTTCGCAGAGATAACGCAATTGCTGAAGTTTCATTAAAAACGTATTCCTTAATAACCTATGGTTATTATATATTAATATAATATTATTTCAGATTATATAATTATTTTGCTATGATGCGCCCTTTTTCAAAAAATAGCATTGGATTATTGGTTTATGTGAAACGTTAATTGTGTTCCATGACTTGTCAGTGAAGGCCGGATGCGAGGTTTTTTGGTAGAATACGCAACTTGCAGCTTATAGTGTTCGGTATATAGTTTTTTACCGTGCATTGAATGCCCGCACAATAGCAGTTAAAACAAACAATTTTATAATTGAAAAAAAGTAGAGTGTGTTTGACAGGGCGACTCAGGCCTGTTTATCCGGCCTGTCAATCGATTGGACACAGAACAAAGGATTAATTTTTATGAGCACGAACGAAGAAAATAAACCGAAACAGGTAACCTGGTTTAATGGCTGCGGAGGAAGAATTGGTATTGTGGTTGGGGAAAAAGGTGATTTTGCCTATATTGGTATGGCGCTCAGACACGATGAAGATGATGATGTTGACCACATCATGAAATATGGCGCCAAATTTCCACTCGATGCAGCAAAATTATTACCGGTTTCCAAGGAGTACTAGAGTGAAAGTTAAATTATAATGAGCAATTATGACTGCTGTTGGTGTTTTTGCAAAAAGTGCGGACCAGTAAGGCAGGTTTCGGGGAACTAAAATGTATTGTTACGACGAATTTGATCAACGAATTATCGATGAACGTGTTGCGCAGTACCGTGATCAGGTGCGCAGGCGCTTGAACAATGAATTGACGGAAACGGAATTCCTGCCGTTGAGACTGCAAAATGGCCTGTATATGCAAGTGCATGGTTATATGCTGCGCATTGCGGTGCCGTATGGCTTGATTTCATCGAAGCAGATGCGCATGTTCGCGCATATTGCACGAAAATACGACCGTGGTTACGGCCACTTTACGACCCGGCAGAATATTCAATATAACTGGCTGAAGCTTGAGGAAACGCCGGATATTCTCGCAGATCTGGCATCCGTTCAAATGCATGCCATTCAGACTTCCGGTAATTGTATTCGCAATATTACATCCGATGAGTTCGCCGGTGTGGCTCAGGATGAAGTGGTCGATCCGCGCCCATACGCTGAAATTTTGCGTCAGTGGAGTACGTTTCATCCGGAATTTGCCTTTTTGCCGCGTAAATTCAAAATTGCCATCAGTGGTGCTAAGGAAGATCGTGCAGCCATTCTTGCGCATGATATAGGTTTGTCGGTGACCCGAAATGCGCAGGGTGAAGTCGGTTTCCGCGTTCTGGTTGGCGGCGGTCTGGGACGAACTCCCATTGTCGGTAGTGAAATTTGTGAATTTCTGCCGTGGCAGCATGTGCTCACATATGTAGAGTCGATACTCAGGATATATAATCAGTTTGGCCGCCGCGATAACAAATACAAGGCGCGGATCAAGATTCTTGTCAAAGCGTTGGGTATTGATGAATTCAGGCGTCTCGTCGAAGAAGACTGGGCTGATTTAAAAGACGGCCCGGGCACACTGACGATTGAAGAAGTTGAACGCATGGCGAGCTTTTTTACCGATCCGGCGTATGAAACGTTGACCGATAACGATTCCAGGCTCAAGGAATTCATGGCGGACAACCGTAGTTTCTCCAATTGGATGCAGCATAACGTCAGGCCGCATCGTGTTTCTGGCTATGCCATCGTAGTATTGTCGGTTAAACAACCTGGTGTCGCGCCAGGCGATGTGACGCATGAGCAAATGGATGCCGTGGCGGATCTTGCTGATCGGTATAGTTTTGGTGAAATGCGGATTACGCATAAACAGAATCTGGTGTTTGCGGATGTCAAACAGTCCGACTTGTTTGAGTTGTGGCAGAAATTAACCCGGCATGGACTGGCTACCGCGAATATCGGCATGCTGACGGATATCATCAGCTGTCCGGGCGCCGAGTTCTGCACTTTGGCCAATGCACGTTCGATCCCATTGTCCATACTGATTGCCGAGCGTTTCGAGAGTCTGGATTTTCAATATGATATCGGTGAAATTTCGCTCAACATTTCCGGCTGCATGAATGCATGCGGGCAACATCACATCGGCAATATCGGTATAACGGGTGTTGAGAAAAAAAACCATGAGGAGTGGTATCAGATTTCGATCGGCGGTGCAGAGGGCAATGCGTGTTCAATCGGTAAAATCCTTGGCCCTTCGCTGAAGTTTAACCAGGTGCCCGAGGCGATTGACCGTATTCTGAAAGTTTACCTGCGTGAACGTGTCGAAGAAGGTGAACGTTTTATCGATACGGTTCATCGTATAGGGCATGCGCCGTTTAAGGAGTATGTGTATGCAACTGACCTTGCTGAAGAACCGGTCAAGCAGGATGATGAAAATACGGGTATAGCCGCACATTATGCGGTTCCATTCTATTCACCACGGTTTTAATCATGATGATTATAAAAAACAGAGCAGTTATAGAGGATGACTGGCAGGTAATGCGGTTAGCAGATCAGGAAACTGTGGACACCGTCATTGTTCCGCAAGGTAAAGTAATTGTGCCGCTTAAAGTCTGGCTGTCACAACGTGATATGTTGCAACAGCGTCAGGATATCGGTGTCTGGTTTGCCAGTGATGAACGGCCTGAGGATTTGAAGGCGGATATTCAAAGATTCCAGGTTATTGCAATTGATTTTCCAAGATTTGCTGATGGCCGTGGTTATTCGATTGCTTTTAATCTGCGGATGCGATTGGGATATACTGGCGAGTTGCGCGCCATAGGGGATGTATTGCGCGATCAGTTGTTTTATATGCAGCGTGTCGGTTTTGATAGCTTTGAACCAAGGCCGGATCGCGATATCAATGAGGCGCTAAAGGGTTTTGCGGATTTTTCTGAAGTCTATCAGACTTCATATGACCAGCGTGAACCGTTGTTTCGCCGGGTTGAGCGGCAAGGTAAATGTGCTAAGGCTTAGGCAATGACCGACTTGTCCCAGAAAATAGAGCAGGTTGTATCGGTATTGAAGGAAACCTTGCGTGATTTTACGCCGGTGGCGTTTGCCAACAGTCTCGGTGCTGAAGATATGGTGTTAACTGATTTAATCGACAAGCACCGGTTTGACATTGAAATGTTCAGTCTGGATACCGGCCGATTGCCGGAGGAAACGTATGAGTTGATGCATACGGTACGCAGTCATTATAAAACGCCGCTGCGTATTTATTTTCCGAATGTCAAACAGGTGGAAGAATATGTTGCAGCAAACGGTGTAAACGGGTTTTATGACAGCGTTGAACTGCGTAAAGCCTGTTGTCATATGCGCAAGGTTGAACCGTTGCGGCGTGCGTTGTATGGCAAGCGTGCCTGGATAACGGGTATGCGGCGCGAGCAGGCGACAACAAGAGGGGAGTTGGAGGTGTCGGGTTATGACATCAGTAACCGCATGCAGAAAGTTAACCCGCTGCTCGATTGGACTAACGATGAAGTATGGGCATATCTCAAAGAGAATAATGTTCCATACAATAAGTTGCATGACCGGTTCTATCCCAGTATTGGTTGTGCGCCGTGTACGCGTGCCGTTACGCCGGGTGAAGATATCCGCTCCGGCCGTTGGTGGTGGGAAGCGCCGGAAAGCAAGGAATGCGGGCTGCATACCAATAACGTGATTCCGATCAAGTGATAGTGTTTCCTGTGAAATTATTTATAATCAGCTAATTGAAGTTTTGCTGACAGTTTTTGTGAATAGAGAGATAAAGTATGAGTAATCGTCCCTTCACCCATCTTGATGCATTGGAGAGCGAATCTGTTCATGTGATGCGAGAGGTGGCGGCGGAATGTGCCAATCCGGTGTTATTGTTTTCAGGGGGCAAGGATTCTATCGTGTTATTGCGGCTGGCTGAAAAGGCATTCCGGCCCGGTCGATTCCCATTTCCATTGATGCATATCGATACCGAGCATAATTTTCCGGAAGTCATTGCATTTAGAGACCGCCGTGCGGAGGAGCTCGGCGAGCGTCTGATTGTGCGCAGCATGGAGGATTCGATAAAAAAAGGCAGAGTGGTGCTACGCTCGGAAACGCAAAGCCGGAACGCTTTTCAGTCCGTCACGTTACTGGATGCAATTGCCGAGTTTGGTTTTGACGCCTGCATTGGCGGCGCTCGCAGAGACGAGGAAAAGGCGCGCGCCAAGGAACGCATTTTTTCTTTCCGTGATGAATTCGGACAGTGGGACCCCAAAAATCAGCGTCCCGAATTATGGGATTTATATAACACGAAGACGCATCCCGGTGAAAATATCCGCGTTTTTCCCATCAGTAACTGGACCGAACTCGATGTGTGGGAATATATCGCACGTGAAAAGCTGGAAGTGCCTGAAATATATTTTGCGCATGAACGTGAAGTAATCCGGCGGGATGCCGGTTTGTTGCCGGTTTCGCATCTGGTGCAACCCAAACCGGGAGAAAAGACTGAAAGAATTGTTGTGCGTTTTCGTACGGTTGGCGATATGAGCTGCACATGTCCTGTGGCATCCCCTGCTGCAACTGTCGAGGATATTATTGCGGAAACGGCGATGACGCGTATCACGGAGCGTGGCGCAACGCGTATGGATGATCAAACTTCAGATGCATCGATGGAGTTGCGCAAGAAAGAAGGGTATTTCTAATTGTTGATGGGTTGGCTAAAGATCACCGCTTATGGTCAACCGCGAGATTCGCAGAAATTGCATTAATTAAAAAATGAGATTAAATAGCGGTGGTATGAATTTCCAGAAGGATCCAAATGTCTGAAGCTGAAAAAATTCCGTTTGAACAGGCCGAATTATTACGTTTTATAACCGCCGGCAGTGTCGATGACGGAAAGAGTACACTGATTGGGCGGTTATTGCATGACTCTAAGTCTATTTTTGAAGATCAGCTCAATGCCATTTCCAATACGACACGCAAACGTGGCATGGAAGGCGTGGATTTGTCGTTGCTGACAGACGGCTTGCAGGCTGAACGGGAACAAGGGATTACCATCGATGTCGCGTATCGTTATTTCGCGACACCCAAACGCAAATTTATCATTGCCGATACGCCAGGCCATGAACAGTATACCCGGAATATGGTGACTGGCGCATCAACCGCAAACCTGGCGATTATTCTGATTGATGCGCGAAAAGGCGTTCTGACGCAGTCACGCCGGCATGCGTATCTGGCCAGTTTGGTAGGTATTCCGCATCTTGTTGTGGCGGTCAATAAAATGGACCTGGTCGATTATTCGCAGTCGGTATTTGATGCGATTTGCAAAGATTTTTCCGCATTTGCTGAAAGACTGAATGTGCATCATATCGATTTTATACCGATGTCGGCCTTGCTCGGTGATATGGTGGTGAGCCGCGGTGAAAACCTTGATTGGTATAAAGGAACGACGCTGATTGATTTGTTGGAAAATATTTCGATCAGTCAGGATGTCAACCGCGAGGATTTTCGTTTTCCGGTGCAATGGGTATGCCGCCCGCAAACCAAAGAACTGCATGATTTCAGGGGTTACATGGGGCGCATAGAATCGGGCTCCGTTCATGTTGGTGATGCGGTTACTGTGTTGCCTTCCGGTCTGAATTCACGCATTAAGGACATTGTGCTGTATGAAGGCAACATCGATGAAGCGGATGCACCTCAATCGGTGACGCTGACTATTGAAGATCATCTCGATATTTCCCGCGGGGATGTGATTGTTAAAACAGGGGATATTCCCCAAGTTACCAAGGCTTTTGATGCCATGATATGCTGGTTGTCGGAACAACCTCTCGACCCCGCGCGTAAGTATCTGATTAAACATACAACACGCATCGTAAAAGCGGTGGTTGGCAGAATTGATTATCGGGTTGATGTCAATACGATGGAACACGAGTCTACGGACGTGTTGAAAATGAATGATATTGCTCATGTCGGTATTAAAGTTCAGCAACCGCTGGTGTGTGATGATTATTTGCGTAACCGGGCAACGGGTTGCTTCATCATAATTGATGAGAGCAGTAATAATACCGTGGCAGCCGGAATGATTTGCGATGCTGTGAACTGATTTGAGATTGTTGCGTCTTTTGCGAAGTGGGCCGCATTGTATGATTGATATGATGTATATTGTTTTGTTAAAAGGGTTTTTCTGATTTATACTTCACGCTGTTATATCGGCTGTTTTGTGGCGGGGCGTTTAACAGGCGCATAAATACGAGAGTGCGCGAGAATGGATTTCAGTAATTGGATTGAATGGCGTTCATGAAGTGTTTTAGTTGATTATGCAAATTTGCCGGCCATACCTTATATGTATTTATCTCTAAATTAATAAGCTCAGTTGTAATGTCGAATGGTATTAACCAAGATGGTGAGAAAAACAATCTGTTGATAGATGCCGCTGTATTGGCTGAATCGTTAGGGATTAAAGTAGAGCAAGTGTATAAATTTACACAGCTGTTTATTCAAACGGC
>JAGRFM010000190.1 GCA_020446045.1 Nitrosomonas sp.
CGGTAACAAAATCTTTTCATAACTGTATTATCGAATGTGTTCAGGGCGACATAGCCAATCAGCCGGATATGGAGGCCATTGTGAATGCTGCCAATGCACAGCTGCGTACCGGTGGTGGCGTGGCGGGTGCAATTCATCGAGCTGCGGGACCGGAACTCGAAGCGGAATGCCGGAAATATGCACCGATTCAGCCCGGTGGAGCTGTTATCAGCGGGGCACATCACTTACCTAATCGTTACGTGATTCACTGTTTGGGGCCGGTTTATGGCATCGATAACCCATCCGACCGGTTACTGGCTTCCTGCTATCGTAATGCGTTACGCTTGGCGGAAGAAAATCACATCCAGTCCATTGCTTTTCCGGCGATTTCTACCGGCATATTCGGATACCCAATTGAACTGGCAGCGAAGATAGCAGTGCAGACTGTATTCGATAGTCGATCTGAATTTTCAAGTATCAGGCATATTCGATTCGTCCTGTTTAGCGATACTGACCTACAGGTGTATGAGCGGATACTGTTAAATAAAACAGATTGACAACTTGATTGTCGTTATGTGATGAGATTTCAGCTGTGACAGAAACCAGCGAAAAAGAGATTTATCAAATTATCTGGTTGATACGCAGGCTTTTTCGTACGTTGGCGCAAAAATCCAGTCAACATCTGGAAGCATTCGGGATTTCTGTTGCGGACAGGGCGGTGCTGGAGTTTCTCTATCCCGACAAGAAACTGTCAGTACCTGAAATTGCCGAACGGTATAAAATTTCCCGGCAGCATGTACAGGTTACCGTTAATGGGCTGCTTGAACTGGGGCTAGTGGAAACACAGGAAAATCCGCGCCATAAACGTTCTGCACACATAATCCTCAACGATAAGGGACGTGCGTTATTTGGTACTGTTTTAAAGAAGGATGAAGAAGCCATCAAACAACTGTTTTCTCATCTGGATGAAAATGACATACAGATAACGCGCAATACGCTTCAGACGCTTTTAAACAAACTGGATTGAGGAGGTTAGCCATGCTTAATTTGCAATCTTTTTCTTATAAACAGTTTTTCTATGGAATTGGTTTTTTTCTAATGGCATCAATAGCTGGCTTGTGGGCATGGAATACGTTAGCGGAATTGTTCCATTGGCCAACAGTGATTTACAAGCATGTGATTGCTTTTTTTATCTTATTATTGCTAGTGAGATGGGTTTTACTAGGAAAAGGCCATGCCGGAAATTTATCACCCATGTTAAAACATGATCGTATAGGTTGATAAAAACGATTCCTGCATAGTGATCCTGGGGTTATTGCACTGTTTTGAGCTATTCAAAATTGTCTATTGTCGGTGAATTCAGGTTTTCGCGGTAAAATTGTTCCAACTCAGCTTCAAAAAAGAATTTTTCTTCACCGAAAGGCGGTTTTAGTTCGTTCAACCAGGTTGCTTTTTCATCGTATTGGGCAAAAAATGGCCGGTGTACCCAGTCAGGGTTACGGCCCTGGATGAAACGCAGTTCGATGACTTTCTCGCCCATGATTTCAGTTACTCCAAGTATCTGAATTTTCCCTGGGTTTGCGGACATACTCGGACCGCGAACGGTACGACACAAGCCGCTGACTTGCTGATATGCTTCGCGAAAAATCCGCCAGGCTTTTATTAATGGTACTGCAAAGTAGTGCTGTGCACCGGTATCGCGAGCGATAAACATATAATACGGGATGCAACCCAGATCAACCTGTTTATTCCAAAGATCCGCCCATACGGTTGAATTATCGTTGATATGGCGCAGCAGGGGAGACTGTGTACGTATGACTGCGCCGGTTTCCTGAATGCGGCGTAGCGCATCGCGTGTTGGTTGAGGTTCCAGTTCACGTGGATGATTGAAATGAGCCATGATGGCCAGGTGCAGACCCGTATCGTTAACTTGTTTGAAGAGAGCTATTAACGCATCGGCATCGTCATCGGTCAAGAAACGGTAGGGCCAGTAGGTCAAAGCGCGTGTGCCAATACGGATACGTCTCAGGTGGGGTAGTCTGGCATCCAGCAGCGGTTGAATATAAGCTGCCAGATGCCGGGCAGACATAATCAACGGATCGCCGCCTGTGAAGAGCACATCGTTAATTTCCGGGTGTGCGTGCAAATAGCCGATCAGTAATTCGATTTCCCGTGTAGCAAACTTAAGCTCAGACATGCCGACAAACTGTGGCCAGCGGAAACAGAAAGTACAGTAAGTGTGGCAGGTCTGCCCCTGGCTGGGGAAAAACAATACCGTTTGCTGATATTTATGCTGAGTCCCTTCGAGTTTTTCATCATGATGAATTGGTATATTGTGCGACATCTGACCGGCCGGATGCGGATTGAGCTCAAGACGGATACTTTCTGCTTTGGCTTTGATAAGGTCTGAATCTGCACCTGTTTTGATCAGTGCTGCCATGGCGTTAAAATGATGCGGTAATAACATGTCGCGCTGAGGGAACGTCAAGATGAACATTGGATCATGGGGAATATTATGCCAGTCAATCAGGTGTTCAATGACAAAGTTATTCACTTTAAAAGGGAGTACATGTCCGACAACCTCGATGTCAAAACGCTGTTCTTCAGTGAGGACTGTAATCTGATCAATTTTTCGAAAATTGTGGACCGAATAGGCGTGATAATTCATGATTCCCCTGAAAGCGGTAAATAATTAAAAGTATCATAGTGAAGCCAATAAGATATATTAATTGGATGATTAATTTTTATTGGTTTAACGATATACTTTTCTAAAAATAACTTGTGTGCTTTGCTGCTGATCGTATCAAAAGGATGTGCGCCAAAAAATGATACGCGCAATTGCTTTTGCTAACCGGATATCATTGAATCGACCCTGATTGGTCCTGTTTTCTCGCTATATGACACAAAATCCTGAATCCAGATTTACTGTTTTATCTTTTTTATGGATAGTAATCCTGTTATCGGGATGCGTTCATCA
This sequence comes from Nitrosomonas sp., assembly GCA_020446045.1. Classification (GTDB taxonomy): domain Bacteria; phylum Pseudomonadota; class Gammaproteobacteria; order Burkholderiales; family Nitrosomonadaceae; genus Nitrosomonas. The sequence goes on from JAGRFM010000190.1 coordinate 2,957, forward strand.
AAAATATGTCAGCGAGCCTTATCCGACATGGGGCGAAGAGAATAGTCTGCAGCGCTCAGATCATGACACTTCATTCATTTTGCGCGTATTGTATCCGGCAGATATTGCACACGCAAAAGCGTGTATGTTGCTGGTTCATGGTATGAACGAACATATTGGCCGCTATGGCGAAGTGGCGCACTATTTTGCTAATCGGGGTTTTATCGTTGGCGGGTTTGATTATTATGCGCACGGATTAGCCAACCCGGTTCTGCAACAGGCTAATGAAGCACTAAAATCGGGTGCCGAACAGGTCGACATCAGCGATGCCTTTTTATCACAGGCGGGGCTGGGTAATCTTGAACCTGCGCGTAAAGACTTTGGGTTTGCCCTGGAAAAAACCATCGAACGTTGTGATGCACAAAGCGAATTCAAAAGGCCTGTTTTTATTGTGGCGCATAGTCTCGGAGCACTGGTTACGGCAACTTATTTACAGCAAAATCAGAATGATATAACGCAGAGAGTAAAAGGAACTGTTTTTCTGGGACCGGGCTTTGCCGTGAGCGAGGTGCCGGGATGGCGTGGTTGGCTGGCGAATCCGGTAATCAAGTTATCATTTCATGCCGAAACGCATTTTTTGCATCCGCATGACGAGCCGTTGCCGCTCATGGTATTGAATCAAATAGTGGCGTTTCTGACGGTGCCGATTCTGGATGGCGTATTCGAAGTGTTTTCCTGGCCAGGACTGCGCACGCTTTTCACACCTGTTACGCCGGGCTGGGTGGTGGATTACCTGACCGACAGCGAAACGGAAAAAAACCGGATTCGTAACGATAGCTGGATAGTCAAACGTACCCTGTTACGGTATGCCAAGGGCATTGAAGAAGAGATTGTCGGTTTTCGCCGTCAAATGAGTGGCTATGCGATACCGTACTATTTGATTTTTTCAGGTCATGATCCAATTACCCCGGCGTGGGGCAGTCGTGACTTCATTGACGCTACGTATCACAATCATGCAGATAACGGTTACTATGAATTACCCGATTCGCAGTATCACCAGCATTTGTTTTTAACCAATCCGCGCAGACGTGAAATATTGGAACATATTGATCAGTGGTTAAATCGGCGGATGACGGTTGAGCAGAACAATTTCTGACAAAGAGAATCAGTTAAAACAATTTTTGGTAACAAAAATTGTTTATTGCTGAATTAATCTACGTGATCCGTAAGGCAAAGTCCCACGGCTTTAGCCGTGGGTATCTGTTGTTACTTTATAGATGCACTGTTAGTGCTTTGTTCTAAGATTACTTTTGTTCGACGACGACCTGGATGTTCTTGAGAACCGTTTAAATTCAGGATTAAATTCCTGACGTTTTCCGTAGGCGGTAGGTGCTTTTTTTCGTTTTTGATGGGCAGGTGTGGCTGGTTTTTTGAAGCCTTTGGGGCGTTGACTAGGTTTGAAGCTGGGTTCCAGGCCGGGGACGATGTGTGAAACAATTGAATGGCCCGTAAAGCGTTCAATGCGTTTCAAATGGATGCTGTCCTTGTTTGTGGCAAAAGAGACGGCGATGCCGTTTGCGCCTGCACGTCCGGTTCGACCAATGCGGTGAACATAGTCTTCGGCAAATTTAGGCAAATCAAAGTTAATCACATGCGTAATATCGGAAACATCGATTCCGCGGGCGGCGACGTCCGTTGCGACCAGTACGCGTAGACCGCCTTTTCTGAGTTTGTTCAGTGTGCGGTTGCGTTCGCGCTGATTCATGTCACCGTGCAATGCAGCGGCGGTATGGCCACTGGCATACAGATTATCCGCAAGGAGATCGGCATCACGTTTGGTTGCGGTAAACACAATCGCCTGCTTCAGTGCTTCATCGCGTAGCATGTAATCCAGCAGTTTGTTTTTATGGGAAAGATTATCCACATAGTGCAAACGCTGTTCGATGTTGTTGAGTCTTTCTTTCTGGGACGCAACCTGGATGCGCTTGGGCGATTTTAACAATCGTGCGGCGATTTTCTCGATGGCGCCATTCAGTGTTGCTGAAAACATGACAGTTTGCTTGCTGGCTGGCGTGGCGGACGCAATCTGTTCGACATCGGCGATAAATCCCATGTCGAGCATTCTGTCGGCTTCATCAAGAACGAGCATCTGGAGGCGGGAAAAATTGATGCGGCCTCGCTGGATATGATCAATCAGCCTTCCGGGGGTGGCGACCAGTATATCGACAGCTTGTGACAATAATCGGTTTTGCAGTGGATAAGGCATACCGCCCAGAATGCTGACCACGTTGATGCGTGACAGGTATTTGCCGTAGTTTCTGGCAGCATTGGATACCTGGTCGGCCAATTCACGTGTTGGCGTTAAAACCAGAACACGAGGCCCGCGACCGCTATTTTTGGAGGGTTCTGCCAGATGGTGCAGGGCGGGCAGCATAAAAGCGGCTGTTTTGCCTGTACCGGTTTGTGCGGATGCAATGACATCAGCGCCAGAAATGAGTTCAGGTATTGCTTCTTTTTGTATCGGTGTGGGTGCCGTGTAACCAGATTTCTGAATGGCTTTTAATATCAGGGGATGTAAATCGAGAGCTTCAAATGACACGTTAATTTCCTAAAAATGATGAGAAGAATGTATTTATGAGACTATCAAGAAAGACTAATGAATGCGGTGCGTCAGCACATAAAAAGCATTGCCACTAACCTTTGTCGCCATGAAATACAGAAACATTCTTGAGAAAATAGCCGGAAATCTGAAGAGAGGTTAAAGGACAATAAGAAATGAAAATAAAATAGAATGAATTATTCCTTGAAAGTCGTGCTTTACTAGATCGCGCATATTAACAGAATATTCAAATAAAAACTATTTAGATGAGAAATTATTAACCTATTAATCGGCTTGATTGTGGATTTTAGATCTGGAGAAACAATAGTCAGCAATCTGTACGTACTGAGATACGGTCAGGTTCTCTGCACGTTGACTGGCGTCGATATTTAAACCATTAAATTCTTCCTGGGTAAGATAGGCTGACAAAGTGTTGCGTAACGTTTTTCGCCTTTGTGAGAATGCTGCAGTGACGATACGGGAAAACAACGCTTCATCGGTGGCAGTAACCGCATGTCCGCCCAATGGCTGCATGTAAACAATTGCTGACTCAACCTTGGGGGCAGGACGGAACGATCCAGCCGGTACGGTGAATAACTGCTCCATTGCAAAACGGTATTGCAGCATAACCGACAAACGCCCGTAGTCGGATGTTGAGGGTGCTGCGACCATGCGCTCGACCACTTCTTTTTGCAGCATGAAATGCATATCCAGGATGCACTCCGAGAACCGGGAAAGATGAAAGAGCAGCGGTGTCGATATGTTATACGGTAAATTGCCAACGATACGCAGATTACTGCCGAGCATTGAAAAATCAAATTTCAATGCATCGGTTGCGTAAATAGTCAGTTTATTTTGCGGATAGTTTGTTTGTAATCGCTCGACAATATCACGATCCACCTCGATAACTGTTAAATGATTGAGAACCTGGAGCAGGGGGGTTGTCAGTGCGCCAAGTCCCGGTCCAATTTCCACGAGATTATCAGCTGGCTTTGGGTGTATGGCATCGATAATGGCAGAAATCATTTGCCGGTCGATCAAAAAATTCTGGCCAAATCGTTTTCTGGCTTTATGACGGGTATTAATGGTCAACTGAGATTTAGCCTTTTGGTATTTCTCGCCAGTTCAATCGCCATGTCGATGGCCGTGAGCAGACTGCCTGGATCAGCTTTTCCGGTACCGGCCAAATCAAGCGCGGTACCGTGGTCGACTGACGTGCGAATAATCGGCAGGCCCAGTGTGACATTGACGCCAGCGCCAAAACTGGCGTGTTTCAATACCGGCAATCCCTGATCGTGATACATGGTAAAAATGCAATCGTATTGCGCGAGCCGGGATGGATTGAATAACGTGTCGGCCGGCAGCGGACCGTCCAGTTGCATGCCGTCATCGCGCAACCTGTTCAGTGCCGGAATGATCACGTCAATTTCTTCACGACCCAGGTGTCCGCCTTCACCGGCGTGTGGATTCAGGCCCGCAACGGCTATCCTGGGTTGTGGAATTCCAAATCGGCTAATTAGATCGCGCTGGATGATGCGTAATTGTTGCATCAGACTGTCCGTTGTAATGGCTGACGGCACCGCTTTTAACGGTAAATGCGTTGTCGCCAATGCAACACGCATTCCGCCACCGACAAGCATCATTACAACCTGGCTTTGTGTCAGTTCGGCCAGATATTCAGTGTGCCCGGTAAATGCGATGCCTGCATCGTTGATAACGCCTTTGTGCACCGGTGCGGTAACTAAAGCGTCAAACCGGTTCTCGCAACATCCGCTAACCGCCTGTTGCAACATGGTCAATACATAGTCTGCATTACCGGGATTTAAAGTGCCGGGTAGGGTGTGTTGGGCGAGCGGTATGTGATGAATGTACAGAGAGCCCGCCTGATGCTGGGCGGTCGGGAGGGTGCTGAATTCATCGGAAATATCGATTAGTTGCACGGGTAAATGAAGTGCTTCTGCGCGCGATTTGAGTAAATCGCGATCTGCAAAAACAACTAGTTTGCAATCCAGTGTTTGTTGTGCAATCTGAAGACAGAGATCCGGGCCGATACCGGCCGGTTCGCCAGTAGTAACCGCAAGCATCATAGTGTAGCTCACCATTCAGGTTAAAGCATTCTGAAGAAATTTATATTTCTATTCATTAAGTTGTATTTCCTTGTAACGGTCAACTGTGGTTTTTAGGTTTAAACGTCTTCGGCCAGGTATTCGACATAGGCCTGATCGCGTAATTGGCGCAAAAAATCCTGAATGACGACTTCAGCCTTTCGTGAACGAATGGATTGTCGAGCATTGTCGCGTCTGCTTTCATCGCTGACATCCTGTGTGCGGCGTTCCAATACCTGTATCAAGTGCCAGCCAAACTGTGATTGCACCGGGTCGCTGATTTGACCGGGTAATAAGGCATCCATTGCTTTTTCAAATGGGGCGACGGTGTTGCCGGGTGACAGCCAGCCCAGATCGCCGCCGGACGAAGCACTGCCGTCTTCGGAATAAAGTTTGGCCAGTTCGGCAAAATTCTCGCCATTATCAATACGTTTTTTGATTTCCTTGATCTGTTGCTTCGCATCATTTTCCGAAGTGAGTTCGCTGACTTTAATAAGAATATGGCGTGCATGGGTTTGGTCGACGATAACGGATTTGATTTCCTGTTCACGGCGGTCAAGCAGCTTAAAGATATGAAATCCGGTGGGACTTTGAACGACGGGTGTAATTTCATCGATTTCCAGTGGAGAAAGCAGTTGAGCGAAGGTCGGACCCATCTGGGTAATCGGACGCCAATCCATCACCCCGCCACTCATGGCATCCGGTGCATCGGAAAATTCGGCGGCTACATGGGAAAATTCTGCGCCATCCTGCAAACGCTTGAGTGCTTCTTCAGCACGCTGGCTTTTTTCCAATATTTTCAGATTATCCATATGTTCCGTTACGCTGATGTAAATATGTGCGAGCAAATATTCTTCATTACCGGTGGCCGATGTTTCCTGGGTGCGCAGAAAATTGTCGACTTCACCTTCGGTTACATTGACCTGGCTGCTGATCTGGCGTTCTCTGAGCCGGGCCATAATAATTTCGTCACGGATGTCTTTGCGGAATTGGTTAAAACCGATGCCGTCCTGTTCCAACACGGCATAAAACTCCTGCAGTGAGAGCTGGTTTTCATCGGCAATGCGGAGAATGGTTTCGTCAAGTTCACTGTCGCTGACCGACATGCCAATTTCTTTGGCATGTTGCAGTTGAATAGACTTCATAACGAGGGTTTCAAGCACCTGGCCTTGAAGCGACTCGAGATCGGGCGGTTCTATGTTTTGCTGAATCAGGTTGTTTTTGGCGGTGGCAACGGCGAGATCCAGTTCATTCAGCGTGATCACTTCTTCATTGACGATGGCTACAATCTGATCCAGTAAAATCGTTCTTTCAAATTGACTGGATAGGGATGTGATTGCGCTGTGCAAGTCGGTGGCATCATTTTCGGAATCATTGGTTACTGTTGCTTCGACAGTTTCAATTTCTGTGGTCTGTTCTAAGGATTCGGCACATAGTATTGTCGAAAACAAAAATAAAAAGCCGGTTAACCAGCCGTAGTACAATTTTTCTGACATCGCTGCAAAAGATTTAATAAATATTGGTATAGCCTGGAATACTTTGCTGCAGTATCCGCAGTGGATTAGAACCGATATTCATGAGACCGTTCAGTTCTAGTTGTACAAAAACAGCCGTGGTCGTTTTCTGGGATGCAGTCCTCAGTTTCTGCGCAACTGCGCGGATTTTGTAGCAACAGGAGATATATTCAAAACCGGCCAGACCTGCCAATAACCGGTCATCCTCCAAAGAATAGTTAATACGGCCCACGGCATGCAGGTTGTTAAAGAACGGCCATTGAACAGAAGTATCCACCTGTTTGATGGCTGTATTCAACTGGTTGACCGTCAAGTCACTACGTTCCCGTACGTCACGCGTATACCGGTAACCCAGATTGATCACTTTTCCGGGTTCGGGCTGATAACTGATGCCGGCTCGTATTTTTTCGGTGTTAAGTGCTTGCTCATCAAGCTGGATATTGACATCGGTAGTGATTTCCCGTGTCAGACGGCCGGATAAAGCCGCAATGAAGTCGGCTCTGCGGCTGGTAATTTGCGATGAATCCAGAATAACCCGGCGTTCATCAAACCGGAATTGCTGTCCGATAGCGATACGCAACCGCTCTATACCCGTGGAAGGTTCTAATAAACGGGATGTCAAAGCCAGGGTAACCTGGTTGGCATCGTTGATTCGATCGCTACCGCTGAAACGGTTTTCCGTCAACATTTGTGCAAAGCTGAAATCGGACTCGGCGGAATCAAAATTGGGCAAGAAACTTTGATTGGTATAAGGGATATAGACGTAAAAAGCACGCGGTTCAAGAGTCTGGATAAAACTTCGGTTACCAATGTCGATGTTTCGGTCAAAAATGACGCCGGTGTCCAGACTGACAATCGGAATCAGACGGTCGGGATTGTCGCCTTTGTTGCCAACATTGGCGGATAAGTCATAATTGGTGTAGTGCAGTCCGAACTTGGGTGTCAGGAAACCATAAGAATTTCGCATCGGCAAACTGACCGTCGGGAAGAAGGTAAACCGTTTGCCTTCAGTAAACGTCTGATGTGTAAAGTTGGACCAGCTTGCATCCAGACTCAAATCCAACCCGGCTACATTGCGCTTGATTGCACGCATTGTGATTTGTGGCAGGCGTTTGTAGGGTGAAATGGTTAACAGGTTGGTATTCAAAGCGACAAATGGATCCTGCAACGTCTGAAAGCGTTGCGCCACAGCCGAGAAACTTAAAGCGCCGTCATGGCCTAAAGCGCCGTGATAATACAATCCGGCTTGTTGCAGCAGGTTCGTTCGGCTGATTTGCGATAAATTATTGGATAAATCCCGCAAAAAACGATTGTCGGATACGCGGTTATAATCGAATCGACCGCGCCAGCCATGTCCGAAATATTGTGCATGCTGGAATGAAACACTATAGCGTGTCTTGTGTGAATCAAAATCATCGGGAAGCACATCGGCATTCAAATTGCCATGAACATTGTGGCCGATGTAGCGCATTTCATTGCTCAACATAAATCCGCGTTTTGACATGACGCGCGGTGCGATGGTTGCATCGATGTTCGGCGCAATGTTGAGATAGAGTGGAACGGCAAAATCGGCGCCACTGCGTGCGGTATAGCCCAGAACCGGCGCCAGAAAACCGGTTTTACGCTTACCGGTGTATGAAAAATCGAGCCAGGGCGTGTAGAGAATCGGCATTCCTTTGAAGTGAATGCTGACATGGCGGGCAACTCCCCGCTCAGTCTTGCTGTCTATTTTCAGGTCTTTCGCCTGTATATACCAGTCTTCCTGATCAGGCGGGCAGGTCGTATAACTTCCGCCTTCCAGACGATACTGGTTTTTCCCTTCAAAAAACAGTTTTTCTCCTTTGCCGCGGCCGTCACCTTCTTTCATGGTATATCGCGGATTGTCAAGAAAACCGATTTCCGTGTCCAGATTCAGCTTAAGATAGTCGCCTTCTATAATGTCTTTTCTGCGGTCTAGATGGAGATTGCCGGTGATCTCGGTTTCGTTGGTGGATTTGAAATACTTCATGCGGTCAGCGGTTAACGTGTTTCCACCGTAGCATAGTCTGGCGTTACCAATGGCTTCCATTTCCTGTTCATAGACACCTTCAACGCGGTCCGCTTCGATAGTAAGTGGTTTGTGGCGTGGTTTTTCCACAACGTTTCCGGATGATGAATCTGCTTGCAGGGTTTCAGATTTGCTCTTAGGCTTAGCGGCTTCGTTTTCAGAGACTGCCAGTGGTGAAAAGCAGCAAAACAACAAGAAAAGAATGCTGAAACAAGCTTTTGTTTTATGTTTTTTCGTGTGTTGCTTATGCGTATGTGATGTTTTTTTCAATCCTGCAAACCACCGGCTATGTTAAAACGTGATACGTTCAGATAACGTGTTTATTGGTAAGTATGACCCGCTTGAGTTTTGATTGAATGCGTAATCTGCATTCACAAAATAATTACCTCATTATATACAAAATCAGTCAATCCAGCCTAGTACTCCTTCAACTTAATATTTGCGAATACAGCGCTCACAAGCAATTTTGTCACAAGGCGCAGCACGCAGCGAATGGTTGTTCCATTGACAAGTGCCTGGGCGCAGAATATGAAGAGCCTGCTACAAAAAACCTGTCATGCGGTATCGCAATCGGATGACAAATGCCTTACTGAAGCGGTATATAAAAAGTTGCGGAAACATTACCGCAATATATTGACGCGTGGAGAAAAAGAAATGCCCGCCATGACCAGACTGGATAAATACCGTGTACTGATTATCGATGATATCGGCTATGTCAGAAAAACAGACTCCGAAACTCAGGTGTTATTCGAATTTATCGCACACCGTTATGAAAGCGGCAGTC
>JAGRFM010000032.1 GCA_020446045.1 Nitrosomonas sp.
ACATTTTTCCGCCAATGCTGTTTTCAGGATATTGGTCGTGGTATGCAGATCGCACTGTGAATGGCGACACACCAGTTCCTTATCGCGGGTAAACGTCACATCGCATTCGATAATCCCGGCGCCCATTTGCGCTGCTGCTTGATACGATTCCAGCGTATGTTCGGGGAAAAACCTCGGCGCGCCCCGATGGCCGATCGAAAAATCGGACGGTTTGAATGGATCGTCCAGACTGTTCATGCAGTGCAGCAGTCTATCCTTGAGCAGACTCTGATGCATACTGCTAATCCGGTCGAACAAGCTGGATTGATCGACCATTTCTCCCGGCCTTTCCTGGATCATCACACAACCGGACAGCAATACCATTCCAATGCACACCGTAACACAGGATTTAATGAGGCAATTCAGTGATGAACACATGGCAGGCACAGCAGCAAAACAATCGGGTTGAGCGGGATTTGTTTACAGTATCATATACTAAAGGTGTTATACGATTTAAAGGCAAGCCGACACAACATAAAAACCCAGAAACAGTTTTATTGCACATTCAACAGGTAATTTATTGTGAACATTGTCCCCGCATTCATCGAACTGCAAGCCGGCCAGGGTATAACGATTCACGACCTGATGCAGGAACGAAGGCTGCTTCATTACTTGCGGCTGCACAAAAAGTAATTACTCAATCAGTGGTACGCTGTACACTATCCATTCAACATAGTTTTCTCGCGATCAATATGACTGAGGCACTTAAAACCAAACGTCTTGCCATCAACCAGGCTTATCTTGCCGATGAAGCACAAACCGTGCAGGATTCGTTGGCGCAATTGACTGCCAGTAAAACGACTTACGATGCTGACGCCATTACACTGCAAGCAAGACAATTGCTGGAAACGATACGCGGCAACACAGATCGGCAATCACCTGTTTTAAGCGGGCAATCCGTCGCGCAAGCGTTTTTAAAGGAATATCAACTCAACAGCGCCGAAGGTATTGTGCTCATGAGTATCGCGGAAGCATTGCTGCGTATCCCGGATCAGGCGACGCAGGATCGGTTTCTGGCCGACCGCTTGTCTGCGGCGGATTGGCATCAACATCTTCACCATAGCGATTCAATACTGGTCAATCTGGCAACCGATGCGCTGGCTTTGTCCGGATCGCTGGAGCAGCATCAATTGCAGGCACAACTCAATCACCGGCCACAGTTCCAATCCCTGTTTGAAAAGCTGCTGCTGCGCCTGGGACAACCTGTGATCCGCATCGCGTTAAAAACGGCAATGAACATCCTCGGCTCGCAATTTGTATTTGCAGAGACCATTGACGATGCGATTGACGAAGCAGTATCCAAATCTGCTAAAGCCGTCGAAGACCAGAATGAAAACACTGTTTTTTCATTTGACATGCTTGGCGAGGCGGCGATTACCGCAGCAGACGCCGACCGTTTTTTCGCGGCCTATCAATATGCCATCACACAATTGGCTGAACATTGCCAGCAAAATGCTGAGGCTTTTCATGACATTTATGCCCGGCCGGGGATTTCAGTCAAGCTGTCGGCGCTCTATCCCCGTTATGAACCCTTGCAACAAAACCATGCCGTGCCTGCATTGACTGCCAGACTGTTGCAACTCGCGTTACAGGCGCGCTCAGCGGGTATTTCACTGACCGTGGATGCCGAAGAAAGCGACCGGCTGGACATGTCTCTGGATATTTTCGAGGCGGTTTTCATGAACCCCGAACTCAACGGCTGGCCGGGGCTTGGTATGGCGGTGCAGGCCTATCAGAAACGGGCGCTTGCTGTCATTCAATGGCTGGCCGAACTGGCGCAAAGCAGACAGCGCAGCATTCCCGTGCGGCTGGTCAAAGGCGCATACTGGGACAGTGAAATCAAACGCGCACAAGAGAACGGGCTTGACGGCTACCCGGTATTTACCCGCAAATCGGCGACCGATATCCATTACCTGGCCTGCGCTCAATATCTGATCCGGCACCCCGATTGTTTCTATCCGCAGTTTGCCACACATAATGCGCATACCGCTGTTGCCATTATGCACATGGCGCGTAATCATCCGGGATATGAGTTCCAACGCCTGCACGGTATGGGCGAGGCGTTATATCAGGCGATACAAACCCATCCAATCAATAGCGAAGAATCCGTTGCCTGTCGTATTTACGCGCCCGTTGGCGGGTATCAGGATTTATTACCGTATCTGGTGCGGCGCTTGCTCGAAAACGGTGCCAACACCTCTTTCCTCAACCAGGCCGAGAACCCGCATATTCCTATCGACGAAGCTATTTGCGATCCGGTAGCTGTTTGGAAGAATGGTTCGCAAACTGGGTTGCCGCTGCCGGTAGCGATTTATGGCAATCAACGCCAAAATTCTCAGGGACTGAACCTGGGCGACCCGCAGGTTCGGCAACAGATCAAACAGGACATGGATACCTATGCCAGCCAACCATACCAGGCAATGCCGTGGATTAACGGCAAGCCGTATCCGGGAAAATCACAACCGATTAATGCTCCCTATGACAGCACCCACATTGTCGGAGAAATTGCCCTCAGCGACCGGAAAACGGTAAGCGATGCATTGGATGCCGCCGCTGCCGGGTTTGAAGATTGGCGTCACTGCCCGGCGGAACAACGCGCCGCGTATCTGCGCAAAACCGCCGACCTCATGGAACAGCATCGCATGGAACTGGTTTCGTTGTGCGTGCGGGAAGGCGGTCGCACCATCAAGGATGCACTGAATGAAATCCGTGAAGCGGTTGATTTTTGCCGCTATTACGCGGCTTATGCGCTGGAATTGTTTGCACAACCGGTCAACCTGCCGGGGCCGACGGGCGAAACCAATACCCTGGGTTATTACGGACGCGGCGTGTTTGTGTGTATCAGTCCATGGAATTTCCCGATTGCCATTTTCACCGGCCAGATTGCGGCGGCACTCTCTGCGGGTAACACGGTTATCGCGAAGCCCGCAGAACGCACTGCACTGACCGCGATGGCCTGTATTCGCATTTTCTATCATGCCGGTATTCCGGAATCGGTTTTGCATTTTCTGCCCGGCAAGGGATCGGAAATCGGTGAACCGCTCATCGGAGACCCTCGCATTGCCGGGATTGCGTTTACTGGTTCCACGGCGACCGCGCAATGGATCAATCAGCAGTTAGCCGGGCGTCCGGTTATCGTTCCGTTGATTGCCGAAACCGGCGGCCAAAATGTATTGATTGCCGACAGTTCCGCCCATAAAGAGCAACTGGTACAGGATGCCGTTTTGTCGGCATTCAACAGTGCGGGACAGCGTTGCTCGGCGTTACGCGTGTTATATGCACCTCATGAAACGGCGGACAAGGTCGTGGAACTACTGATCGGTGCAATGCAGTTATTACGGATTGGTTCTCCAGCTAACTTTGATACCGACGTTGGCTCCGTGATCAGCCAGCAAGCATTCAGACAACTCGAAATGCATGTCAACACCATGCGCGAACAAGGCTGCAAGATTTTTCAACAATCATTGCCAGTATCAACCAATCAACTACAGACGGGGCATTTTTTTCCGCCGACACTGATCGAATTAAACGATTTGCAACAGTTACACGAAGAAGTTTTCGGCCCGGTATTGCATATTATCCGGTATGCCTCCAGTGAACTGGATTCGGTCATCGATGCCGTCAATACCACCGGTTACGGATTGACATTAGGCATTCACAGCCGTATTCAAGGCACCATCAAAAAAATCTGCCAGCGGGCCAGGGTCGGGAATATTTATATCAACCGCAACATGATCGGCGCCGTGGTCGGCGTGCAGCCGTTTGGCGGCATGGGTTTGTCAGGTACCGGCCCCAAGGCAGGCGGGCCGGATTACCTGCGCCGTTTTGCGGTGGAACAGACGGTAACCGACAACATTACCGCAATCGGCGGGAATACCGGATTGCTGGCGCATGACCTGCGCTGACAGCATTTCAAGCTATTGAAAAAAAATCCTGAAAATATGTTCCGCTTATCCAAAAATGCTAATGCTTGTTTGCTAAAACTATTCTGATTTCTGTTTGTTGATCCCATTACAGATTGCTAACGGTTGCGATGATATTGCCCAATCAATTCGGCCTGACCGATGATATGGCCTTGCATGGCCTCCATGAGCTTTGCCTTGGTTGGATGGTTCAGGTCCGGCAGCATCGTGTCCAGCGCGTATAATTTATGAAAATAACGATGTGTTCCTATTGGTGGGCATGGGCCGCCGTAACCTTTTCGTTTCCAGTCATTCAATCCCTGCAACGTTCCCGGCGGCAAGTCATTTTCTGAAATACCTTCAGCCAATCCAGTCACGGCAACCGGGATGTTATAAAGCACCCAATGCACCCAGGTCATTTTAGGTGCTTCAGGATCGGGCGCATCGGGGTCGTCGACAATCAGCACCAGACTTTGGGTGCCTTCAGGTATTCCATTCCAGGATAACGCCGGAGAAACATCCTCGCCATCGCACGTCAACCGGACAGGCATCATTTCCAAATGCGAAAAAGATGCGGACAGAAGTGTAAATAATGTCAAAGCAGCAGTCATCAGCGTCTCCTTTTCTCAGCAAATTACGCGGATGGAACGTGTGGAACCCGGAATCAACAGAACTGCAGAAATTCCCGTTTTCATTGATTATAAGACAAATATCTCGCGGCGTATTAGTCTAACTTACTATAATCTAACACTCCCACGGATTCAACAAGTTCCTTCCTGCCACATGCTGACAGAATTATTTGTGACTTTTATCATATAAGAATATTATTATGTTCACATATAATGTGAACTGAACGATAGTCATGTCCAAGAAAAATTGTTTATCAAGTCTTTATATTTAAGAGGTTACTGTGATGGCAATCAATCAAACCATATTTATTGAAAAATCTGTTGGCAAAAATGGAATCAACCAGGAGCTTGATGTCAACACCATCAAAAAACAACTTAACGCACAAATGCCGTCATCACATCGCAAGCTCATCATTAGCGGCATTTGTGACTCAGATACTATTGATACAATTATTGATTTCCAAAAAACTGTTCTTGGTTTTCACCGGCCTGACGGTCGCATTGACCCAAATGGCAAAACATTGCGTGCGCTGAACGATTCGGCTTCTCAGGTTAAATGGGCGAACAGCCCAGTTCATGTTAATGAACAGTGGTCTGGTGATAGTTCAAAGTGGCCCCAAACCAAAAAGCTTCAAAGTCTAAATCCCGCATTCAGAATCAAAGTACAAAACGTTCTTGACGCTCTGGCGCAACGTGGATTCCAACCCAAAATATTTTTTGGTTGGCGCTCAGTTGCTGTTCAACAAGAATTATTCGCTAAAGGCCGCACCAAAGTTCGCTTTAGTTTTCATAATGCACAAAAACCTGATGGCACACCCAATGCCTATGCCGCCGATATTATTGATAAACGCTGGGGCTGGAATCAAGAAGCCAAAGATAACGGTTTTTGGTCTGCTCTTGGCGAAGCAGCAAAAAAACAGGGATTAGTGTGGGGTGGCGATTGGACTAGCTTCAAAGACGTCGCTCACATACAAGGACGTCAAAACAGCGAATTGGCCAATACAAAAAAAGAAAGTGGATTATGAATCAGCAGTTCGTATCAGCTATCCGACTGAGTGCGGCATTGGTCTTGATTGTACTGTACCCCGTTCCTGCTGTCGCTGTACAAACTGTCTGGTTATCGATCATAGCTACAGAAAGCAATGTTGATAATGCAGTATCCACAGCACGCTCACTTCACACAAACAAAAACGCACTTGAGATTATTGACACAAATGACTGTCATAATCTGCGCAAAAATCTTTATGTCATCGTTGCAGCAATTGACACGCAGCGCCAATCAGCCCGGAAAACAATTGAAAAATGGCGTGAACGAGGATTCGAAGATGCTTACTTTCGGCAGTGTGACATAGTTCAAAAAAGCCGTTTGGCTTTGCGTATTCCTGCTGTGGATAATTCTTTTGTCCAACATGACATTCATTCTATTAATTGGGATCTCCAAGAAGCAATAACGCATATAACTTTCTTAAACACTGATAGGGCAGTAATCATAAAACCGCAATATCAACCCGATCCCGAAGACATTCGTGAAGGACTTAAGATCAGGGTTTATCTACACTGGCTGAAAAAGAATCACCACGTAAAGTTGTCTGACGATTGTATTGATCCTGAATTAACCCATAACAGCCGGTTTCTGGCCGTATCGTGTGTCACAGAGAATGCTGCCGACAATCTTTTGCATAGCACCAGTGTTTTTTCATTTACTGATGGGACGTTAGTTTTTAGACAAAACCGCTGCCGCGATCCGGAATTCACTGACAATCAATTGACTTGCAATAAAGAAACCGTAGATGTTGATGGACAATTAAATCTTATACCTGCAGTCCATGCATTATCACCTGCAAGCAAAACCATCAATCAAACCGGACCGATTAAATACTGAACAATATCAAAACATTAAAATTTCATGAAAGTTTTTACCCGGCAAAAAGGATTTTCCTGGCTTATTCATCCAATAAAAGTTCACAGTGTCATGTCTTTGAATCGAATATATTTCAACAATTGTCATGAGCGGGAAACATAAAGGCCTGATCGGTATTGATCCTGCCATGGCAGGCGGCTATGGCGGTGCAATTGTATTCGCCATACAAGACGATAGTGATTCTCCAGATGTCATCGGCATGGACGCAAACAATAATGCACAGCACGCCTCGCCACGGATCAGAAACTGGCCCCGTACTTTACGTTGGAAAGACTTTAGAGACGTATTCTCACGGCCAGCCGGAAATAATGAAGACGCACAAATACATACCGAAATCGAAATCTCACCCGAAGTATCAATTAAAAAATAGACGGACGATTCCGACTGGGACGTTTCTCGATCTCACTTCGAATTATCAGCGACGATACCTGGATCGTCACGAGTGCAAAATCAGACTCGCTTCTGGCACACGAACAAGGTCACTACGACATTACGGGATTGATGGCGCGTGTCATGGCAGCTGATCTTGCTGCGATCCGGGCTGCTTCTCCAGGAGAATTACAACGTGAAGCTGACAGGATTCAGGCGCACTACGGTCAGCATGCCCAAAGGCTTACCGATCAATACGACGACAAAACCAAACACGGACTCAACAGCAGCGAACAAGCAAAATGGGAAAAACGCATCAGAGAAGCAATCCGCAATGGAATCCGCCTGGCACCCCGACCATAAAATTGGCTTTGGCTTTCAACTTCATGCTGAATAAACCTAAAAACCTCAGTTGACCGTTACAAAAAAGTACAAACTTGATGGAAAAGAATATAAATTTCAGGAAAATTCCTTAACCTGAATGGTGAGCTACACTATGATGCTTATAGCCCATTGTTTTTTACTTTTTGCGGTGTTGCAATTCGTTGTAATCACTGGTTATTACAACGAATTGCACCTTGCCAAAAATCAAAAACAAAGCACTCTAAACACCATCCAACTGAGGTTTTTAGGATAAAAAGATAACTTGCCAAGTAACACTACAATTAAAAACGCAAGAAAAGAGATTTTAGCAAGAGCATTTCATAAAGATTTTAAAAATTCTATATTCTTCTTTTCAACCTCTGTCGTAAATCCCTCATCCGCTATTCTTATCAACAAATCAATAAGTTTCTTGTCTGAACAAATAGCGCTTTTTACCGTCCCTTCATTTTTTCGCACAAGATCTACATAATATACCGTCACATCATCCGCATCTGAGCTATAGTGCTCTTTTAAACGCGCGAAGACTTTATAAAGTTTACTCGTATCAGTACCAACTTCTCTAAAAAGCGCTTCAGCCAAGCCTTTTTCATCAAAATTGAAAGTCTTGATATTATTAGCGCCAATATGAAATCCTGTGTGAAATCTTTCGATGATGTCTATATCGAAATCGCGTTGTTTGTTTAGCTTTGGAGATGCGGCAAGCCATTGATTCTGGTATGCTTCCCAGTTATGTAATGAAGATAAATTTTGATGCGCCAAACCATGTTGCGCGGTTTTAATAATCATTAGAATTATTTCTTTTGTCGCATTGATAGCTTGACGCCCTTGAATGGTAAATTTCTTATCCCTTGATTGCCAAAGCTTATCGTAACGCGAGTGATTTTCTTTTTCCGCGCCAACATATTTTTTTATATGAATTATAGTACCTGGGTGCATTTCACTGGCTGATTTATTGCGCATCACATGCCCTACTGAAAAAGAATCTTGAATTGCGTGTACGGCATTTCCAAGATGCCGCCACATAACGGGCTCCTTATGTCCATCTGTTGTATCACCCCCAAGTACTTTACGGCCCTGGAAATGAGCGCCAGAACTTGGAATCATACCGGGTAAGTGACAGCTTTGTTTGGAAGAATCTGGTTGGTTATGGGCATTTTTTAACTCCTTTACACCTTGCATTCGAAAGAATAACTGCTTAGCCGCATCCAAGGTATTGGATTTGATCCATGATACGCATTCTGTATATGCTTCAAACGGACTTTGACCATCAAACCGCCTCATGAAGTGATGTTTCTGACCATAATTAGCCCAATGGCCTAAAAATATAGCATCTTCGATGTCTCTGGCAATTACGCTACCTAAAATATCAGTGGCATCCAGATTCGAACCGATCGGATGATATTTGCATGCCACACCTATTTCTCGGATCGCTTGATTAGTAATTTCTTTATGTCCTTCTAATTTGCTCATATCAATTTAAACCTCTTAATACAACTACCCATAATACATCCCACTGATCACCGATTATCACTATCTATGCACGACAATGATAAAATCAATTGCATTCATCAATGTATCCGAAGCAATATTAACATCATTGCATCATGCAAAAAGGTGGACCGGGAATTCTGAGTACTAGCCATATTATAGTTATAGGCAAGCCATTCCGTCTTCAGTCTCGGTCATATCGAAACGCAACACACACTTCGCCTCATTTGTGCAATTTGCCTATCAGTTAAAACCGGAATTTGACTTGAATTGCGGGAATACGGATACATAAGATTACGTTGGTGATTATTTACATGAACCGGGCTAAATGAAGATGTTAAAAGTACATGTCCAATCTCGTGTGCAGTATCCCAACGTGATGCTGATGCAGCAACGGTACATGCTGGTCGGTTAGTAGCATGGCCGCCACAACCCAGGAGCGAGCTGTCACCGAATCTTCTCACATAATAAACACCAATATGATTAGATGGAAACCGCCCGCCCAATGAATGAAGCTGGTTTACTTCACCGTCATTAATCTCCCACCTACACGATTCGTCAACCCGATTGAATTGCTGTTCCTGCTCATTGGTCAACATCAACGATTCACCGGAGCCAAACTCGATCTTAATACCATACTGACCATAAACATTCTCGGCACTTTGCAATGCATCTGAAAAAGGGACAGTCGTCAAAGATATACTTCGAAAATGAAGCGTCACCCTATGTTTATAGTTCCGGCAAATGCGATCCAATGCTGCCATGGTGTTTCGCCCTATTTTTCCATCTGCAGTCAGATGATTTGCGCTTTGAAACTCAATAACTTTCTGTTTTGTTTCATCTCCGTAGATACCATCAGGGCTAAATACGCCACCGGTTGAACGAGGCATTAAGTAACCCAAATCAATAAGCGCCATTTGAATCAGATGAACATGCCGTCCTCTTGCTCCTTTTTGTATCACTGCTCCGTTTGAAGCTGAAATAAGTTTACTACTGGTCTTAAAGCGAGGTGACATTAATGCCATTTTCATGCTCCTTTAAAGCGTGAACAAACGTTGCGCTTTACTCGAATTATATCATTGAAAATATGAGGAATTACGCTTCATTCCTGTGCAATCTGCCTCATTAACGAGATTCCATCTTTTGAGTGCATATCATAATTCCCACAAAAACGCATTCGAATCACATTATGAATTAAAGTACACCAAGCAAACTGTGATTATTCCCACATGCCAGACGCTTAGCATTCCTGATCAATAGCAGATAAATGAGGGTTCTTTATTACAATCCCAAACGCCCATCGATGTTTTTTTTCCAATTCGGCAGTATCCCAGAGTTCCGAAGACAATTGAGTTAGAAGCGGGTAATGGGTAGCATATTGATGCAAATCATTTGTTCTCAAATGCTGTTTGTCGTAACACAAGATGCGACCCCATTTTGCGTTAATTCTATATTCATTCGTAATTTCAGCTTGAGAATCATATCTACCTATGCAATGATTAATTATGATTACTACTGATTAAGGAATTAAAAATGGCAAGTGGAACAGGGCGTATGAGTGTATCAGTGACACAAGAAAAACAAGAAAAATTAGATGCTATTGCAAATAGTTTGGATCGTTCCCGAAATTGGCTGGTTAATCAAGCTATTGATCACTATCTGGAGATTTACGATTGGCAAACAAAAAAAATTCAAGAACGTTTGGATATTGCTTCGGAAAAAAATGCACAATTCCATTCTAGTGATGATGTCGATGCCATCATAAATAAATTTAAAGCATGAATGCTGTTGTATGGCTTGATGAAGCGTTAGAAGATTTGAAATCAATTGGCGATTATATTGCACAGGAAAATACCAATGCTGCTTATAACATTTTAAATAGCATAAAAGCTACTGCTGATAATTTATCGCGTCACCCCGAAATGGGTCGACCAGGTCGCGTTTTTGGTACGCGCGAGATGGTGATGAATGATCTTCCATACATTCTTGCTTACCAAATCACAGGTAAGGATATTCGCATTTTGGCTGTCATGCATACAGCCAGAAAATGGCCCCAAAATTTTAAACGTTCTCGCTAATAGCTATTACTCAAGCGTATCAAACGTTCATTAACGTGGAAATTTCCTTTTTCTAAATTTTCAACCGGCCTCAACAATTGTGAACAAAGTTTACCTCTTTCACTTCCCATGGTGATTTCAGGCCTAACGCCATGCTAAATAATGTTTCGCTATTCATTTGAGTATAATGACACACCCACTACGATTCACATAGAGCCAACTCTTTAAATTCATCCAGTTTAGCCATCCGCCAATGTAAGCCTAATGCAAATTAAATGTCAATATAGAATTCCGGAATCGGATATAGCTTAATATTAATACATGACTGTCCTTTATATTCCTATTCTTCTATTGTTGGACTTTACCACATCAAGTTTACGGATTTTCTCCGAAATCTCCGGCTTCCTTTTCGACACGGCCAACCCAGTCGATAGGCAGGGTATCGCTTCGGACATAGTGATGAAATGTAGAATATGGCCAATCTTGAAGCCGGGTGACATAGCCATGTTTTAAGGGATTAGCATGGACATAGTCGATATGCCGGGAATAGTCCAATTCTGTGGTAATGGTGTGCTCCCAATAACGCCGTTGCCATATGCCTCGCTCCGAACGTTTGCGACGTGTTGCAGATAGCCGTTCGGTACGAGGCAACCCTTTAGAGAATAATAACTTGATTAACCGCCAGCGCGCAGGAAAATCATCGGTATCCGCTGGCAATGTCAGCACACAATGCAGATGATCAGGCAACACCACCCACGCATCAATGTGGAATGGATATAAACGCCGCACCCGCCTTACCGAATCGCGCAACAGATCAATATGATCCGTCAACAAGGTTCGCCGCCGCTCCAGCAAGTTAACAGTAAAGAAATAACATCCCCCGGTAACAAAGTTGCGTCGATAATTGGGCAATGTTCCACCTCAAAAATTATCAAATTGCGTAATGGCGTAGGGTGGATTCGGAGCAAAGCGACAATCCGCCA
>JAGRFM010000191.1 GCA_020446045.1 Nitrosomonas sp.
AAATTCAGATCATAACAAAATCTTGTCAAACGATTTTATTACGCTCGAAAAGTGGAATGGGTTTTTGATTGACAAGGGATTCCGCCAACCGCAAGTCTTCAACCTTATCGACATCAATACCGGCCCGTGCATCGGGCAGCATAACCGCCTTGATCTGCACACCTGATTTTTCAGCCAAAGCATCAAGTGCCATTTTCAAGGATAACCGTCTCAGTAGGAATGACAATACCAAACCAGGGCTGGCCAACTGAGCGACCAGCCGCCAAGGTTTTTTACGCAGATCTTCGACCTGACGCCAGAAATTGACCAGCTTCCGTCCTTGCGGCTTAAATGCGAAAAGGTTACAGCCACAAAAACCGCCATCCTGCAGCCGAAAAACAGTGCGCTTGATGCCAGGAAACGCTGCCGACATCTGTTCACCGGTAACCACACCTACTGTTGCATCGGATTCAGCTCTCAACGATTCGGTTAAAAAATACTGAACAATCTGCGGTGAAAGTAATGCATGGTCAGCTGTTGTTAAAAGTACCGGCATATCATTGGGCAAATGATTGATACCGTACTCCGCGCTGCGGCTGGGTGAATCCTGATTAGGCAACCATGTAATTTCACCTGATTTTATGCGCTGTTTGAGTGGCGGACAATGATCCAATCGCGCTTCGGGTGGGCCGCATAACACAACGCGATCAACCCGATCACTCGCAGCCAACGCATCCAGTACGCGCATAATCATCGGCTCACCTCCCACTTTTGCAAACACTTTGCAGGCGGCACCGGTATGCAGCGTAATCGGATCTGACCCGGTACGGTCCGCCGCTAAAACCACTGCGGCAAATTTGATTGGCTTATTCTCGTTTTGAGGATTCAAAGTGCTTTTCCAAATATACGGTAACGTTTGTATTCCTTGCTTCCCAGATTATCAAGGATACCACGCATTGATTTGTTGTCTTCGAGTATCCAAGACAATTCAACACCCTCAACGCCGTGCTCCAATCCTATTTGCCTGGGCGCATCGATCACCATACAAGCCAGTGCCATGCCCAGCGTCGTATTGTGATACTGTTTTCGAACGCCCATCAATGGTATCCGGGCAGTGTGTATTTCATGATTTCTAAGTTTTTTGATCAATTTATACCAGCCCAAAGGAAACAGACTGCCATTCAATTCAGCAAAGACCTCATTCAGATTTGGCAAGGCGGCCATGAATGCAGCAGGATAGCCATCAACTTCCGCGATCTGAATATATTCATCATCCACCAGATATTTTAAACTGTTTCCAAGCTCAGCGAACTCTTCTCGGGTAAATGGCACAAACCCCCAGTTCTCCGACCAGGCATCGTTAAAAATATCGCGTAAAACCTCCATCTCTGCAGCAAATCGCTTACGGTTAATCGTCCTAACATGTACTTGATCAGCATGACGCTTAATCAATTGTTGCATTACCCTTGGCGGCTCAAAGTCAGTTTGTATCCAGTACGCGAGCATATCTTTAACCGGATGATAGCCCTGTTCTTCGAGCAATTGCGGGTACCAGCGCGCGGAATGCGGCATCATGATAACCGGCGGTGACTCGAAACCATCGACCAAAACACCACATTCTTGATTGATTGACAAATTAAACGGCCCGGTGATCCGGCGCGTTTGCCGAGCCGCCAGCCATGATTCAGCATGTAGAATCAAAGCATTAAAAACTTTAGGGTCGTCAATACACTCGAGCAAACCAAAATGACCGGTATCATCACCATAACGTTCACGATGCAACGCATCGATTTGCGCACTGATTCTTCCTACAGGCTGTCTATCACGGTAAGCAACCCAGGCTTGCCATTCGGCATGCAACAAAAAAGGATTGTATTTGGAGAAATGAAAGCGCCTTTCCAGGCGCAATGGCGGCACCCACATCGGATCATCAGCATAAACATGCCAGGGCACATCGATAAAATCACCCATCTCCCGATATGACATTACCGGGCGTACGGTTAAGGTACTCGAAAGCGATTTATTCATGCTTTGATCCATCGCGATTATCTATATTACAGAAATTATCCATAAAGGAGATATTATGAATAATTGCCTCCAGAAGCAATTATTTTCATAAAAAATGCCTGAACAACACGTAAAATGTTCAGGCATTTTAATCACGCAAAAAAAAAACGTTACAGCCGACACGCATACAGCTAAATCTTCACGTTGTTTTCACAGGTTCTCCATCAACTGATTCTGTTTTAGAATGATTCAGCTGCTGTGCTGATTCATGCCGCACCTGTTCGTCATCTACTCCTGAAGAAGGCGGGGAAGAAACATTATCGTCGCTGTCCTCTTTTTCTATATCCGGCTTAACGTCAAACCAGCGATAAAGTGTTGGTAAAACAACCAGTGTCAACAATGTGGATGTTATCAGACCGCCAATCACTACAACGGCTAATGGCCGCTGCACTTCCGAACCCGGGCCTGTCGCAAACAAAAATGGCACCAACCCGAGCATAGCTACTGTCGCTGTCATCAGAACCGGGCGGAAACGTTGTTCGCAGCCGCGAATAACCGAAGTCGGAACATCAATGCCTTGTTCTCGCTGATCGCGTATAAACGAAATCAATACCACACCATTTAATACGGCGATCCCCCATAAGGCAATAAAACCAACCGAAGCAGGTACTGACAAGTATTCGCCAGAAATAAACAAACCCGTTATTCCCCCGATTGATGCAAAAGGAAGCACCATAATAATCAGTGACGCTAATTTGACCGAATTAAACAGCATAAACAGTAAGAAGAAAATGGCTGCGATCGTTAAAGGCACGATTACGGAGAGTGTCGCCATTGCCCGCTCCATATTCTCAAATTGGCCACCCCATTCAAAGTAATAACCTTCTGGCAGTTTCATTTCTTCCGCTACCCGCTGCTGTATTTCCTCCACAAAACCACCCATATCACGATCATGAACATTTGAACCAACAACAACACGGCGTTTGGAAAATTCACGGTTAATTTGTGCCGGGCCATCAACGACCTGGATATCGGCAACGGATTCCAAAGGAATCAATGCACCGCCGGGTACCATGCCGCCATTTGACCCAGGAAGTTTTTCCGGTGTTCGCAATAACAGATCTTTAATCGCGTCAACATTGTCACGGAATTCTAGTGGTAGACGCATAACCAATTCAAATCGCCGCTCGTTCTCAAAAACAGTTGAAACTACTTTGCCACCTACGGTTCGGATCAAATCATTGACATCTTCAACATTGATACCATATCGCGCTATGGCATCGCGGTTAATATCAATTACTAAAGTTTGCTGTCCCGATAATGGTTGTACCCGTATATCCCGAGCACCCCTGACTGTTCTTATTATCCGCGCCAGTTGCTCAGACAGCTCGCGAAGTTGTTCCAGATCGTCGCCAAATATTTTAACAGCAACCTGTGAGCGTTCACCTGTAATCATTTCGTCAACACGTTGCGCAATCGGCTGAGAAATAGCAATACTGACACCGGGCAAGGTTGACAACACTTTACGGATGTCTTCATCCACTTCATCCTGAGTTCGTCCCGATTCCGGATCCAGCGCGACAATGGGATCTGATTCATGCGGCCCTGCGGGATCGGATGGTTCTTTGCCGCGCCCCAATCTGGAAACCGCGCTTTCGACTCCCGGTACGGTAGCAATTCGCTTCATCGCTTCAAATTCTATTTTTATCGAATTTTCCAATGAAATTGACGGTGCCCTGATAATCACAGGCGTCAGTGCACCTTCTTTCAATATTGGAATGAAGGATGTACCCAAAAACGGAAACAGCATAAAGGAAGAAACCAACAAGCCGAGCGCAACCATAATCGTCGTTTTTTCATGCGTCAGTGCTTTATTCAATAAACTCTGATACCGTTTCTTGAGATATGCGATAACCGGTGTATCGTGATTAGCGCCACCCTTCAGACCATAAGCGCAAAGTACCGGGGATAGCGTTAGCGAAACGATCAATGAAACCGCTAAAGCAATGGCTATGGTATATGCCAGCGGGCTGAACGTTTTACCTTCCATGCCTTCCAATGTCATCAAAGGCAAAAATACCAGTATGATAATACAAATGCCAAATATCAAAGGCGTGCCAATTTCCTGTACAGCATCACGTATGACTATTAACTTTTCTTTTAAGGAATTACCCGCATGTCCAAGCCGATGGTAAACATTTTCCACCACGACGACGGTTGTATCGACAATAAGACCGATGGCAATTGCCAGCCCCCCCAATGACATCAGATTGGCCGAAATACCCTGCTGATTCATAATAATGAAGGTTATGAGCGGTGCAATGATCAATGTTGCCACGACAATCACACTGGAACGTACATCACCCAGAAAAATAAACAAGACGATAATGACTAGAATAATACCTTCGATCAGAACCTTAGTTACCGTCCATAGTGCAGCGTCAACCAAATCCGAGCGATCGTAAAAAGGCACAATTTGCAGCCCGCCAGGTAACAGATTATGTTCATTTATTTCAGAAACTTTTTCCTGAACGCTAGCGACAATCTCTTTCGCGTTACCCCCCATTAACATCATGACAATGCCGCCCGCCGATTCTGTGTAACCACCCTTGATCAATGCACCTTGACGCACTGGGCCGCCAAATTCCACTTCAGCGACATCGCGGACAAACACGGGAATACCATCAATTTCCTTGAGCACTATGTTTCTGATGTCATTAAGTGTCGAGATCAATCCATTCGTTCGAATAAGATATTGTTCGGCATGCAGTTCCAGGATATTTCCACTGGCATTTGCGTTATTGTGAGCCAGGGCGCTGTCAACATCCGAGAGGGTCAGGTCGTAATAACGCAATCTTTCCGGATCGACCAATACTTGGTATTGTTTCTCATAACCGCCGAGAGAATTTATTCCGGCAACACCCTGAATTGAACGCAACATAGGCCTTACTACCCAATCCTGAGTCGTGCGACGTTCCATCAATTCTTCCACGGTTAATTCACGCGTACCGTCATCCGGATGATCCAGTGTATATTGATAGATTTCGCCCAATCCCGTTGTTACCGGACCTAACTCTGTTACTACACCTTCGGGTAGCTGATCCACAACAGCAATATAACGCTCCATAACCAACTGTCGAGCAAAATAGACATCCGTATCGTCAGTAAATACAAGCGTAATAATGGTTAACCCGCTTTTGTTCAGGGAACGCATTTCTACCAGGCCAGGCAAACCGGTCATGGCAATTTCCACCGGGATGGTAATCAGGCGTTCTATTTCCTCTGCGCTACGGCCTTCTACACGTGCAGCCACTATAACCTGAACATTGGTGACATCCGGGAAAGCATCGACTGAAAGTTTCGTTGCCGCCCGTAACCCAATAGCGAGTAAAATAAGTGCAATAATAACGACAAGAAGCCGTTGCTTAAGCATTGTTTCAACAATGGATGACAGCATGAGTTATTCCTTTCTATCGAGCTTACGTTCGCTATCTATATGGAATGCACCATCGACTACTATATGTTGTCCGACTGAGAGTCCCGATATAACAGGACGCAGATTGCCAATCTCGGCTCCCAATTCAACCGGGATACGTAAATAGGAATAGTTGCCTTTATCTAGATAAACATAATCTTTGTTCAATTCACGCACGATTGCAGATTCAGGTAGTACAAGTTGTTCTTGCGGGGTTTCTATGATGCGCATGGACGCCAGCATGCCGGGTTTGAGTTTGCGATCCTGATTTTCAACGACGGTTCTGACCATGACTGTTCTTGTTTGTGGATTGACCGTATCGGAGACATAAATAATTAAGGCGTCTAATATAATGTTGCCAAGTGCGGGTACTTGAATTTCAACATGCTGACCGGCCATTACATTGCTGGCGATATGTTCCGGTACATCACCAACCGCCCAGACTTTAGATAAATCTGCGACTTTAAAGAGCCGATCGGATGGCTGTACCACTTGACCGGCTACGACGTTACGCTCAATGATTGAGCCGCTTTTAGGAGACGAGATACCGACAGAGGGAAGTATCTGCCCGCGCCTGACCAAGTCATTGACAGCGTTTTCATAAACACCCAGCAAACGCAACTGGTCTTTTGCAGCGCTGAGTTCCGCGCGCGACACTTGCAGTTCGGCTTCTCTGCGCTGAAGTTCTGCTGCACCAATCACGTCAGCATCGAGCAGCAGTTTTGCACGCTTTGCCGCACGTTCATTTAAAGCTGTCATAGAGTGAGCTCGAAGATATGCTAATTGCGCTGTGGTTAGTTCAGGGCTGGAGATTTTAGCAAGTATCGTGCCTGCATCAACGTAATCACCTAATTCAACGTTAACTTCGACTATGCGTCCTGTTACGTTTGCACCAACACGGATTAACTTTTGTTCATTGACTTTGATCTGGCTGGGCACCTGAATTTTATCCGCCAGACCGGTTAGTTTGAGTGTTTCGGTTTTAATCCCTTCTGCCATCGCCTCGCTCAAGGTAATGAGATTTGGATTTTCCGGTTCCGCCGCATCAGACAGTTCTGTTTGTTTGTTGTTTTTATTGTTGGTCTCTTCGCTGTTACTGCAGGCGACAGTAAGAAATAAAATGAGCAGGGAACAGATTGTTAAGCGGATTGGTTGTTTCATTCGATGATATGCTCCTTGGGATAATGGGCGCGTAGTCGGTCAATTTCCGCGGCGGCAGATTGTAATTCAAAGCGAGCCTGAAGTAGTTCGGCAAGTACGCCTCGCAGCACACGCTGTGTATCCAGTACCTCGATAAAACCGCGTTCTCCTAGGCGATAGGCAGTTTGCGCGATACTGAGTGCAAGTTGCGCTTCTGTAACAATACCGCCTTCAAACATTTCAACTCTGCGCCGGGCAATTTCTTTGGCCTGCCATGCTGATTCAAGCTGTTGACCAATTTCAAACCGGCGATATTCCAGTGTATCGCGCAGGCGGGCTGAATCATAAATGGCGTTATCTATTTCACCTCGGCGGCGATAAAACAATGGAATTTCCAGATTCACACCTGCCACGTTAGTCGAAAATTGGGAGTCGGTATAATTCTCGTACAAAATATTTACACGCGGCAGAACTGATGCTTTTTCCCGATCAATACGTTGGTTTGCGCTGTTTTGTTCGGCTTCTAGCCGCTGAATATCGGGATTGGAGCGTAACACATCGTCTCGTAGAATATCGAGTGAAGGAAACAAAACATCGTCTTCCAAAGAAGCATTAATTTCAAAACCACTTTGCAATGCACCTGCAGCCAACTGTATTAACGCCACACGTGCACGTTCAGCGTTCAATCTTGCTGCTTCCATACGGTTTTCAGCACTCAGCACTTCGGTATCCGCTCTGATTAATTCAAAACGAGCTGTTTCGCCCACTTCCACACTAACCTTGATGCGTCGCTGAATCTCTTTCATGAGATCGTAAATACTAGTCTCCATCTGCGCCTGCTCCTGGCGCAAAATTAATTCATAGGCGCGCACACGCAACTGCGCTGCCAGATCAGCGCGAACTTGATCCAGGTTGGCTTGTCTGGCCTCAACAAGCGCCTCAGCCGAACCAATGCGTGCTGAGCGAAAGAATGGATTTTCAATCGGTTGCGAGACATTAACTTCGCGATAGTCATTTGATGGACCAGTCACCGACACGGGCATTCGTCTGCTTTGTGGCCCCATCTTGAAAGAAACGTTTGGATTGGGATAAGCTCTTGCCGCAACGACACCAGCCTCAGCCATATCAACCTGTGAACGCGCTGCATGCACAAGACCATTGGCCTGCAAACCTAAACGTTGCAACTCTTCAATGGTGAGCTTGCTCGACTCCTGAGCTAGTGCGTATGACGAAAAACAAACAACAGACAAACAAATTAGATAGATACGTAATAGAAAGGTCTGCATCATCTGCATAAGGCCTTTTTTAAATTTGAAAATTTATTAAAACGAATTAAATACGTTCACAAAAGGATTCAGTCGTTTTTTGTAAGGAGAAAACATAATAAAGGATTATCAGATTTCATCAATATTAAAATAACGCTGTAATTTATATTTATTTATTATTTTAGTCTTGTGTTACATTAGAAGGCGCCCATGGTATTAAACGATACCTGAATGATAACTGAATAGCCGTTATTGTGACTTTATAAATTCAGATTACACCTTAACGACGATATACAGCATTCAAATAACAGCTTATATCTGATGCAACATTATCCGGCTTTTTGACTATCTGATAAATTAATTGAAAAAGCGGAAATTTGGAAACATCGAATAACCGATGCTTAATGACCATTTCCAGGGTATGGACACCTTCACCCGCTATGTTTTCGGTTTCACCCCTGGCAAGCTTACGTCCCAAAGTGTGATGATGCGAATCTTCGCTTGTTGCCGTTGTCATCAGATCGCCTAGCCCTGCTAGATGATAAGGACTATCCTTTTTACCCCCCTTTTGATGGACAATCTGACTTAGTTCCCGCAACGCAGCAACACTAAGATAACCACGCATATTATCACCCAGTTGTAATTCATCTGCCATACCAAAAATCAAAGCATAAACATTTTTTAAAATTACGGACCAGCTGATGCCGGGAATATCTTCAGTATGTTCTACATATAACAGCGTGTCTTTAAAGCAATCTTGAATTTTTTCGTAAAGACTGGCATCCCGGCACCCTAGTTCAGCAAATGCATACCGATGCGCGCAAATTTCCTCTGATATCATTGGACCATATAGCAGTGCGTAATCATGATTTTCTCCCAATACCTCAGCAAATATCTCAGCCGCTGTTTGCCCAGCCTCATCAAGTCCTTTAGCAATACTGATACAAATACTGTTTGTTTTAAGTAATGGCGCAATGCGTGTGAGTACTTCTTTATGCGGATTCACCGGTAAGCAAAAAAACACAATATCCGCCTGTGCCGCAGCGTTTTCTAAATCGACGGAATGAAAACCGGGTAGAGGATATTTTTCCCAAACATCCAGATGATATCGTTCAGCCAGCAAATGCTCAAAAGCATGACCCATTTCACCATATCCCAGAATTAGCATTTGCTGTTGAACCGATTTATTCGTCATGCTTTA
The DNA here is from genome assembly GCA_020446045.1 of Nitrosomonas sp. Classification (GTDB taxonomy): domain Bacteria; phylum Pseudomonadota; class Gammaproteobacteria; order Burkholderiales; family Nitrosomonadaceae; genus Nitrosomonas. The sequence continues at coordinate 9,068 of JAGRFM010000191.1, forward strand.
GCAATACTCTACTTTATTTACAAAAAACTCAGTCCTCAAAAACTTGTATTCCTTAGTTTTCAATTTAAGCTATTACAAATAATCTTTTGCAGGTGATACTGATAACTTTTCATTATTCAACTGTTCAATCTGTTTACTCAATAAATCTATGTTATCCCATCCTGATTCATCAATTGAGGGTATCCATCGCGCGCGCAAATAACCCAATGAATCAATCAAAAACTCCATATGATTCGGTTTTGATCCACGCCCCAATAAATCCGGATGTGTCATAGTGCGTCGTGATAATGCATAACTCTCTGCTATTTCCTCAGCATTCTGTGTTACAACCGGATAAGGCATATCATTAAATATTTCTTCAAATATATCTGATGCTATTTCATGCTCGGGTACTAATAATACCTTCACATTTTGACTCGCTAATTGTGGATAAGCTGCTTTGAGTTGCTCTATACGTGTTTGTGATTGCGGCCATGAAAATGTAACGAGTAACACCGGTTTCTTATTTCTATATTCTTGTAATGCTCCACTACTCCCATCATGCGCAACATAAGAAAATACCGGAGGTTGAACATTTGGTCGATTCGGAATAATTTCAGCAGATAATATTCGCGCCTGATAACCGCGGGACAATGCGAATACGTAATTCACCATGTCCCAACGTTCTTCTTCGCTTAATTTATCATCATAACCTGGCATATCCGTATCCTTCATGCCATACGTTATCCAATGATAAAAATCTCCAGGCGTATGTTCCGTCGTATGCGGCTCAGTCAACATATCCGGTAAAATAGTCGATAAGGTTCGTGCCTTTATCCCATCTCCCTTGCCTTGATGCCCATGACAATCTACACAATGCTCGGCATAATTTTTTGCACCATATGCAATTGAAATGGCATCAAACATTTCAGGCGGTTTACGGTATGTTTCCGGATATGCTTCAATCGTCAAAGGCGGTAATGCTATGGCTAATCCCAAAACAACCAATATCGAGGGAATCATCATCAACCGTTTCATGCCCCAATCTGAGGAACGCCCGAATTGAAATACCCCAATGGCTGCTACCATTACAGCCACTCCGCTCCAAACAAAAATAGGAACATTTTCATTATTCCATGTCGCCACAATCGAGAACCGGAAAGACCAAGGCCATTCTTCTATCAACGCATGCTTAGCCGGAACGGCATTATTAGCCAAAATCGTCGCGATTAGCACGATTAATAACGCCCACACAAATTCTATACGAACCCACTTACGCATACCAGCCGCGCTGCTTTTCAAATCCTCGCTATTGTTGCTTTTGCTGAATAACGGAAGCCAATAGGATCGTACGCTAGACGCAATTATCAAAACTATAACCAGTACCAGTAGCTTCGCCAAAAGTAACCAACCATAAGGCGTTGCCACCAAGGCTGCATAATTATCATCAAAAAGCTGATCACCAACCCATAGCCCAGTTGCCAGGATCAGCAACATTACAGGAAGCGCAATGGAAGAAAATCGTTTTAATATTTCAATATCAACAGGTTTTACACGCTTACTTTTAGCTTGCTTTACATATTCATATTTCAATAATAATAATGCAGGCAAACCGCCCAGCCATACACCGGCAAATATGATATGGAGTGCAATGGGTAGAATCCCAGTGATCGTCATGTTTTCTGTCGCAGCATGACTAACCATGGCGTCAGCGACTAGCGGCAAGGTTGAAAATATCGCAACTATGCTAAATCCTCTGGACGATCTATTGTTCTTGCGGCTCAGCACTATCACCACGTAAAGCACTACTGTCAGTACAAAATGGTATAACCAGAACGTGCCAACACGTGTATTAACGATAAATTCCTGAATTTTTTCAGGTTTTAAAAGATCATCCACTTCACCACTAACCATGGCGATAGTCGTAGTAATGATGACGACCAGACCGATTAGAATACTCATTGCCAACTTAGGCAATAATCGCTCTAATCGGTCGACCCATTGTGATGCGTATATACGCTTATTAAAACCGGATATTGCGAGGAATACGCAACTTCCCAAAATAATAAGATTGGCTGTCAGCTGAAACCATCGTGCAGCCGCTCCTAAAACTTCGATCATGTTACTGAGAATTATCTTTTATTCTAAAACTGTAGCTTGAATCTACGACATGGCCATCAACTGACAAAACCCTAAATTGCACTTTATAAGCACCAGCAGCCAAAACTGGCATTTCCAGTGTCAAAGACTTCAGGTCATCTTTTACTATTTCAGGTTCAGCTTTAGATACGACTTTTTCATTCATATCCACCACTGAAACAGCCGCATATGCCGCTTCAATCTCTTCATTAAACCACAACTGAATTTTAGCAGGCGATTCTGATAGCGTTGCCCGGCGAGGCGGATCTGACTTTACAAGCGATGCGTGTGCCCATATATTTTGAGCTAACAACAAGAATCCTACCCCCATAATACTTGCTATCAGCAATTTAAATCTGGGAAAAAAATGTAGCAATTTATTATTACTTAATTGATTGTTAAACATATTTAATCGTTTCATGTTAAAAAGCGTTGATATTTAAAGATGCTACTTATTTCATCTATACTGCAGTAGGATTTCAAATCCTTTTAAATAGTTTATTATTCTTTAGGTTTTCTAACCATCTTTTTTCCTCGACTCCTCATCCAGTTTTTGAAACGCTTCGATTTTAACAGTTTGTACCCAATCAGACTAATCAGCAACAAGCCAACCGTTGGTCCAATCGTGGCTCTGAACACTTCGGCATAGTTAATCATATCAACCCTTAGGTGATATACGTATTTCAATGGCGGCATCCCGTCTCCGGTTACCACCAGCAAATGCCTGCCTTCTTCCAATACCTGCT
>JAGRFM010000192.1 GCA_020446045.1 Nitrosomonas sp.
TCATTCCGGGCGAATGTGAACACAGATTTTTCCAACGCATGACGATTTGTATTTTTACTTTATTTGTTCATCTTGAGTCAATAAACTATTTCGTTTTCGCATAGATTCTCCTTTCAGTTGTAGTCGGCAAGTGTGTTGTCACCGATGCCGGTATACCATTGATCGGTAGGCAACTGACTGATGAGCATTGTGGATGTGGCGCCATGGCGGTCATCCATGATTTCCAACAGATCGTTACGATGTGCTGGTTTTAATGGCTCGAGTCCCCAGTCATCGATGATCAGCAGCTGCAGTTTCGCCAATAGTTTCAGTTGTTTGTGATAAGAGCCATCGGCCTTGGCTTGTGTCAGCATCAGTAATAAACGCGACAGGCGATAATATCGAACAGTGATTTCATACAGACAAGCATTGTGTCCGATGGCGCAGGCCAAATAGGTTTTGCCGCTACCGCAAGGGCCGGTGATCAATAGGTTTTGTCCTTTTTCAATCCAGTCGGCCTGCGCCAACCGCGCGATCTGTGACCGGGTAATATTACGTGGATGCTGGTAGTCAATATCTTGCACGCTGGCTTTGAGTTTAAAGTGAGCTTGGTGGATGAGGCGGTCTTGCTTGCGGTTTGTGCGCGTGAGGTTTTCTTCGTCGAGCAGCAGTTGCAGGCGTTCGGTAAATGGCAGATTGTCATAGGTGCCGGTTTGTTCAAGCTGGCGTATCAGCGCATCGGCCATGCCTGAGAGTTTTAACTGACGCAGTTGTTGTAAAGCCTGTGTATGAGTCATGATCGTCCTGTTAATGGTAATCTCTGGGGCCACGGATATTTTCATGGGCCTGTGGCAATTGAATATCGATGTCCAGTTGTTGTGGCAATTGGTCGCGGTTGCTTTGCAGGATTGACTTGATTTGTTTGAGCCGGTAAAGCCGCTGTACATTGGCGATTTTGCAGGCTTTGTCCAGGCGTGCCAAAGGATATTCCCGGCTGAGATTGAGCAAGCCAAGGCAGACACGATAAGCCTGTTCGGGGTGCGCTTTGCTGCTCAGTTGATAATCCACCCAGGCCAATACTTCGCAACCGATATCTTTTGCCCAGTTTTTTAACCGTCCCGGTGTCCATTGCTGGTGTTTCTGATGCCGGACTGGCATATGTGCCGGTAACGTTGTTGTTCCGGAACGGTGCGCTCGAGGATGTGAAGCAATCGATTGTCCATTAAAGAACAGGTTGACCAACGTTTCGCTGGCGTGCAGTTGCAGATGTTCACCGACATACTGGTGCGGAACCGAGTATTGGTGTTGCCGGTACTGAATATGGTAATCGATGTTGACCTTGACGGTTTTGATATCGACATAGCTGTAGGAGTTTTCTGGTAATGGCTGCAGAGCCGGTTTGTCGAGTTTCTCAAAAGCCTGTTGGCGATTGCCGGGCAATTGTTTAAAAGGCCTGCGGTTTAAATCATCGAGCAGACTGGTAATGCAGCGATTAAGTTCTGCCAGGCTGAAGAAAGTTTGTCTGCGCAGCTTTGCCAGTATCCAGCGTTCAACAATCTGCACACCCACTTCTACCTTTGCCTTGTCCTTGGGTTTGTAAGGTCGTGCCGGAATCACAGCAACCTGGTAATGAGCCGCCCATTGCTGGTAGCTGGGATTCAAGTCAGGATCATAGCGGCAGGGTTTGCTGACGCCGGATTTCAGATTGTCGGGTACAATGATTTCAGGACAACCGCCAAAGAAATCCAGCATACGGCTTTGGCTGGCCAGCCACTCAGGCAGCGTCTGTCCAGCCGTGGCTTCGGCGTAAGTATAGTTGGATGCGCCCAGTGTACCGACAAAAATCTGGGCCTGATGGATTTCACCACTGGCCGCATCAATGACCGGCACGGTTTGCCCACAATAATCGACAAAGCATTTTTCACCGGCTTTGTGCACCTGGCGCATGGAACGTTTTTGTTTTTTCAGCCAGTGACGGTAACGGTCGCAGTATTGTGAGTAACTGTAGCAACGGTTGGGATGAACTGCGGTGTATTCTTCCCATAACAGTTGCTTGGTCATCCCCTTGCGCTTGAGTTCCTGATGAACGACTGACCAGTCAGGCTTGATATACCGTGATGACACCGTGGTATCAGACGATGGATAGAACAGACGAGCCAGGCCGACATCGTCAAGGTCATCAGGCAAAGGCCAGGACAGACTCAGTTCGTCGGCACGAGACAGCAGCTTCTTGATGCTGCCCATACTCACTTTCGTACTTTGACTGATCTGCCGGTACTTTAACCTGGCGCTCAGTCGCAAGCGTAAAACTTCTTTGATATTTCGCATTGTTATTCTCCTGGCTGCCAACGTCTGCTCCCCAAAAGGCAGACAGCTTAGCAAACTTAATTAAAACAATGCGTTGAAAAAATTCCGGCCATATTGAACAACGATTCCGGTATGTTGAACGCCTATTCCGGAAAATCAGTGAAAATGTTCATCTTCAACCGGAATGGCTGTTCACGTTCAACCAGAATACTTGTTCACGTTGAGCCAGAATAGGTGTTCA
>JAGRFM010000193.1 GCA_020446045.1 Nitrosomonas sp.
ACATGTCCAGACCAGTCCGAGCTGGCGTGATCAACCGTCGAATACACTTCACTATCATTCTTATTGTTCCAGCGTTTGAGGTCTTGTGCAAATAAAATGCTTTCCGGTGTGCGGCTGCCGTAAAGCACATGGATGCTTTCAGGGTTCGGACACCCGTTTAATAACATTTCCACCACGGGCTTTAAGGGCGCCATGCCCAAACCACCAGCCATGATGATGACATGTTTGGCCCGGCAAAGATCGACCGGCCATCCTTTGCCGAAAGGGCCGCGCAGACCGAGACTGGTGTGTTTTTTCCTGGCACAAGCTGCCGTTGATACGGCTCCAGCCGCCCTGATGGTATGAGTCAATGAATGGTTGTCAGGGTCGATGTGACTATAGGAAACGGGAATCTCACCAAAGCCGGGAATATAAAGCATGTTGAATTGTCCGGGTTGAGCGGCTGAGAGTTTTTCTTCTCCCTTTGGGGTCAATGTCAGTGAAAACGTATCAGCGTTCTCTGCGACGCGCTTGATCACTTCATAGCATACCGGCAGCCAGCTGTTGTTGATTTTTTGGGGGGAGGGTGCTTGCGTCATGGCGTTGGATTGCCATAGATATCCAGTAACTGGATGCGCGTGGATTTGAGTCGTTCGCACATAACCTGGACAAACAGTTGCATTAGCGCATAACCAAAAACGGGATCTTTTTCGCAATGTTCGCGTAAGGCTGCGGCATCAAATTGTATCGCTTCGCCATCGCTGCGTGCTTTAAGGTCGAATACCCAGCAATAAGGTGGAAAAATCCAGCTCCAGCCCGCCAGATCTCCCGGCATAAGCGTTAATAGGGTGCGTTCTCCAATCGGTGCCACATTAATTTCGATGGCCAGACTACCCTGGTTGAGTATGAAAAAATCTTCGGCCTGATCGCCTTCTTTGGCCAGGTACTGACCGGTTTTAAAAGCGATAAGCGTGCTATGCTGATCCATAATTTGCTGCTGTTTACTCGTGAGGCCGCTGAATACTTTTTGATCGGCGATAAGTTTTGTTTTGTTAGTCACGGCGGAGATCCTCTTGAAAGACCTTCAGTTCGGTGCGCAAATCAATACCGACAGGACACCAGGTGATACAGCGGCCGCACCCTACGCAGCCCGAGCTGTCAAACTGATCGTGCCAGGTGGAAATTTTATGCGTTAACCAGTGGCGGTACTGAGACCGGGTGTTTGGCCGAACTGCGCCGCCATGGATATACGAAAAATCGGTATTAAAACAGGAGTCCCAGGTCAGCCAGCGCTCTGCGTATTCACCGGTCAAGTCAAGCCGGTCATCCGTGGTGATGCAAAAACAGGTAGGGCAGACCATCGTGCAGTTTGCGCAGGAAATGCAGCGCGCGGCAATTTCGTCCCAGTGGGGGTGTTCGCTGGCCTGTTTTAACGTTTGGGCGAGACCAGTGGTATCCAGGCGGTTGCGGTTTAATTGTTCGATATTGTGCTGAAGTTGTTGTTGATAAGCAGCGACGCTGTTCTCGTCAGCCGGGGTGTCACATAAATTGTGCAAAATTCGATCGCCTGCAGCCGAGCCGCTGCTCGCTATGTGCCGTGCTTTCCCTTCTTTAAGATATTCCTGAATCAAAACATCATAACTCTGGCGTGGTTCCGGGCCATCCCCCATGCTGGTGCAAAAACAACTGGCAGCGGAAGTGGTGCAACTGGCCGCAACGATAAAAAGATTGGCGCGCCTGCTGCGATAATACTCATCCGATGCCATATCGTCCAGCAAGACCCGGTCGAGAATGGCAAGCGAAGCCAGATCGCACGAACGCACTCCCCAGAAAGCCAGCTTTTCTGCTGGGTTTGTTTCTTCCTGTATGACTGAAAAATTCTGTTCTTCGATTTTTACGGAAAACAGCTTATGGCGCGGTGGATGTAAGTAGCGTTTGAATGAATCCGGCCCTACCAGCCACTGGAAAAAAGAGCCATCCTCCGTTGTTTGAAGGCGGTAATTTCCGGCGGTCTGTTCACTATGAATACCGCGCGGCAGTTCACTGAAATCGTTGAGCGGATGGAATTTGATAATCCCTTGATCCAGGCGCGGGCCGATAAGGGTATATCCGTTATTTTGCAAGCATTCAAATAATGCCTGTAATTGCTGTTCACCAAAGCCCCACGATTTATTCATCGTTAAATACCTTTTACAGATTTTTGCCGTTAAGGTCTTTTTAATATGATGCCGAGGTTATACGATTTTGTCCAGCTGGATGGATTTAGCGCCGAGGCTGGCGTAATCGATCGGATTGCAGCTGAGAATAATAATCTGTAGCCCATTCTCTGCTGCCATATCGAGCATGCGTTGCAGCGTTTTGACGCGTTCCGGGTCAGAATACGCAAAAGCATCATCAAACACAACCGGCAACTTGCCATCGTGATTTGCCGCGAGGAGTTCGGCCATGGCCAGTCGTACTGCGGCCGCAACTTGCTCACGCGTGCCGCCGCTCAGGTCATCGAATGACAGGGGTACGGATTCTCCCGGTCGTATCAGGCGGATGTTCCGGAATGCGCCGTCATCCAGCGTAATCGAAACCTGGGTTCCGGCGCCAAACAGGCCATCCAGATAACTTGAAATTTTGTCGGCAAGCGGTTGACTGAAACGATCTGAGAGTTGTTGTTGCTGTTCCTGGAACAAATCATTCAGCAACTTGACGGCTTCAGCTTTACGCCTGGCCTGTTGAAACTGTTCTTGCGCATTCTGCAATCGTGCATGCGCTACTGACCATTCAGCTTGCGGATCATCTGTTCCGTCCAGGCGTAGCGCTGCCTGACTGACGGCATTGAGCTCCCATGCCGTTTTACGGTTTTTCTCCAGTTCAGTCAGTGCGCGTTCGATACGGTTCTGGTCGCGTTCAAGGTGTTCCGGTTGCAGGTTTTCGAGTTCTTTATCGGTTTGCACCAGCGATGTTTCGGCTTGCTGTCTGGCAATACCGGCCTGCTGCAAGGCTGCAGCGCGTTTCGCATCATCACCATGCATTTCAAGCAGCAGTTTCACGTTGGCTTGTTTTTCCGCGATCTGTCCTTCATTGGCTTCAAAGTCTTTGGTGGAGGCTAAAAGATTTGCTTCGGTCTGGTTGAATAAAGCGGTTTTTTCGTTGCTTTGAGCCTTGAGATTAAGCTCGTTATGCTCTGCAATATCCAGTTCACGGTGCAGGCGGTCGAGATAATCAGCAGCTTCTTGTCGAGTAGCCGGGGAAGGACTTTCGGATAATTGTCCGGTACGTCGGGATATTTCAGCGTCAATATTTGCCCGTTCAGTGTTGACGTCGTGGTATTCCTTGTCTAGTGTGCCATCGTCCAATGCCATCAGGGTGCTTTCGAAATTTTTGATGTTCTGGTGAATCTTCTCGCGTTTTGTCAGGATGAGTGCGGCCTGTTCCACCGATTCAATACCGAAACCATCAAGCGCTTTGTTCAATTGGTTCTGGAGTTCTTGAATTTTCTGCCGTGTCGTCTCAAGCTTGCCGCCCCCGCCGGGCTGGATGCGCAAGTGTGTTGAATCGCTCAACCGGATATCGATAGGTTCATCGAGATTGAATTTTTCGCCTGCCCTGGCTTCTTTATGGCCTATACGGATTGAATGTTCCGCAGCGATTATTTCTATACCGACCGCCATTGCCTGTAATGCGGCCTGTTCCAGATTTAATTGATCCTGGACAGTGTGCAGTGTCTGCAATGCTTTCTTATCTATGGGCGGCATTGTGTTCAGTGCCGTCTGCTCCTGTTGAATATAAATTTTTTGCTGGCTTACTTTTTCAACGGTGACTGACAGTTTCTCGAACTGTTCCTGTAGCTTGAACCAGTTCATCCATAATTGGGCCAGGTCACGCTGCTGGCGGATCGTACGGGTTTGTTCGATTGCCTGTTGATAGTCGTTTGAAACCGTGCGCACCTGATTTTGTTGTTCATCGCGTTTTTGCTTCAGTTGCATTAAAGTTTCACGCTGCGTTGTCAAATTGGCCGTCTGCTGAGTGATTTCATTCCTCAAATGCTGAATCGTTTGCTCTGTCTGTTTCAGTTCCTTTTCCTGCCGTTCGGCTCGTGAAAAAGCTTCGGCCTGCTGATCTCGCAGATTTTTCAGGCGATTAGCCTGTTCCCGGCTGTTTTCATTCTGTTTTTTTTGCTGTGTTAATTGAATGAGTTCATTTTCCGTATGGTCTATGGTTTGCTTTGATGATTCAAAATCCATGGCAGCCTGTTCTAGTCGTTGCATACGCAATTTGCACATGCTTTCTTTGTTCTCTGCTTCGACGCACATTCTTTCAGCGTTATCGGCTTCCGAGCCTTTTTTGTATTTGCCATGTTGCGTGTAAATGGCTTCATACTGAAGCGCAAAGTGTCTGGCTGCTTGCGTATCATGATCAGACTGCATAATGGCCGCGCCGCCATCATCCTGAAGTCGTTGCAGGATGGCGTTATGTTCGGAAGCTGCATTCTGGGTGGGGTCGTTGCCGCTTTTGCCTTGCCAGACCCACAAATGAGCCCATTGCTGCATGAGGCGTTCGGTCAGCCCCCGTCCGCTGCCTAGTTCTTCAACATTGAGGAGTGTATTCAGCCGGGTTTCCGCTTCTTCACCTTGCCAGATGTTTCCGCCGACTTCGACTAGTTGAGTGGTGCCGCTTTGTCCGCTGAATCGTTTACTGAGCCGGTATGTTTTGTCACCCACTGAAAATTCAATATCTACTTCAGGGTGGCCGGTGTGCTGATGCGAAACCATGCTCTTTTGCGTTTCACCAGTCACCCGTGATTTAAGAAACAACCCACGGTGGATGGCCTCAATCAGGGTGCTTTTACCCGATTCGTTGACACCGCCGATCAATGAGCGCTGCGCGTCAAAAAGAACCGTGGTTTCGCGATGAATCCGGTAATTACGCACCGTGGCAGAGATCAGTTTCATGCGTTCATTTCCTTTTGCGTTGCTGAATACAGCATTTTTAATGCCAGGGCCGCAGTCTCTGCCTTTTCGCTGTCCGGCTGGTTTTTCAGATCAATCAATTGCTGGGCGACGCTTGAAATCAACGGGTTCATGTCGTTGCGGGCGAGCAGGTCGAGTTCTTCCTCAGACGGCGCAATAGTGGTTTGGTTGCTTAGTTTCAGCCGTAACAACCGGGCTTCAAAAGATTCCAGCAGCGTATCGAGCTGGGCTGTCGCGGTAATGCTCAATGAACCGGTCAGCGTCAGCTTCAATAAATCTGCGTTGGTGCGCTGTGCAACAAGATCGTTCATCTGCCGTTTGAATGGTTCGATGCTATCGTCACCGCTAAATTCAAATCCCGATTCCAGCCAGTTCAGGCGGCCGGTATTCACCCTATCTACTTTCGGATTTACGCCTCGTTGCGCTTTAACGATCAGTGTCTGGCCGGGCTGGTTATCCGTGCCTTTGGGAAACCGGTCAATTTCGGGCGTGCCGGAATACCAGGTTTTGGAATTGACCTGCTTGGCGCCGTGCCAATCCCCCAGCGCAACATAGTCGATTTCAACCATCGGCAGGCGATCGATATTGAGTAAATTGGATGCTATTCCCATCAATTCGTCATCATCGTCGCTGTGAAATGCCTGGGTGCTACCGTGCGCCATGACTATGCGCGGTTTGTTGGGTGTATCTGTCCGGAATACCTCCAAGTTTCTCAACCATGCCGTGGGATCGATGACATGCGAACGGCGTTGCAGCGGGCAGGGGTAAATAACGGCATCCTCCAGTTCCACCGCTTCGCAAGTGAGCAGGATGCGCATATTGGGTGCCAGTGCGGTTTGTTCGCGCAGAAAAAAATCCTGTTCCCAGATACTGCCCGCACCGGCATGATCGTGGTTGCCGGGAATAACGATAACGGGAACAGTCATTTGACCGATGGCGCTGCAGGCTGCGGCTACCGTCGACCTGTCCGGCGTATTGGTATCGAACAGATCACCAGCGACCAGAACAAAACCGGCTTGATGTTCCTGTATCAGTGCGCCGATTCGGTTCAGTACATTGATTCGGGCCTGTTGAATCAAAGACCGTTTATGCGGGTCGCTGATATGGGCAAACGGCTTGCCCAACTGCCAGTCTGCAGTATGAATAAAACACGTCATCACGGTTCTCTATTATACAAATTATTGCGGCTGCGGGTTTGTGCCCTGGACAAGTAAATCCAGACACTTGGGTTAAGTAATTTTTGCTGTGGTTCGAAGATCGATTCAAGTCATTCGGCGAAATAGTTGATAAAAACAAAACCAGTGATAACCAATCAATCTGCTCTTATCATGGCATAAGTTAGATAAGGGTATTGTAGCAGTAAGCCGCAACAAATCTTCTTTCAGGAACTACTATCAACAATAAATTTGACAATCATCGATAAATTATATGATGTCTCATATAATCAGGTGTGATTGAAAACCAAATGAAACCCGTTATATGGATAGGTTCTTCATAAGAAGAGTGGCAACATTCCCTGCAAATGTGCAAGATGTTATGGGCTATGCCCTGCATTTAGCTCAATGTGGTAAGAGGCCATCAATGCAAAACCATTAACAGGCTTTAAAGGCGCCTCGGTATTAGAAATTATAGATAACTATGACAGTGATACTTATCGAACTGTATATACTGTTCAGTTTCAAGGTGCTGTCTATGTTCTCCATGCATTTCAAAAGAAAAGTAAAAAAGGAATTTCAACACCGAAAAATCATATTCAGTTAATTGAACAACGTTTAAAGAAAGCGAGAGAATACCATGACAAACATAAGACA
>JAGRFM010000194.1 GCA_020446045.1 Nitrosomonas sp.
CCTGGTGTCCGAGCAATATCGAGTTTATCCGCCGCATCAACGGCCTGGACAGTATCGAGGACGTACAACGCATCGTCTTTGAAGCGTCCTATCTGGCACTCGGACTTGGCGATGTCTATCTTGGCGCGCCCGTTGCCACACCGATCGACCCGCGCCACCGCCTTGTTACGACCAAATACAATCCGGCCAGAACCTGGACGCCTGAAAATGCGGTCGGCATCGGCGGCGCTTATTTATGTGTTTACGGAATGGAAGGACCGGGCGGCTATCAGTTTGTTGGACGTACCGTACAGATGTGGAACCGCTACCGCCAGACGCAAGATTTCACCGATGACAAACCCTGGTTGCTGCGTTTTTTCGACCAGATCCGTTTTTATCCGGTCAGTGAAGATGAGTTGCTAAAACTACGCAAGGATTTTTTCACCGGAAAATTCAAGCTGCGTATTGAAGAAACCACGTTCAGCCTGAAGCAATACAACCGTTTTTTGCAACAAAACAGCGCATCCATTCAAGCGTTCAAGGTTAAACAACAAACCGCATTCGAAACGGAACGCGAACGCTGGAGAGAAAACGGTCAGGCTGAATATAGCAACGAAGTAAGCGAAGACAATCTCGATGACGCTGACGCACAATGGGAACTGGACTTACCGGAAGGCACTTGCGTGGTCGGTTCACATATCACCGGCACCCTCTGGAAAATCCTGGTCACCGAAGGACAGCCTGTCACCATCGGAACGCCATTGATCGTGATTGAAGCAATGAAAATGGAATTTACCGTTGAAGCCACTGTGAATGGCACCATCCAACAGATTTTTTGTCAGGAAGGCGGCTTTGTTGCGGCAGGACAGATGCTGCTGACGCTTCGGGAGTCGTAGATTTTCTGTTTCTCAAACGTTTACAATTTACTTACACTTTTGTCACAAAATAAAAGCATTCTGGACGAAACCAATTTTGTAGGTTGGGGTGAATTTACGAAGCCCAACGAAGCCATTTTGTTGAGGTTCGTTGGGGTTCGCATGGCTTACCCCAACGGGCTATAGCCCAAGTTTGATGATTTTTTAGCCCAAAATGCAATAAAATCGCCTGTTTACGTCAGCTCAATTAAAATTCTTCGTAATCTTCTTTGTCAGATTTGAGTGTAAATTATTGATATTCATTTGGATTGCTGGTTTTCGGGCAGACACTACTTACGCATAGCGTAGCAAAATCAAGTGCTGACACCTTCAATTCAATGACAATGGTCATATAGGTGACTCCTCAAACAGGACTCAAGCCTGGGAATTACGAATTTAAAGTCTGATTTAATGTTATTATTGTCAACTTTTTATGGCAAACGCCCATCAAAATACTGCAACAATCCACTGATCTGCCTTATTAGTTACTGACAACCAGGAACAATAATCTATGACACAAAAAGTTGGAAGAAACGATCCCTGTCCCTGCGGTAGCGGCAAAAAGTATAAGAAATGCTGCGCCATGAGTGATGCTGTCGAGAATGAACGGGAGCGAAAAAATCACGACGGCGCCGTACCCCGTGCGCTGGACTGGTTATCCACCAGGCATCGCAAGGCTTTCGAAACAGCCATTGAAGAAACCCTTTTTGAAGGACTGTCTGATGAAGAATATGATACCCTGGTATCACTTGATCAGCGAACCAAGGAAGCTATTCACATCAATGTAACCGAATGGGTACTTGCTGAGGGTTATATTCCCGTCAATGATGAATACAAGCGGGTAGCCGAAATTCTTCTTGGACCGGGTGGGCCTTTGTTTACCGTTGATCAACGCAACTGGTTGGAACAACTTGCCGAACGCCCCTTGCGCTTGTATGAAGTCACCGACATCATTCCCGGTCAACAAATAACATTATGCGATGTGCTGGATACGCGCGCAAAACCTGTTACCGTCCATGAAAAATCAGGTAGCAACTCAACTTTGATTGGTTTATATGTAGGTTGCCGGATTATGGCGGTCGATGACCATTTTGAACTATCCGGCGCGATTTTTCCGTTTGTACCAATAAAATCCGAAGAAGTTGTTGAGGAATTGCACTTCATCAAAAAACAATTTGGCCGGAAACGGAAAGGGTTAAAGGAAGAAATAAGCATAACAATCCTGGAACACTGGCTGGAGCAGTTCTATGCTCCCACGCCAATACCTGCCATTAAAGATTCCTATTCTGGCGAATCTCTGCTGTTGATCACGGATTATTACACCGTGAAAGACTGGATTGCGCTGGATAATGCATTAAAAGCACAAGACGATGTGGATGGCAACCGCAAAGCAGGATGGAATCGTTTTATCGACTGTGAAGATGGCCAAACACGCTCATTGGCATTGATCAATATTGAGCAAAGCCCTGACAGAATTTCGGTATTTTATAAAACACAAGACCATGCCGATAAAGGCCGCTCCTGGTTTGAGGGCATTGCGGGAAGCACTGTAACGTTCCTCTCGCGTGCAATAACCGATCCTGCAGGTACCATGCAGCCGATGGAAAAAACACCACAAACTTATCCGGCATCCGCAAAATCGGATATTTCACCTGAAGCCCACACACAGATTTTCGAACAGACTTACCATCGCATCTACGCCAACTGGGCTGATGAGCCCATTCCCAGACTTAATGATAAAACGCCACGGGAGGCCATCAAAACCCCTACCGGCATGGAACGGGTAAAAGGGCTGCTGCGCATGTATGAGAACCGGGAAAAAGAACAGGCAACACGTGAAGGCAGACAACCGGTTTCCTTTGCTTTTTTGTGGGAAGAACTGGGAATTTCTCCTTAGGAATTATCAAACTGGCCTGATCAATCAATTCAGCCATGTGCCTGTCTGCATAACCCGGTATTACCAGACGCATAATCCTAAAAACCTCAGTTGACCGTTAGAAAGAAATACAAGCTTTATGAATAAAAATATAAATTTCAGGAAAATACTTTAACCTGAATGGTGAGCAACACTATGCTATTTATAGCACATTGTTTTTTAATTTTTGCGGTGTTGCAATTCGTTGTAATAACTGGTTATTACGC
>JAGRFM010000195.1 GCA_020446045.1 Nitrosomonas sp.
ACAAACATTTTTATTTCTCCCTTGTTAGATTCTTCAGCATATAATAAAAATAACCGTAGGGGGTGTCGTCATGTGTTATGTACAGTTCTGTTTGTTTTTCGGACAAAAGAATCAAGTTTTTGGGCCGCAGGACATGCTAAAGCATATTCAAGGTGCAAAAACGACGATAATTTTGTTCGAAAAGCAAACTCGAAGGGCGTGGCATATTTTTGCGCCTGCTTGTTCAAGGTACTTGGACATAGCTAAGGCTATGCCCTGCGCACTTTTCATAAACATTCATCAAAAATATGCACACGCATAAATGCACATAACACATGACGCCCCCCCCTAGAGTGGGTGATATTATAATTAGATAATGCAGTATATAGGGTTGTGTCGGGCAAAACACTGCCAAATGCATGCAACATTATGGCTATTATTCGTATTAAGAACTTATTGCTAAGAACCTATATCGGGTTTAATGAAGAGGAAATCAGTAAATTACAGGATGTCATCATTAACATGACTATTGAAGTCGATTTGTCGCACGCTATCCGACATGACTCGGTGGATGGTTCCTACAATTACAAAGTAATTACAAAAAAAGTAATTGCTTTGGTTCAGGAGCAAAAATTCATGATGTTGGAAAAGCTAACGCAAACTATTTTGGATGAGATCATGAAAAGCAAGGAAGTCTGCTTTGCCAAAGTTGAAGTTGACAAGCCGCATGCACTGCGATTTGCTGAATCAGTATCGGTAGAATTGTCTGCTACGCGTAATGTTTCTGGCTAAATATCATGAATGAGGTTTGCCACGAGATTAACGTTTGTATCGTTGGCGTTGGTTCCAATATCAATCCAGGCAACAATATTCAGGCTGTACTTGCTATTTTGCAGCGTGAAATGGTTGTTAAAGGTGTTTCAGAATGGATTAAAACGTCTCCTGTTGGGATTATTGATCAAGATGATTTTATAAATGGTGCTGTCAAAATACATACCGCAATGTCGCAGGAGGCGTTTAAGAACTACTTAAAAAATCTGGAGGACAGATTGGGGCGCGATCGTGAACTTCCAAAATTTGGCCCTAGGGTTATTGATCTCGATATTGTTGTATGGAACGATAAAATTATTGATGACGATTACTATACAAGAGATTTTGTAAAAAATACCGTTGATGAGTTGATGCAGTAGGTTAGGTAGAAGTGAGACTGAAAAACAAACCGGTTAATTTCTTGTATGAGAAATTAACCGGATATAAATCAGGTTACAATACCGTTTAACGGATAACCTTAAAAGAGCAGTTTTCTTATTTTATTAAAAGTTTAAGAATAGATTGACTGCTAAAATATGCTGTTGTTGATCAGGGCGTGGGCTGGCTGGTCTATTGAAGTATTGATGGAGGTAACCAATTTCCCCAACTGTGAATTTGTTAAATCGCCATGCAAAACCCCCAAATGCACGATTTTGATTAAAACCAGCTCTTGCGCCTGTATCAACATTATTCATATTGATAAAAATCTCATCTAAAACAACAAAACTGAGATTGGGTGAAACTGATGGCATAGGCACGGTCAATTTAAGAAATTGACGGAAACGATGTCCGTGTCCATCCGCTGTGCTGCCAGATCTATGGAAATCGAAAAAGCGTTGTTCTAATCGCGTGCGACTGGTAATGCTACCGAAAGAATATCTTTTGCTCCAAAGTAATTGCTGCCAAATGCGATTTTCATTAAATGCTTTGTTAGCGGCAAATGGCCTGCTCGTCGGAATCCAGGCATAACCCAGCCAAACGCTGGTGTTTTCGGTTAATGCATAACCTATACCTGGTCTGATGATGCCTTGCGAAAATCTGGATGAATCATTGCCAAAACGTCCTTGGCCTTCCATCCACCATTTTAATTTTGGGTTGATCGCGTCAAACGAACCGGTAGCAGTGATATTTCCCCAAAATTGGAAGTCATCCACAACATCATCGGCAAGTGTTGAATTACTAATGCCAATGGTTAGTGCAAGTATGGTTGATACTAAAAAAATTTTTATCCTAATTTTCCTTAACATTTTCTCCCCTTTAAATTGTTTGTTTTTGAAATCTTTTGTCAACACAGGTTATTTTGATTTTTTTAAGTCACAATGAGTGTTTGATCTTAGAGTTTGTGTACTGTAATTTTCATTAACCAAATGAAAATAATAGGAAAATAAATCAAACATTCCTAAATTCAGGATAACATAGCAAATGTCAAAAAATTGTTAAGAAAAATGATGCTGACACTCCTTCAACTTATTTACGGATACTACATTTTATGTTTTGAAATGATGGATTGAACTTTCAGCCTGAACATGTGAATTCATCGTTATATTTCTATTTGACAAGTAACCGCCATACTGGGTATGGTTGTTTGGTTCAAGATATGAAACGGTTAATCGTGTTAAATTTTGTTTCAATGATCCTGAAAAGTAGGTGTATATAAGATGATAAATTGTGATTGTTTAAAAATGGAAAATGGGAGTGAAAAATGAAAAAATCAAGCGTTCTGTTAAGTTCATTTGCTCTGTTGGCATTGGTAGGTTGTGGGGCTAGTAACGACTATACTCCTCCAGCCGATGCAACCGGAGAAAGAATTTTTAGTACCGCCTGTACGGAATGTCATAAGCCATTAAGGGGTGATGTGGCCATGATTTTGAGTGAAAAAGTGGCAAACAAAGATGCTTTGAAAAACAAATTTCAGAACGGCAGCATGAGAATGCCGGCGTTTCCGAATATTCAAGGTGAGGCGGCTGATCGTCTGGCAGATTACCTGCTCGCAAATAGTGAAGTTAAGTAGGTCAGTGCGGTAAATTTTGGCGTCAGAGTAATAAAGTAAATCTGACGCCAACAAAGTAGTTGGTAATGCATCGTGTCAATAGTTTAAAAATGCTCAACAACGTTTGTTGAAACCAATGTATATATCGTGGTGCGGTTCATAAGCTACTGAAGTATGGCTTCTCACGACATGCCTCTCTAATGACTTTGCGGGTTAATCCTGTTTGATTGGATTGTATGTCACTTACTCCTTGTGTTTCTCATTTTCGCTATAACACAAGCTATTTGAATATCTGGGCGTAATGCGGATAAGCTTTTGTTCGGCAGTCTTTTTAGATACCCGCCTTTCATTTATATACAGCAAAACAGCCAAGCAATGAAGGTGAATGTTATTTTTTGATGCGAAGCGTTTATCTTGCGGAAAACAGAAGAAAATGAATGTGTGATTCAAACGTGTATCCGGGTTTTTTTATAAATAAAGCAACACATACCTTCTTATTGGAAGTATCATTATAATGATAGTTTGGTCTTTTATTTTGATTAAAGTCAATAAAAATAAGCATTAAATCATCCCAATTTAACTGATAATTCTGAAAAACGGAAAATATCTTGTTACCAGAACGGTTCTCCACAAAAGATTTTGATGTTGCGCAAATTCGTTCGAGTTGCTCTAGTTGCAGCTTGAGAGAATTATGTTTGCCTGTTGGGTTAAATGATGAGGAGGTTGAATCGCTTGGAGAGGTGGTGGCTCACAAACGCAAAATACTGCGTGGAGGTTATCTCCATCGAACAGGAACAAAATTTCAGGCCTTGTATGCTGTCAAAAGCGGTTTTCTGAAAACATGTGTCTTGGAAGAAGACGGGCGTCAGCAAGTGACTGGTTTTCATATGACTGGAGAGTTGCTCGGGCTGGATGCAATCAGTGCCGATATGCACACCTGTGATGCAATTGCTTTGGAGGATAGTGAGGTGTGCGAAATACCCTTTTCTAAACTGGAGGATATCAGTCGGACAATACCTTCTCTGATGCATCGTTTTCATAAAATTATGAGCCGGGAAATTGTCCGTGATCATGGTGTTATGCTGTTGCTCGGCAGTATGAAAGCAGAAGAGAGACTTGCTTCGTTTTTATTGAATATGTCTCGCCGGTTTGCAATTCGTGGTTATTCCGAAACTGATTTTAATTTGAGAATGACGCGCGAAGAAATTGGCAGTTATCTTGGTTTAAAACTGGAAACGGTAAGCCGGGCTTTTTCAAAATTGCAAGAGGAAGCAATTATTTCGGTCAATAACAAACATATTCAAATTTTGGATCTTGAGCGTCTGAAATTGAAGATGGGGAATATTTCCTGTTCGACTTAGAGGGGGCGTCGCCATGCATTATGTACAATTCTATTTGTTTTTCGAACAAAATTATCGTCGTTTTTGCACCTTGAATATGCTTTAGCATGTCCTGCGACCCAAAAACTTGATTCTTTTGCCCGAAAAACAAACCCGAAGGGCGTGGCATATTTTTGTGCCTGCTTGTTCAAGGTACTTGGACATAGCTAAGGCTATACCCTGCGTACTTTTCACAAACATCCATCAAAAATCTGTACACGCATAAATGCACATAACACATGACGACACCTCCTAAGAATTGTTCCTTGTTTGTAATCAGGCTGATTAAAGATTTCTTCTATTGATTTTTCGGGCATTGCGCCTGCTTGAGTGCTGTTCTGAAAATGTTATAATGCACGGTTGCTGACCTTGAATAAGGGCGGCAATTTAACATTTAGAACACACATCTGCTTCTTACGAGGGTGTTTGAAATGCCATCTCAATTGGGTGGCTAAAAATTCACAAGGCAGATGGAGGCTCAACCCTTTTAGGAGAATTTTTATGTCAGTAACAATGCGGCAAATGCTGGAAGCGGGTGTCCATTTTGGTCATCAAACCCGTTTCTGGAATCCCAAAATGGCTCCCTATATTTTTGGCCATCGCAACAAGATTCATATCATCAATCTGGAACGTACCCTTGAATTGTATGAAGACGCCATGAAATATGTGCGCCAGTTATCAGCCAATAAAGGTGTTATTTTATTCGTTGGCACCAAGCGTCAGGCACGCGATATTATTCGTGAAGAAGCGGCGCGTTGTGGTTCGCCTTATGTAGATCAGCGCTGGCTGGGGGGCATGTTGACTAATTTCAAAACCATCAAGCAATCAATCAAACGTCTTCATGACATGGAAACGATGGTGCAGGATGGTACGCTGGAAAAGATGATCAAGAAAGAAGCGCTTGATTTGCAACGTGAATTGGATAAGCTGAATGCAAGTCTGGGTGGCATCAAGGACATGAAAAGCTTGCCGGATGCCTTGTTTGTCGTGGATGTGGGATACCAGAAAGGCGCCATCACTGAAGCGAAAAAGCTGGGTATTCCTGTGATTGGCGTCGTAGATACGAACCATAATCCTGACGGTATGCATTACATCATTCCAGGAAATGATGATTCAAGCCGGGCGATACGGTTGTATGCCCGTGGTGTGGCGGATGCTGTTTTGGAAGGGCGTAATCAGGCGATTCAGGAAATCGTAGAGATGGCTGCAGAAGACTAAAAAATGTGTCTTCTCTGATCGCCTGTTATTTGATGAGTTTTGTAACATTTCAGTTGTATAGAGATAATATGTGACAAAATTCATCAACTGTGGCGCGCTGAATTTTAATATAGTTTGGAGTAAATGAAATATGGCGGCGATTACCGCAAGCATGGTAAAAGAATTGCGTGAGTTAACAGGGCTGGGCATGATGGAATGCAAGAAGGCTCTGGTCGAAACTGACGGTGATATGAAAGCAGCTGAAGATCTGCTTAGAATTAAAAGTGGTGCGAAAGCAAATAAAGCGGCCGGCCGGATAGCAGCCGAAGGTGTTGTGGGCGCATTTATTGCGACAGATGGGAAGAGTGGCGCATTGGTCGAAGTAAACTGTGAAACCGACTTTGTGGCTAAAAATGACGATATCGTCAAGTTTGCCAATGATCTTGCCGAGCTTGTGGCGGTAAATCAAATTAGCGATGTGCAGGCTTTGAATGAGGTGGCGTTTTCATGTGGGGAAATCGTTGAAGATGCCCGTAAAGCGCTTGTCATGAAATTGGGGGAAAATATCAGTATCCGTCGTTGTGTGAATTACAAGACCGATGGAAAGCTGGCCTCTTACCTGCATGGCAGTAAAATTGGCGTGATGATTGATTATAGTGGCGGGGATGAAACCCTGGGCAAGGATCTGGCCATGCATATTGCCGCAAGCAAGCCGATGTGCGTCAATAAAGATCAGGTTTCGTCAGAAGTACTTGAACATGAGCGGCAGATTTTTGCGGCACAAGCTGCAGAAAGCGGGAAACCGGAAAACATTATCGAAAAAATGGTTGAAGGCCGGATCGCGAAATATCTTGCCGAAGTTACCTTGGTGGGGCAGCCCTTTGTGAAAGATCCTGACATAACTGTGGAAAAATTACTGGCGCAAAAATCAGCGTCAGTGAAAGACTTTACATTGTTTGTTGTGGGAGAGGGCATAGAAAAGAAAGTTGAAAATTTTGCCGAAGAAGTTAAAGCGCAGATGGGACAGGCCAAATAAGCTGAGAGAAAATTGTGACCTTTAATTACCAAACCAATGTCGTCACAGTATAGACGCATACTGCTGAAATTATCCGGGGAAGCCCTGATGGGAGACAACAGCTATGGTATTAATCAGACTGTTGTCAATCGAATAGTTGCCGAAATCAAAGATGTCAATAAAATGGGCGTCGAAATCGCTATTGTCGTTGGCGGTGGAAATATATTCCGTGGCATGAAAAGCAAAAATGACAGCATAGAGCGGGTAACTGCGGATTATATGGGTATGTTGGCAACGGTAATGAATGCCTTGGCGTTACAGGATGCGATGAAACAGGCTGACCTGATTCCGCGAATACAGTCGGCATTGCGTATAGAGCAAGTCGTTGAGCCTTATGTACGCAATAAGGCTTTACGTTATCTAAAAGAAGGCTGGATAGTCATTTTTGCTGCCGGTACGGGAAATCCTTTTTTTACCACGGACACAGCGGCTGCGCTTCGTGGTATGGAAATGAACGCAGATATTATGCTAAAGGCGACCAAAGTTGATGGAATTTATTCGAATGATCCTACAATAGATCCTCAAGCAACGCGCTTTCAGGAAATATCGTTTGATGAGGCAATTGCCAGAAATCTTCAAGTAATGGACGCAACGGCTTTGACACTCTGCCGGGATCAGAAGTTACCGCTCAATGTATTCAGCATCTTCAAAGCGGGTGCGCTAAAACGCATTATAATTGGTGAGGATGAGGGTACTTACGTAACGGTATAAATAGTCAGGAATCAGCGTAAAACAAAGCAATCGCTTTTTTGCGATGTTGAGTGCTGATGATTTTGCTTAGTAGGGAAAACTATGATTGCTGATGTAAAGAAATCTGCGGAACAGAAAATGCTGAAAAGCCTTGAAGCGCTAAAAGTTGATTTGAGTAAAGTCAGGAGTGGTAGAGCGCATACCGGTTTACTTGATCATGTAATGGTGGATTATTATGGTGCGCCGACACCGATAAATCAGGTGGCGAATGTTAACCTGATAGATGCCCGTACAATTGGTGTTATTCCTTGGGAAAAGAAAATGGCCAGTACCATTGAGAAAGCGATACGTGATTCAGACCTGGGGCTTAATCCCATGTCAGTAGGAGAAGCCATTCGTGTACCGATGCCGCCACTAACAGAAGAGCGTCGTAAAGAACTAACAAAGGTCGTTAAACACGAAGCTGAAAATGTTCGTGTTGCGATGCGAAATATCCGGCGTGATGCTAATGCTCAACTCAAGGAATTATTGAAGAGCAAGGATATTTCCGAAGATGAAGAGCGGCGTGGTGAAGATGAAATCCAGAAGCTAACGGATCGTTATATTGCTGAAATAGAAAAAATTTTACAGAATAAAGAAGCAGAATTGATGGCAATTTGATATGTCTCAGGGTACAAGCGTTGCGCGTGACATGCCTGAACCGGAGCCGGTGCCAAAACACATCGCAATTATCATGGATGGCAATGGACGTTGGGCCAGAAAACGGTTAATGCCACGAATGGCGGGGCATAAGCAGGGTATCGAGGCGGTTCGAAGTATTATCAAAGCCTGTTCGGAGCGTGACGTAAAATATTTGACGCTTTTTGCCTTCAGCAGTGAAAACTGGCGTAGGCCTGCGGAAGAAGTTACATTTTTGATGCAGTTGTTTGCAGGCGCCCTGGAACAAGAAATGGACAAGTTGCATGAAAATGGTATCTGCTTCAAGGTAATAGGCGATATAACACGTTTTGAGCCCAGAATCATCGAATTCATTCAACAAGGAGAACGATTGACAGCAAACAATTCCAGGCTAACGCTTACAATTGCAGCAAATTATGGCGGGCGCTGGGATATTTTGCAGGCAATGCGGAAAATGATCGAAAAATCTCCAGTGATGCCTGCTCAATTCAAAGAAGCAGATCTTGAGCGCTACTTATCAATGCATTATGCACCTGAACCGGATTTGTTTATCCGTACCGGAGGAGAGTATCGTATCAGTAATTTTCTATTATGGCAGCTTGCTTATACGGAACTATATTTTACCGACACACTCTGGCCGGATTTTAACGAGCGGGAATTTGAGTTGGCTATTCAATCGTATCGGGTACGCGAACGTCGTTTTGGAAGAACTAGTGAGCAAATACAACAATAAAAACGGACTGTCTATTTATCGTCGATGTAAATAATCATTCATCCTATCCGCGCCATGATTCCAGTAAGAAGTTAAAAATTTTCCTTTAACAAAAGTATATTCATGCTAAAAGTCCGTATTCTTACAGCTGCAGTTGTGCTGCCGCTCTTTTTGTTGGCGCTATTGTATCTGCAGGATATTTTCTGGGCGACATTGTTGTTGGTCTTGACCGTCATCGGATCGCGTGAATGGTGCAATCTGGCCCAATTCTCAGTAAAAAATACGATTTTTTTCATGATTATAACCACCCTCCTGGGAGGGGAGCTGTTGTTCCTGCTGGGTGAAGCGGCAGAGATTGATGCATATTCAATGGCGCTGATATGGATTTATAGCTTATCCGCAGTTTTTTGGATTGTTTATGTTCCTGTTCACTTAACGCAGTCATACAAGATCAATAATACAATTGTGTTAATGCTGATCGGATGGCTAATATTGCTTCCAACTGCGTTGGCTTTATATCAGTTACGCGCGATAAGCCCGATACTCCTCCTGGGTTTCATGGGTACGATTTGGATTTCCGATACGGCTGCCTATTTTGCCGGTAAAGCTTATGGAAAGCATAAACTGGCCTATCACATCAGTCCGGGGAAAACCTGGGAAGGTGTTGCCGGTGCAATAGTTGCGGTAATTCTGTATGGTTTTGCCTGGGTGTTTGCATTTGCTAATGGCATGTATTTAATCACACTTATCCCGTTGCTGGTGTTGTTGACTGTGTTAGGTATTCTCGGAGATTTGTTCGAATCCCTGGCTAAACGGCAGGCTGGCATGAAAGACAGTGGCAATATTCTTCCCGGCCACGGCGGAATTCTGGATCGTATAGACGCATTAACTTCTTCGTTACCAGTTGCCATGCTGGCATTATTGATTTTCAATTCTTCTCAATTATGAACACGATACGTCATATAACTATTCTGGGATCGACCGGAAGCATTGGTGAAAGCACGCTGGACGTTGTGCGCCGGCACCCAGATCGTTTTAAAGTTATCGCGCTGACAGCCAATAACAATGTTGAAAAAATGTTGGCGCAATGCAGTCAGTTCAAACCGCAATTTGCTGTCATGCTTGCCCCGCAGGCTGCACAAAAACTTGAAGAAGTCGTTAAGCAGCAACAATTAAACATTCAGGTTTTATCAGGTGTGGAATCCTTGGAAAAGGTGGCTTCGTTGCCTGAAGTTGATGCCGTAATGGCTGCTATTGTAGGAGCGGCCGGAATACGGCCAACCTTTGCAGCCGCACAGACTGGCAAGCTGGTATTGCTGGCCAATAAAGAAACATTGGTGATGGCGGGCCGGATATTCATGGATGTGGTCAAAAAGAATCATGCCACGTTATTGCCCATCGATAGTGAACACAATGCCATTCATCAGTCGCTGCCGTACGACTTTAATGGAAATCTGACAGAAAAAGGAATAAGACGGATTTTATTGACGGCTTCCGGTGGACCGTTTCGCCAGGCTTCATTGGAATCATTGGAACAAGTTACGCCCGAGCAGGCTTGTGCGCACCCTAATTGGGATATGGGGCGAAAAATTTCTGTCGATTCTGCAACCATGATGAATAAGGGCCTGGAGGTTATTGAAGCGCATTGGCTGTTTAATGCGTCTCCTGAAAATATTCAGGTTGTGATTCATCCGCAAAGCGTGATTCATTCTATGGTTGAATATGTTGATGGATCGGTTCTGGCGCAGCTGGGTAATCCCGATATGCGAACACCGATAGCGCATGCCATGGGATATCCTGAAAGAATAGAGAGTGGTGTTGCATCACTCAATATGTTTGATGTTGCACATCTGGACTTTGAATCACCTGATTTTGAGCGTTTTCCCTGTTTGCGCCTGGCTTATCAGGCGCTTGAAATGGGTGACAATATGCCAGCGGTGCTGAATGCGGCTAACGAAGTTGCTGTCGCATCATTTCTTGACAAAAAAATGGCATTTACCGCTATTCCGGCCATGATTGAACATGTCATGAAAAATGTGCAACAACAAACGATGAATTCATTAAATGATATCTTGAATGTGGATCACAACGCGCGTGAAATCGCTAAGGATTGGCTTGCAGCATCACAATAGAAAATATAAACATTCCCGTTTTAAATTGTTTTCTAATGGTAAGATAGCATTAGCGTTACTATCGAAACATCGATCAAAAAAGTAAAAAGAGTGTTCAATTCATTGGACGGATGGCTAGAATAAAAAAAGTTTTGCGCTTCATGACGATCTGATATGTCTATATTTTTTACGTTAATTGCTTTTATCATTGCTTTAGGCATATTGATAACCTTCCATGAGTTTGGGCATTATCTGGTAGCCCGATGGAATGGCGTCAAGGTATTGAGATTTTCAGTTGGTTTTGGAGAGCCGGTTTTTCGAAGGCGTTTGGGGAAAGATCAGACAGAGTGGGTGGTTGCGGCTATTCCTTTGGGCGGCTATGTCAAGATGCTGGATGAGAACGAAGGCCGGGTGCCTGAGAAGGATTTGTCCCGGGCTTTCAATCGCCAACCCGTTGGGCGCCGGTTTGCTATTGTCGCTGCGGGGCCGCTGGCCAATTTTCTATTGGCAATTTTCCTCTATTGGTTGATGTTTATACTGGGCGTCGATGGCATTAAACCGATTCTTGGTCCGGCAATAGCAGAGACGCCTGTGGCGCAGGCGCAGTTTGAAGAAGGGGAAACTATTGTTCGAATTGAAAACGAAGCGGTTGAAAGTTGGCAGGACGCACGTTGGACACTGCTGCGTTATGCCGTCAATCAATCCTCGGATGTCACGGTTGAAACAGTCAATCAACGTGGAGAAATCAATTGGCGGCAACTTGATTTAAGTAGTATTCATCCGGACGAATTGGATGGCGATGTACTCGGAAAAATCGGATTTAGTGCCTATCAGCCGGAAATTAAACCGATTATCGCGGAGGTCATGGCCGGAAGTGCGGGTGAACAAGCAGGTTTGCAAGCAGGCGATGAGATTCTTGCTGTCAATGATAAAGAAGTTTATAGCTGGATTGAATTCGTGCCCGAGATTCAATCAAATCCTGGGCGGCCTCTGATTCTGGAAATTTTCCGCCAGGGTCGAATTTTTCAATTGGATATTACACCCGAAGTCGTAACTGAAAATGGAAGAACGGTAGGCCGCATCGGTGTCATGCCGGTTGTAGATCAATCGATATTTGAAGCCATGCGCGTCATCGTGACTTACCCGGCGGGTGAGGCTGTTAAAAAAGCCATGGAAAAAACCTGGGAGACAACAGTTCTAACGTTGCGCATGTTGTACAAAATGATCGTCGGCGATGTTTCCTGGAAAAATGTCAGTGGGCCGATCTCGATTGCGGATTATGCCGGGCAGTCGGCACAAATGGGATTGGTTTCTTATCTGGCGTTTCTGGCGCTGATTAGTGTCAGTCTGGGAGTGCTGAATTTGTTACCCATACCGATTCTGGATGGCGGGCATTTAATGTATTATATGATCGAGATAGTGAAGGGATCTCCTGTTTCTGATAAAACAATGATAATAGGTCAGAAGGTAGGGCTCATTATGTTGTTTACCTTAATGGTGTTTGCTATCTATAACGACATTACTCGCATTACCTCCGGTTAAAGCATGCTATTCAAATACCTAGCTGTACTGGCGTTATTGCTCACACCCTATTTGTTCACCAACACAGTCTGGGCTAGTGAATCATTCGTAATTGTCGATATCCGGGTTGAAGGCATACAGCGGACTGAAGCCGGTACGGTTTTCAGTTATCTGCCGGTAAAAGTCGGCGATATTTTAGACGAAGCCAAAGCAACAGCTGCGGTAAAAGCTTTATATGCAACGGGTTTTTTTAAAGACGTCAAGTTGAAGGCTGAAAATGGCGTATTGATCGTGGAGGTTGAAGAACGCCCGGCGATTGCCCAGATAAATATAACCGGAGCCAAAGCATTTGATAAGGAAAAGCTTAAAGATGGCCTAAAACAGGCCGGGCTCTCAGAATCCCGTATTTTCAGTCGTTCCATGCTTGATCGTGCCGAGCAGGAACTGAAAAGACAGTACATCAGCACCGGTAAATACGCCGTTAAGATAACTACAACGACCACGCCGCTGGAACGTAACCGGATTGCGATCAACTTTGACATTAAAGAAGGACGCACAGCACGTATCAAGCAAATCAGTTTTGTCGGCAATGAAACGTTTGATGATAAAACATTGCGCAGCAATTTTGTATTGACAACACCGGGTTTGATGACCTGGTTTACCAAGAATGATCAGTATTCCAAGCAGAAATTGTCTGCAGACTTGGAAACGCTTCGGTCTTACTATCTTGATCGCGGGTATCTGGAGTTTAATATCGAATCTACCCAGGTTTCGATCACGCCCAACATGCAGGATATTTATATCACCATCAATCTTGTTGAAGGGAAGCAGTATAACGTATCGGAGATAAAGCTGGCAGGTGAGCTGCTGGTTCCCGAGGAAGAACTCAGAGCACTTATTTTATTGCAGCCTGGTGATGTTTTTGCACGTGAAAAACTGACTGAATCGGTCAAACTGATCACTGACCGTCTCGGTGATGATGGCTATGCCTTTGCCAATGTCAATGCGGCGCCTGAACTGGATCATGAAAGCCAGCAGGTTGGTTTTACATTTTTTGTTGATCCCGGGCGTCGTGTTTATGTCCGGCGTATCAATATTTCGGGTAATGACCGCACCAAGGATGAAGTTATACGCCGGGAATTTCGTCAGATGGAGGGCGCCTGGCATTCGACATCGAAAATCAATCTTTCCAGACAGCGCGTGGACCGTTTATTCTATTTCACCAGTGTCGATATTGAAACACCGCCGGTATCCGATGCCCCGGATCAGGTGGATGTTAATATCAATGTAACGGAGCGGCCAACAGGGGCCGTAATGTTTGGTGCCGGGTTTTCAGATCGGGAAGGTCTGATACTCAATGGTTCTATTTCGCAGGATAATATTTTTGGCACCGGGAATCATTTCAGTTTGCAGGTGAATACGGGGCGGATCAACCGTGTTTTCTCGGCATCATTTACTAATCCCTACTATACTATTAACGGTGTGCGACTGGGGGCTGATGTATACAGAAGAAGTCTGAATACATCCCGTTTATCGAGAGTGAATGCGTTCAGAACGACAACTGCTGGTGCTATTATGCGTTTTGGCATCCCCATTGCTGAAAATGATATTGTATCGTTTAGTGCAGGGGTCGAACAAACCAGTATCAAGCTTTCACCGAACAGTTTGCAGAGGACGATAGACTTTGTAAAAGATGTTACAAACAATCCTGACAGTCAAAGTGCTACGGTTTATAGTTTACCTGTTACGGTAAGCTGGGCTAGGGATAGGCGGGATAGTGCGATCTACACCACATCGGGCACGACGCACCGCTTATTTGCCGAAGCCAGTGTTCCGGGCGGAGATCTGAATTATTATAAAGTCAGCTATAATCAAAGAACTTATTTTCCATTAACTGAAACCTTCACATTATTTCTGAATACTGAATTTGGATACGCTGATGGATATGCAGGGAAGTCATTACCTTTTTTCAAAAACTTTTTTGCTGGCGGTAATAACTCAATACGGGGCTATGATTTAAATTCATTGGGCCCCAGGGAACAAGTTCCTAATGCAGACGGAACGCTTTCAGATAGAAGGTTTTCGTTAGGTGCAAGTAAACGCCTTGTAACAAACCTTGAGCTGTTATTCCCGATGCCTTTCATGAAAGACGACCGGTCAATACGACTGGGTGCTTTTGTTGACGCAGGTACGGTATTTAATCAATTCAAATCAAAGCATGATGCTAATGGCCGGCCTGTTGGGTTTATGGATTTGATGCGCTATTCTGCAGGATTGTCAGTCATGTGGATTTCACCCATGGGGCCACTTCAAGTCAGTGTTGCCAAGCCGCTTAATGCAGAAGATGAAGATAATTTACAATTGTTCCAGTTCAGGTTTGGACAGCAGTTCTAATTAAGCAATGATCAACCGGAGGTATCCGTTGAGTGTAAAGATACAATGGCTATATATGCTTTTGATAGCATTTGTTTTATTGCCATTAACGAATGTTAAAACGCTGCATGCAGAAAGCATCAAGATAGGTGTGGTCAATACTGAGAAAATTCTGCGTGAGTCTCTGCCAGCCCTGGAGGCCCATAAAAAGATTGATGAGGAGTTTCTACCGAGGGACGCTGAAATCAAAGAAATGGCGGAACAGGCCAGAATCTTACAGGATCAGCTCGAAAAAAATGACTCGACGATGGAAGAGATTGATCGAAGAGAACTTGAACGGGAATTGGCCAATTTAAGTCGCAGCTATCAACGTGCACAACGTCAGATGCGCGAAGATTTAACCGTTCGTCAGAATGAGGAATACAGTATCATTCTGGACTTGATCGATAAAACCATCGAACATATAGCTGAGAAAGAGCAATATGATTTGATACTGCAATTAAAAGATTCGGTTTATCGCAGTCAGCGTATAGATGTCACTGATAAGGTAATTGAAGCGTTGGATAGCAAAAGCGTATCTCAATATCCTTTGGATCATGAATCAGATAAAAAGGAAAAATGAAAATGGATATTCATGAAATTCTTAAATACTTGCCGCATCGGTACCCAATATTGTTAGTGGATAGAGTAATTTCCATCGATGCCGGGAAAGAAATAGTCGCATTGAAAAATGTATCCATCAATGAACCTTTTTTTGTTGGGCATTTTCCGCATCATCCGGTTATGCCTGGTGTGCTTATTGTTGAAGCGTTGGCGCAGGCAGCAGCACTGCTGACGTTGAAGTCTGAGGATAATACCACTAATAAGGAAGATTCGGTTTATTATTTTGTTGGTATTGATGGCGTGCGCTTTAAAAAGCCGGTAACGGCGGGCGACCAGCTCATTCTAAAAGCAACGATTGATCGTCAGATCAAAGGGCTGTGGAAGTATTCGGTGAGGGCAGAGGTTGATGATCAATTAGTGACCGAAGCCAAATTGATGTGTACAGTAAGAAGTGTGTCATAAGCACATTTTGGTGTTTGTGAAATAAAACGGATTGATTTGCCGTGCTTCAATTAATCGGAGGTGTTGATGAAGCCGGGCGTGGTCCGCTTGCCGGCCCAGTGATGGCTGCCTGTGTGATTCTGGGTCCGGATCATAACATCCAAGGTATTGCAGATTCGAAACAACTCAGTGAGAAAAAACGCGGTGAACTCGCATTGCGTATTAAAGAACGTGCAAGAGCCTGGACGGTTGCATCGGCCAGTGTCGCTGAAATAGATCAATTAAATATACTGCAAGCGGCTTTACTGGCTATGAAAAGAGCGGTTGAACGTTTACCGATTATACCTGATGTCATTTTAATCGATGGTAAACATAGCCCAGAAATCAGTGTTCCGGTAAAAACAATTGTAAAAGGTGATAGCCAAATCAAAGAGATTTCAGCAGCGTCTATTTTGGCTAAGTCAGCCCGTGATGCAGAGATGTATAAACTGCATCAGCGTTTTCCTCAGTATGGATTTGATCAGCATAAAGGATATCCCACAAAAGCGCATATTGCAGCGCTCAAGATGTATGGTATAACAGAAGTGCACCGGCAAAGTTTTTCACCTGTAAAACATTTAAAGTGATTAAACCTAAAAACCTCAGTTGACCGTTACAAGGAAATACAACCTAATGAATAGAAATATAAATTTTTTCAAAATGCCTTAACCTGAATGGTGACCAACACTATGATGCTTATAGTCCATTGTTTTTTACTTTTTGCGGTGTTGCAATTCGT
This sequence comes from Nitrosomonas sp., assembly GCA_020446045.1. Taxonomy (GTDB): domain Bacteria; phylum Pseudomonadota; class Gammaproteobacteria; order Burkholderiales; family Nitrosomonadaceae; genus Nitrosomonas. The sequence continues at coordinate 16,338 of JAGRFM010000195.1, forward strand.
TGTAATAACGGGTTATTACGCCTCATTGCGCCTTGCCAAAAATAATAAACAAAGCGCTCTAAACACCATCCAACTGAGGTTTTTAGGTTGAACATGTTCATCAACACGGTAGATTGGAGCAACGTTAAGTCCCAACAAATTTGCTCTTCTTTCAGCAAAATATTGCTGGATTATTTTTCGATACACAGGATTTTCCGTTACGATAATAGTTCCTTGACCGTGACATACTGATATTTACCAGGATAGATAGGAATCATAATCAGCCCTATTGCAGCACCAGAACTCAGGAGTGTTAGTCCTGCCCTCGAAGTCGATTAATTGGGCTAATAGAATGGCCAGGATTAACCAGATAAAAAGAAATACCAGCATCAGGGCAAGGCGACACCCCATGAAACCAGGCGGCCCGATCGGCTTTCCCACTGGTACCGGGCTCCACAAGGCTGACTTTAGCGTTAAACAAGCCGATCGACCGATTCAAAATTAACCCTGAATATTTTTTTCCAGCTCTGCTAATCTATTTTTGGCGCCTTGGTAGTATTCAACATTATATTCATCAATACCACTTTCCTCTATCATTTGAATTAGTTGCGTGATTTCCTTTATTTCGTTTATTTTTTTAATCTTTTGCTTCATGATTTCATCAACAGCTTGTTGCATAGCTTGTTGTCCTGCCACGGTTTGATTATATCTTTTAGCTTTGGCTCTATTTTTTGTTATGACTTCACGATTTTTCGCAACATCAGCCATGGTCGTCGTCCCATTCGGATGCGTAGGCTTTGCAACATGCTTTACTTTAACATTTTTATCTCCGTTAATAATACGTGACGCATTTATTGTATGATGACTATCGAGAAGAACTAACCCTCTTGTATCTGCTGTTTTGGCTGCTCGAGTAACAAAGGCTACCGGAGGTGGAGTCATGATGAAAGATCCTTCCAAAATTTTTGCTGCTCTGGCAACGACTTTCTTGGCCTCAATGGGTTGAAGTAAATTGAACCTCGAGCCTCCCAAATGTACAGATCCTTCGTGCTCTAATCCTGCCCATGCCTGCTGGTCTAATAATCCATCAATCGGCACGTCCAATTCTTGACCATCCATTGGCCCTAATATTTTCTGCGCTTCCGTTTCTTCAGTTTCGTTCCATGTCATTTGCACTACAAGTTGAGACTTTCGTTGAAAAACGGTCCTTAGTTGACTGCTTTCCATATGGATAGCAGCATTTGAAACGACTGTATTTTTATCGGTGAATAAAGTGGAACGGATAGGGTCTGAACCTAAGGCGTCAGACACGATTGGATTTCCCAAGTATTGCTGCTCCTGCACCACCCCAGCAGAAACCGCCCGCTCCCCCATCACATCCGCCTCAGCCTCCAACGACTCATCATCATTAACCTGCTGCCCTGCCATCTGCATGGTGGGTTTCACCCGTCCCTGAGCCTGCTGCACCACATGCCACGCCTCGTGTGGCAAATGTTTTTCCTGCCCCGGCGCCAGATGAATATCCGTCCCTTGCGCATAAGCATGCGCATTTAATTGCTCGGGTTGTGAAGAATTGTAATGGACTTTCACATTGTCCATCGACATGCCGGACAGGTGTTCGATGCCGGACTTGAGGTTGTCGGGCAACCCGGTGTTGTTTTGTTTTGCTGCCGGTACTTCTGTCAACTGAGCGGTTTCAAATTTCCCCTGCACCAACTCGTCTTCCTCCACGCGTTGCACCGGGTCGAATTTTCCCTGAATCAGCTCGTCTTCATCTTCAACTCGCTGGCTGACTTCGAACTTGCCCTGCAACAATTCTTCATCCTCAACACGCTGAATGGGCTGGGATTGGAACAGACCCTGCACCGGTTCTTCCTCGTCACCCATCCGCTGCACCGCAGCCCCCGTGATTTGGGTAAATTGTTGACGTTGCGGAATCATGCGCGGGCTGTTGCTGAATTGTTCGCTGAGTGTGCGTTGCGCTACGGCCTGCAGGCTGTTATTGGCCATCGCGGCCAATTGCGCCAGTTCATTGACCTGCGGATTATTGTTCGCCATCGCCTCGAGTTGCGCGATCTGTTCTCCCTGAGGCGATTCGAGCGACGCACCCTTGTCTTTGCGTTGCGCCTGCTGGTTTTGGGTATGGTTGTGTTGCGGTTCGGCTTTTTGCATATCCCCTCTCCATTGTCCCTGTGATGTGGCGAGTAGCTGCACGTTGTCGTTCCAAGTCGTCACGGTATCGTCGCACCATCACTTTTGCGGTACAGGCAGTGCACATTACCCGGCTGGATAGACTGAATATAGGAAAAACACCATTTTTCCCGAAAATTGAATCTACATAAAACCACATCGGTTGTCAAACACTTGATAATCAATCGAAAAATGACTGCACACCGGTCCAGCAAGCAGCCTGGATAAGTTTACGCCTGAACATGTTCATCAACACGGTAGATTGGAGCAACGTTAAGCCCCAACAAATTTGTTCTTCTTTCAGAAAAATATTGCTGGATTATTTTTCAAGGCACCGGGTTTTTCTTTTCGACAACAGTTCCTTGACTGCGGCATACAGATATTTACCCGGATAGACAGGAATCATAATCAGCCCTATTGCTGCACCAGAACTCAGGAGTGTTAGTCTGCCCTCGAAGTAAATTAATTGGGCTAATAGAATGGCCAGGGCCAACCAGATAAAAAGGAATACCAATATAACTGGCATGGCGATACACCATGAAACCAGGCGGCCCAAGCGGCTTTCCCGCTGGTGCCGGGTTCCACAGGACGGGCAGTTAAGCACCGGTTCGCGCCAAAACGAACCCTCAGCATCCGGGAGCATATGATCGCAGCGACTGCACTGATTATTGGAATTCGTCATGCCTAAAACTCAAGATATTTGTTGATCTGTTTTTTCGCAAACGCTTTAAGAAGGGTGGAAGCGGCGGATTTTAGCGTGGATAACGACGCATCCTTGAATTCGTGTTTCAGAATCTCCCATATCTCTGATTGATTCATCGCCTCGGCAAATTCATGCCCGGCAGCAGTGAGTCTCAGCGGACGGCTGTGCCATTTGTATTCACCACCCAGCGTGATTTCATACCCCAGATCGCTCATTTTATCCAGGCATTCGATCAGCTTCTGGTCTTCGAGTATTTGAATATGGAACAGGAATTTATCGTCCATAGCCATTCCTTTATCCAACAAAGCATTGACCCAGATAAACGAACGCGGCGCTTCGACAAACGTATTCAGCATTAATTTCAAATAGTCCTGGTCAATTTTCAAAGTAAAACGCTCCGAAAAAATCATTCACCAAGTATACAGATTATTTTCGGTGGATGACGCTACGCTCATTCCCACAATCACGATTGATCATTCGCGAACCACGCAGCACATATATCTGTTATTCACCTGTAGCATGAACCAATAACCGGATATGAAATTGAACAGTTTAAGCCAGCATACCATCGACCAGCCGGATCTGGCGTGAACAGCGTTGCGACAGGTGTTCGTCGTGCGTGACCAGCACAAGTGTCGTGCCCAGTTCGCGGTTGAGTTCGAACATGAGTTCGATGATTTGCTTGCCGGTGGTGGAATCGAGATTGCCGGTCGGTTCATCGGCCAGCAGGAGTTTGGGGTCGGTGGCAAAGGCGCGTGCGATGGCGACACGCTGCTGCTCTCCACCGGACAGTTGTTTGGGATAATGCTGCAAACGCTGTTCGAGACCAACGCGTTGCAACAGCTTCCGCGCGGTCGATTCGGCGGAATTGACGCCGGACAGTTCAAGCGGCAGCATGACATTCTCGAGCGCAGTCAGTGCCGGGAGCAATTGAAACGATTGAAAAACGAAACCGAGTATTTTTCCGCGCAAAGCCGCACGGCTGTCCTCATCAAGCGTAAAAATATCGGTGCCGTCCAGATGAACTTTACCCGAAGTCGGTGTATCCAATCCTGCAAGAAGGCCCAGCAGGGTCGATTTTCCAGATCCGGACGCGCCGACAATGGCGACGGCTTCACCGGCATTCACTTCAAGCGTGATGTTCCGTAGAATTGTCAGTTGCTCATCACCGGTGTTGACCTGTTTTGTCAGTGCATCCGTCCATAAAATAGGCTTATTGATCATGAAAAAATTCCTAACTTTATTCCTTTTATTGGGTTTGATTATACCGGGTACTGCCCCGGTAGCGGCTCCGGCCCAGCAAACGGCAACTAAAACAGCAACCATTATGATATATGGCGACAGCCTCTCGGCAAATTACGGCATCCCCACCGAAGCAGGTTGGGTTGCATTGCTGGAAAAGCGTTTGCATTCCAAATCATCGTCTTTCCGGGTTGTTAATGCCAGCATTAGCGGCGAAACAACACTGGGCGGACGCAATCGCATTGAACAGGCTTTAAAACAGCACCGCCCGGACATTATCATCCTGGGACTGGGTGCTAACGACGGCTTGCGCGGTTCTTCCATCAAAACCATTTACAACAACCTGGCCGAGATTATCACAATCTGCCAGCAGCATAACACGGCGGTTCTGCTTGCCGGGATGCAATTACCGCCCAATTATGGCATGACCTATACGCGAAAGTTCCGCGAGCTTTATTCGCAACTGGCAGAAGATTATCAGATCGGCCTGATCCCGTTTTTATTGGACGGTTTTGCTGAAAACCATGATTTTTTCCAGCCGGACGGCATTCACCCCACGGCTGAAGCACAGGAAATCATCGCAGATAATGTCTGGCTGGTGTTGCAAACCATGCTGCACAAGCACTTTGCGGCAATCAGCACCCCAGATGATTTATAAACGCCTGCAAATCGGCGGGCAGTGGCGCAGTCAATTTCAGCACCTGCCCGGTGAGCGGATGTTTAATCCGCATACTGGATGCGTGTAAAAACATTCGGCTCAGGCCGGAATCTCCCGATGCCCTAGCCAGCCGCTTGTTGAGTGCAAAATCACCATATTTATCATCGCCGACTATAGGATAGCCCAGATGCGCCAAATGCACGCGTATCTGGTGTGTCCGTCCTGTTTTCAGCTCGGCATCCAGCAAACTGTAATCCTGCCATGCTTTCTGAAGCGTGAAAATGGTATGCGAGGCCATTTCCTTGCTCCCCGCCATATTTTTTGGCTTCCGTTTCCCTCCGGCAACGCTAACGCGTCGTTCTCCTTCATCAGTCACAAACTTGATCAATGGCAGTTTGACATGCTGCTTCGCATTGGCCCATCTCCCTTTAACCAGTACCTGGTAATGCTTTTCAGTCTGACCGGAAGCAATCTGTTGATGCAAGGCGACCAGCGCACTGCGTTTTTTAGCAAGACATAATACGCCTGAGGTTTCACGGTCCAACCGGTGAACCAGTTCCAGAAATTTCTGATTTGCCCGCTGTGCTCTTAATTGTTCAATAACGCCAAAACTGACCCCGCTGCCCCCATGCACCGCCATCCCGGAAGGTTTGTCAATCACCAGCAGCGCTTCGTCTTCAAAAAGGATACGGAAAGAAAAAAATTGCTGCCGCTTATTTCCGTGCTGTTTCGATAATCGGGTTGCATTTAATGTGACGGGGGGAATCCGGACAGAATCCCCGGATACCAGACGATGATGAAAAACTATCCGTTTGCCATTGACACGTACCTGCCCGCTGCGCAGTAACTGGTAGATGTGACTTTTGGGTATATTTCTAAAACGTTTGAATAAAAAATTGTCAATGCGCTGATTGTTGCTATCTTCACTAATAATTTCGTTGATAACTTCCGTTTTCAATCGATTTTTTTTGCCTATATGTTGAGTTTTTTTTATAATCCGCAGCAGCGGAATAAAAGCCTAATTCTTTTCTATAACGAATTATAGATCATTATTTATCCACTGTAGTTTCCTAATATCATCTTCACTATCTTTGAATAAAGAAACAACCGGTTCAATAATATCTTATAATAAAAACTAAACAATGATTTCTTTAGGAAAATTTCCCTATTCAAAGGTAAAAAAATACTGACACATTATGTAGATAAGCATTCGGACTTATACCGAAGCTTTATTTACATAAAATATTTTTCTGTATATTGATTATAAGCAAGCTGGATTATTTACACTACACCAGTTATCATATTCACTTAGCGAAAAAAAACATAATTATTAACATAAATTGTTAAACAAAAATACGATTAAACGGGCAAATATTTCGTCGTCACAATTATTTTTTTAGGAATTTTTAACAATACGCTTGTGTACCAGTACACGATAAGGCAATAAATGAGACGAATGCTATTTAATGCAACCCAACCTGAAGAGTTGCGCGTTGCGATTGTTAATGGTCAAAAACTGATTGACCTTGATATAGAATCAGTTAATAAAGAACAACGAAAAAGTAACATTTACAAGGCTGTAATAACACGGCTCGAACCGAGTCTGGAAGCCGCTTTTGTTGATTACGGCTGTGAACGTCACGGTTTCCTTCCTTTTAAGGAAATATCTCCCTATTGCTTCGGGGAAAAAGCTTCTGAAATATCGACCAATCGCATTCAGGAGTTTCTGAAAGAGGGAATGGAACTCATTGTTCAGGTTGACAAGGATGAGCGTGGTACAAAAGGCGCCGCGCTAACCACGTATATTTCATTGGCCGGGCGTTATCTGGTATTAATCCCCAATAACCCCAACAGCGGCGGCGTTTCGCGCCGAATTACCGGTGATGAACGCAACGAAATGCGGGAAGTACTGGCCAAGCTGGAAATACCCAAGGGTATGAGCGTCATCGCACGAACTGCTGGAATCGGGCGTAGCGAAGAGGAATTACAGTGGGATCTGAACTATCTCGCGCAGTTATGGCATGCCATTGAAGAAGCAGCACATAATCAAAGCGGTGTTTTCTTAATTTATCAAGAGAGCAGCCTGGTTATTCGCGCCATTCGTGATTACTTCAGCCACGAAATTGGTGAAATTCTGATTGACAACCGTGAAATATACGAACAGGCATGCCAGTTTATGCTGCATGTGATGCCGGCCAATGTCGACCGATTGAAATACTATCATGATGATGTTCCGCTATTCTCACGGTTTCAGATCGAACACCAGATTGAAACCGCCTATTCACGCCAGGTTACCTTGCCATCGGGCGGTGCAATTGTTATCGACCACACAGAAGCATTGGTATCGGTTGATGTCAACTCAGCCCGCGCCATACGCGGTGCGGATATTGAGCATACCGCACTGAATACCAATCTGGAATCTGCCGATGAAATTGCGCGGCAGTTGCGTTTACGCGACCTGGGTGGACTGATCGTCATCGATTTTATCGATATGGAGTCACCGCGCAATCAACGAGAAGTGGAAGCACGTCTACAAGAGGCATTACGCCAGGATCGCGCACGCGTCCAGGTCGGTAAGATTTCGCGTTTTGGCCTGTTGGAACTTTCCCGTCAGCGCCTGCGCCCGTCACTGGGTGAAAGTAACTATTCTTCGTGTTCTCGCTGCCACGGCACCGGATATATTCGCAGCACGGATTCTTCGGCTTTGCATGTGCTGCGCATCATTCAGGAAGAAGTCATGAAAGAACATACCAGTGCACTGCATGTTCAATTACCCATTGAAGTGGCAACCTATTTGCTGAATGAGAAGCGTACCGAGATTTATGAAATTGAACAACGGCTTAAAGTCGATATCATACTGATTCCGAATATTCATCTGGAAACGCCCAAATACAAGATAACCCGTTTACGCCATGAAGAAGTAAAACAGGCTGAACCACAGACCAGCTACGCGATGATCGACAAAGCGGCTGAAGATCTTGTGCCGGATCTGACTGAACGCAAACAAAAAGCACAGCTTCCCAAGGCTGCCGTGCAAGGTATCACGCCAACCCAGCCCGTGCCTACCCGGGAAGAGAGATTAAAAGAAACTTCACTGCTGGATAAATTCTTCAGTTGGTTTAAACCGGCGCATGGCACCGAAGAAAAGATAGAAATCCAGGAAGCCGACAACGCAATACCTAAAGAAAAAGAAACACCTGCAACCCAGGACAAAGGTAAAAAAAGTGTGCGCAGCCGGGGGCGTTCGCGCAGTCGTACTGATAATCGTACAGACCGAAAAAGTCAGGCAAAAACAAAACAAAAGAATCCAGATCCGCAAGCCTTGGTTGAGAATGCAGTCATCGCAAAATCACCGGTAGATTTACCAGACGAAGACACTGTTAATAAAAAACAGAAAACGGATTTGCAATCCGATCAGCATTCGCCCGACCAACCCACGTTATTGAGCGACGATACTACGGGTGTTGCCTCAGAAGGAGAATCGGACAATATTTCCACCGAAAAACAGGATGAACAAAAACGTCCTCGCAGACGCCGCAGCCCAAGGCAAAGGGATCGTACTGCACGATCAACATCAGCTCAGGCAAAAAAAGAAGAAACTACTGAGCAAGCGTCTAGCCAGGAATCTGCAGAAGCCGAATTGGCACAGCCATCCGGCTCAAATTCCGGATCACAAACTGACAGAGATCAGGCGCATCCTGTCATAGCGAAGGAATCCACTGACAAGAAAACAGAAAATCAATCAGCACAACACAACACTGTTTTGGATAGGGTTGAACCTGCCAAAACCCAGGACAGCATTCAGGCGGAAATGGAAATTAAAGCGGTAGAGTCGAATGATGCAATTTCAGTTGTTGAAACGGCAAAACCACCGATTGATAGCACCCCTGCCCCGACACCTGAAGCATCCTCCGGTGCTGCAGCCGAAACCAGCAGCAAGCACACACCCGTAAACAAGCCGAATCTGGAAGAAAGTGGTTTGGTTATGATTGAGACGCCGGCGGAAAAAATCATACTTAGCGGCGATGAACCGCCTCCACTCCGGCGGCAAAAACGCCGTGTCAAAAGTGTAGCGACAGAAGAAATCGGCGAATTAAAACAGGTAGAAACACGGGAATAAAATACGATTCAGGACGGGCACAATTTTCACTAATGTGCCTGTTCCCAGTTTTTACCCACGCCGATATCGACCAGCAAAGGCACGTCGAGTTTGATCACATTACCCATGTACTGTGGCAGTTCTGACAACACCATGTCCACCTCTCGATCGGGCACTTCAAGCACCAGTTCGTCGTGAACCTGCATGATTAGTTTACTGTGCAATTTGGCTTCTGATAACCATTGCTGAACGGCAATCATCGCCAGTTTAATAATATCGGCGGCAGTACCCTGCATCGGTGCATTAATCGCCGCACGCTCTGCGCCTTGCCGACGCATACCGTTCGGACTGTTGATTTCCGGCAACCATAACCTGCGCCCGAGCACCGTTTCAACATAGCCTTCCGCTCTGGCTTTCTCGCGTGTTTTCTGCATATAATCGGCCACCCTGGGATAACGCGTAAAATACCGATCGATATACGCCCGCGCAGCACTGCGTTCAATACCCAACTGATTGGCCAAACCGAATTCAGACATGCCGTAAATCAGACCAAAATTGATCACTTTGGCATAGCGTCTTTTTTCTGCATCGATTTGATCCGGCGGCAAGGCAAAAATTTCCGCAGCCGTGGCGCAGTGGATGTCTTCTCCAGCCGCAAATGCCTTGAGTAACCCTTCATCTTGCGCAATATGCGCCATGATACGCAACTCGATTTGCGAATAATCCGCAGAAATTATTTTATGCTGCTCAGGCGCGATAAACGCCTCACGAATCCGCCTGCCTTCTGCGGTACGCACTGGAATATTTTGCAGATTCGGGTCGGAGCTGGCCAGGCGGCCGGTTACCGCAACGGCCTGGGCATAATTGGTATGCACACGCCCGCTCTTCGGATTAATCATCTGCGGCAATTTATCGGTATAGGTCGATTTTAATTTGGAAAGCGAACGGTATTCGAGCAGAATTTTCGGCAGCGGGTAATCCAGCGCCAGTTGCTGCAAGACATCTTCATTCGTCGAAGGCACACCTTTGGGTGTTTTTTTGATAACCGGCAATTTCAACTGGTTAAACAAAATTTCCTGTATCTGCTTGGGCGAATTCAGATTAAACGGTTGCCCGGCAATGCCAAATGCCTGTTGCTCCAGGGTATCCAGCTTCTGGCTGAGTTCCAGGCTTTGTTCGTGCAGCAAACGCTGATCCAGTAAAACACCTTGCCGTTCCATGGTAAAAAGCACTTCCATTGCGGGTATTTCGATATCCCGGTAAATAACCAATTGCTTTTCGTCGGCTTGAATTTTCGGATAAAGATATTGATGCAGACGCAACGTGATATCGGCGTCTTCTGCAGCATAATGGGCCGCTTTCTCTACGGCAACCTGATCAAAACAGATGCGCTGAGCTCCCTTCCCGGCCACCTCCTCATAACTGATCGTTTTAATATCCAAATGCCGTAACGCCAGATTATCCATATTATGTGGCTTGTGCGATTCCAGCACATAGGATTGCAACAACGTGTCATGTGCAATACCGTTCAAACCAACACCGTGATTGGCCAGAATATGTTTATCATATTTCAGATTCTGCCCTACCTTGAGCTTGTCCGGATTCTCCAGCCACGGTTTCAGTTTTTCCAGCACATACATTCGTTCCAGTTGCTTTGGCGCACCGATATACTGGTGCATTAGCGGAATGTAGACCGCATGACCCGATTCGATACACAGTGAAATCCCAACCAGTTCGGCCTGCATGGGATTGAGACCGGTCGTTTCCGTATCTATGGACACCAACGACGCGGCATTCAGTTTTTTCAGCCAGTCGTCCAGTTGCGCCTCGGTCAGAACAGTCTGGTAATCAACCGGACAATCATTTCCACTTAAATTAGCACCTGAATTTACGACTGAATCCGGTATAGCGTCATCACCCGCATCAGTCGAATTTGTTTTGCTTTGTTGCCGCAACTCCTGCAGCGATGTTTTCATACTGAGTTCTTCATACAGTTTTGCCAGCCGTTCGGTATCCTGCGGTTTGAACTCCAGATCCGTAATCGTTACCGGCAAATCGACATCGCACTTAATCGCGACGAGTTTGCGCGACGTTTCAAACCAGTCAATCGCTTTGCGCAAATTTTCTCCGACCACACCCTTGATTTCATCCGCATGGGCAAGAAGATTGTCCAGAGAGTCGTATTGTGCAAGCCATTTGACTGCGGTCTTCGGCCCTACCTTTTCCACACCGGGGATATTATCCGAGCTGTCACCGACAAGCATCAGATAATCCAGCATACGTTCCGGACTGACACCAAATTTGGCCTGGACTTTTTCGGTATCCAGCACCTCATTATTCATGGTATTTACCAGTGTGATATGAGCATTAACCAGTTGCGCAATATCTTTGTCGCCGGTCGAAATAATGCAGCGCATATCCTGTGCTTCGGCCTGCCTTGCCAGCGTTCCGATCACATCGTCTGCTTCCACACCTTCGACAATCAGCAACGGCCAGCCCATGGCTTCGATACAGGCATGTAACGGCTCAATCTGCGCGACCAGATCATCCGGCATCGATGGACGGTGTCCCTTATATTCCGGATAAATCTCATTGCGGAAAGTTTTACCTTTTGCATCAAATACGCACGCGCTATAATCCGCTTGATAATCTTTGAATAAACGCCTGAGCATATTCAATACACCATGAATTGCGCCTGTCGGCTGATTCTGATGATTGCGCAAATCAGGCAGGGCATGATAAGCACGATAAAGATAAGACGAACCATCAACCAGTAATAACGTTTTCATTCAAATAATCCTATGAGCCTGCTAAACAAACCACCTGCCGCACTCTCGCTGGACAAGTTATGGTCAGCGAAAGAATCGTGGCGCTTATTCGGCATTATGGCAGAATTTGTCGAAGGAACGGAACGCCTTGACACGATTCAACCCGCTGTCAGTATTTTTGGCAGTGCAAGAACCGATATCAATCATCCTCACTATCAACTCACCGAACAAATTGCGCGCCTGCTCTCTAATGCCGGTTTTTCGGTAATTTCCGGCGGCGGGCCAGGCATTATGGAAGCCGCCAACAAAGGCGCTTTCTATGGAAAATCACCGAGTATCGGCCTGAATATCCAGTTGCCCAATGAACAACGTCGTAACGCCTATCAGGATATCAGCCAGTCTTTCCGCCATTTTTTTGCACGCAAATATATGTTCGTTAAATTTGCCACCGCGTATGTCGTGATGCCAGGCGGATTCGGCACACTCGATGAACTCATGGAAGCGCTCACACTGGTACAAACCGGAAAAACACGTAAAATGCCTATCATACTGGTCTGCTCGGATTTCTGGGATGGATTAATCGACTGGTTCCGGAAAACACTGGTTACTGAAAACTTTATCTCGCCGGATGACATGGACCTGATACAAATCATTGACGAGCCGGCTGAAGTTGTAAACGCCATTTTCAAATATTATGAAACGCGCGGCTTTGAACCGAGCACCGAAGAACGTGAAATTCAGTTGAATCTGTAACCAATCCGCGTGAATTTGGGTAAAATAACCCCTGCGCCAAACACGAATTACCGGAATAAGCCATGTACCGAATGCAACAATCATTAATAATCCTGTCGTTTAGCTTTTTGCTATCGTACACTTTACCCCTCTTGGCGCAATCCGACAGACCGAAAGACCTGATACCGATCCCCGAAATTCCTGAACTACCGGATCTTGATGAGTCAGAGTTTCCCGAATTAGCCACTCCGCCGCCTCTGCCACCCGATATGGAACTGGACCCCGATCTTGAGCCGCAGATTACCATTATCAAGCGTGGAGAGGATGTCATCGAAGAATACCGTGTCAATGGTGAACTGTATATGATCAAAGTCACCCCGCGCATCGGCCTGCCTTACTACCTGGTCAAAAATCGCGGCCGGGCCCATGAGCATTCCGGAGAACCGGGAAGTAATGTCAGTGCGCCCATGTGGAAACTTTTCGAATTCTGATAATCAAACAATGCTTACTTGAACGACTCATTCCATTTTCATCATGTTTCATTACGCCACGAGCATACTTAGTTTATTTTAAAGCTACTACCGCATGTCTGTTTTCACACCTGTATCCGAAAGCCAACTTTCCGGCTGGCTGAAAAACTACGCATTGGGAGAATTGATCGATTTTCAAGGTATTTCATCCGGCATCGAGAATACCAATTTTTTTGTGACGACTTCCGAAGGCAAATTTGTCCTGACACTATTCGAAAAATTGACTGCGGATGAACTGCCTTATTACCTGAATCTGATGGCGCACCTGTCGGCGCATCAGATTCCCTGTCCCGCACCGGTTCCCATGCATGACCGGCAATTATTCGGCGAACTGAACGGAAAACCGGCAACCATAGTCACTTGCCTGCCCGGAAAATCGCTTGAAAACCCCGCAACATCCCACTGCAAAGCAGTCGGCGCCATACTGGCAAAAATGCATCTGAGCGGTCAGTCTTATTCCGTCAAGATGGAAAATCCGCGCGGCCTGAACTGGTGGCAGGCCAGGAAACCGGAGATCGAACCATTCCTGAATCAGGAAGAACGCCGGTTACTGGAAGATGAATTAAGCTTCCAGTCAGCGCATCAAACAAACGAGCTACCCAGCGGCGTCATTCATGCCGACCTGTTTCGCGATAATATTCTTTTCACCGACCACACCATAGGCGGCGTCATCGATTTCTATTTTGCCTGCAATGATAATCTGTTATACGATTTAGCCATTGTCATCAACGACTGGTGTGTCACTGAACACAGTGTTTTACATGAAGAACGTACTTTAGCGCTGCTGGAGGCTTATCACACAATACGACCGTTAACCGATGCTGAACACGGGTTCTGGCCGGTTATGCTGCGCGCCGGTGCATTGCGTTTCTGGATTTCCCGTCTGTACGATTACTATTTACCCAGAGCGGGAGAACTGACACATGCCAAAAACCCGAATGCTTTTAAAATGCTGTTACAACATCATGCCGGAAATCAGGATAAACTACAGCAACTCTGGTTATAACACCTGAAAAGATTTATAACCGTATATTCAGCCTCTATAATACACGCAAGACAATAAAAATCGTCATATCGAATTTAAAACTGGAGAAGTACTAATGGAAATTCGTCAAGTCAGCGCCATACATGGATGGTATTGGATCACACAGGGCTTTCAAATGTTTCGTAAAGCACCAATGGTCTGGATGTTGATTTGTTTTATTCCTTTTCTGATTGCGGTCACCATTTCTTTGATGATGCCTATGGCCGGGCCTGTTATTTTTTTGCTTTCCGCACCGATTTTTTTAGCTGGCGTCATGGTGGCGTGTCGCGAACAGGAACAAGGGCGGCAAATAGAAGTTTCACACCTGTTTATCGGTTTTAAAACCCATTTGGCGCCACTCGTCACGGTCGGCATTATCTTTCTCCTGGGGTTAGTGACTATCTACAGCCTGTTTCTGTCAACCGGCGGTGGTGACCTGATCGCCATGCTCGAAGACGGCAAACGCTACGACAGCAGTGAAATCGGAGAAATATCCAGCGGCATTCTGTCATCTTTTCTGATGGTCATTGTGCTGCAGATCCCATTGTTAATGGCTGTTGTTTTTTCACCGGTATTGATCATTCTGCATAATTTCTCGCCGCTCAATGCGATGAAAAAAAGCTTTCTGGCCTGTATCCGCAACATTATTCCGTTCTTTGTCTACAACCTGATTTTAAATATGTTATCCGTTATCGTGCTGCTGCTGCCGTATATCGGACTGGTGATATTGAGCCCCGTGATTTTTGCCTCCATTTATGTCAGCTACAAGGAAATTCTGCTGGGCGAGCCGGTCAAAATGCTGGAAGAAGCCTATCCCCAAGTAGATTATCAGAAAGCCAACTGGGCCAATACCGACGATGAACAGGCCAAACAGGAGCAGGAACAAGAACAGGAATCATCCTCTGCAACTGCGAAAACTTCAGCCCCAGCACCCGAAGAACGCCCCAAGCGAACCCCACCAGCCGAGAGCAGTTCAGAAATGCCCGAAGGCGACATTATTCACTGTTATCAATGCGAAATTCTGATACCCAAAGAAGAAGCCATTCGCTTTGACGGAAAATACTTTTGCAGCAGCGAACATTTTCAGGAATATCAGGACAGCATGACCGCGAAACCGAGGAATGAGCAAAATAATTAGTGGTTGGTATGGTAAGCAAAACAATTGAATTTAACACCTTTGATATGGCGGATATTTAGAGATAGACGATGGATATAGAACCGAATTGGTTTATTCAAATTGTCATTGGAGTTACATTGGGGTTGTTAGCACCATCAATAGGCAGAGTTGCTTTCTGGCCGTTTCGATATCTTAAAAAACACGTATTGAAATGGAAGTGGTGTGAATATCATTATTCAGTCAAGGATGGTGTGAATCAAATCTTTAAAAGTGACCTACTCATAAAACGGGATTTAAAGGTGACCTTGTGTGGAAAATGAAACAGGAAATTACAAATCTTGAATACAAAGGGGCTGTTACATTTGAGAGTGGCACTGATCAATTTATTCTTTCAGGTAACTCAACTGACCGACAAAACGAAGAATACATGTATTGGAGATTTTATCTTCCACTAGAATCTAACTCTGAAACAATTAAAGGTATAGTGACATCCTATACACATGATAAAAACCCCTACTCATCTGCCGCTGTTTTATCTAAAAAAAGATTAAATTTAGCGCAGGCTGAAAACATACTAAAGGAAATATCCATAGATACGGGTGATTTACCTTTATTAAGGATAAAAAAAGTGGCTCTTCTCCGGTTATATGTATAAAAAAAGGATGGCACAAACTCATTAAACTGTTGAAATAAAAGGGCCATAGGATGTACTGAACAACGTGAAGCGCATCGTTCGAGTACTCTGCATCTTCAATTTCATATCGCTCATCATTTCCCCAATTCTCCGAATAAATACCTTGCCTGACATAACGGTGGAAACTGGAATACGGCCATTCCGCCACTCTTGCTACTTTGCTGTGCTTCACCGGATTCCAATGAATATAATCGAAATGGCGATTGTAGTCGTCTTGGTCTGTGATTAAATGCGCCCAAAATCGGCGCTGCCATATACCTCTTTCCCGGCGTTTTTGCCGACTTTTCGAAATGCTTTCACCATGGTCGATTGTCCTGGAAAATCGTCCTTTCAGCATATTCCACCGGATTGAATAATCACCATCGTCTTGCGGTAATGTCCAAATGCAATGTA
>JAGRFM010000033.1 GCA_020446045.1 Nitrosomonas sp.
AGGAACAAAAACGCCGACAATTTTGTTCGAAAAACAAACCCGAAGGGCGCGACAGATTTTTGCGCCTATTTATTCAAAGTACTTGAACATAGCTACGGCTATGCCCCACGTACTTTTCACAAACATTTATCAAAAATCTGCTCGCGCAGAAATGCACATAACTCATGACGACACCCCTAGCATAAATTTACCAGATAATAAAGGGAGTACGGCATCGTGAAATCGTTTATAGCGTTATTGATGATGTTCCCCATCATCGTTTGGGCGGAAAATGAACAAGAGGTTCTTCGTCTTGAAAAGGCGTTGATGCGTGTTCAACAGGAAGCTCAGGCGGTGCATCAGCAGTTTTTGATGATTCAGGAACTGCGTCGTAATGAAATTCAAGGGTCGCCGCTGGCTGACTTACCTGGTGCTACAGTTCAAAGCACGCCGATCCCGAAATATGAAGAAATGATGCAACGTCAACAAGAAAAAAAGGATCGTGTGGAACAACTGACCACTGATCTGGATCGGTTATATCTTCAGTTCAATGAGTTGAACGATGAACGGCAGTCTTTAATGGAACAGATCAAGCGGCTTGAACAACAACCGGAAGAATAAAAACATGTTGTCACTTTGTTTAATGTGACTAACGAAGACCATGAACCCCGAAGATTGTACTCAGATCAGCTTCCTATCGCACAATGTGCTGGATAAGCTGCAATTGTCAACAGAATCGGTTGTGAGCAGTATTGAACAACTGATCCGGGGCCGCAGTTGCGCACAAGCTTGGAATGCGCCTAAAGCCGTTATCACCCCGCCTGATGGAAGATACATGATGGCGACACTCGCCGCCGCAAATGAACCGCAAATTATGGCGGTCAAGACTTTGATGTTAAACCCGAAGAATACAAGCCGTGGGTTAAAAAGTATTTATGCCTTGGTAACGCTACTGGATAGTGATACAGGCCTACCGCTGGCCGTTCTGGATGGCGCATGGGTGACAGCCGTTCGTACGGCGGGATTAAGTGCTGTTGCAGCTAAAAGACTTGCCAATGCAGATGCTTCTGTTGCGGCATTTATCGGATGTGGCGTGCAGGCACAAAGTCACTTAAAAGCTTTTGCAGAATTGTTTTCTTTAAAAGAAATTCGTGCGTTTGGTCGAGGATCTGCTAATAGGGATGCATTATGCAATAGTGCGATGAATTTGGGATTGACAGCTATTGCAAGTCAATCACCACAGGAAGCCATGCATGGCGCAGATTTGGTAATTACTTCGGTGACGCTTTCGCCGGAATTGAAGCCCTTCTTGGATGCGCGATGGCTGAAACCGGGAGCCTTTGTGACGATGACCGACCTGGCTGCCCCCTGGTTTACTGAAAGTATGTCGATTTTTGAACGCATCATTATTGATGATGCAGAACAGGAAGCGCAAATGTCTAACCCGTTAGTGCAGCCGGACCTGGTTTCGGGTGATTTTACAGATCTTGTCAATGGAAAAATCGATGGACGTACCGATTTATCAGAACGCACGGCATTTGTTTTCCGTGGTTTGGCTTTAGGTGACCTGGCTATTTCCGCTTTGGCTTTTCAGCGTGCAAGTGATGCCAGACAAGGTGTTCTGGTCGAATTTTAATAATATTTAGTTGCTTCCTTTCTAAGGAGGCTATTACGTGAAGTGCAAATTGATTTATAATTCACACCATTTAAGAAAAAATATCCATTGTTTTAAAATTAATAATAATTTTTGTTTGCAAGCCTGTTGGCAAAATAAGGGAGATCATCGATGCATATAGGCATACCTGCAGAGATACGCGGGGGAGAATCACGAGTAGCAGCCACACCGGAGACCGTTAAAAAATATACTGCAAAGGGTATTCATGTCGTATCAGTGCAAACTGGTGCTGGTGCAGGTGCAAGCATACCTGATTCGGAATTTGAAGCTGCCGGCGCGAAAATCGTCGCCGATGCAGAAACGTTGTACAGCCAGTCTGAAATTATCCTGAAAGTACGCGGCCCAGAGTCTGATGAATTGGCAAAAATGCGTAAAGACGCTATTTTGATTGGTTTATTGGCGCCACATAAAAGTGAGGGTATAGAAACACTGGCAAATCATGGCTTAACAGCTTTTTCGATGGAAAAACTGCCCAGAATAACACGTGCCCAGAATATGGACGTACTGTCATCACAGGCAAATATTGCCGGTTACAAAGCCGTGATTCTGGCAGCTGATATTTATCAACGGTTTTTTCCGATGCTGATGACTGCTGCCGGTACAGTTAAAGCTGCGCGTGTGCTTGTGTTGGGCGCGGGTGTTGCCGGACTGCAGGCAATCGCAACCGCAAAAAGACTGGGTGCAGTGGTGGAGGCATTTGATGTACGGCCTGCAGTTAAAGAGCAGGTGGAAAGTCTAGGTGCGAAGTTTGTCGAAGTAGAGCTTACTGATGAAGAAAAAGCCAGTGCAGAAACAGCGGGTGGTTACGCCACTGAGATGTCTGAAGATTATAAACGCCGTCAAGGTGAGTTAATTCATGAGCGAGCAAAGGCTGCTGATGTCATTATTACAACTGCGCTGATTCCAGGTCGTCCGGCACCGGTTTTGATCAATGAAGATACGGTAAAAGCCATGAAGCCAGGGTCAGTTATTGTAGATATGGCCGTTGAAGCCGGCGGTAACTGTCCTTTATCCGAATTGGATAAAACGGTTGTCAAGTATGACGTACATCTGGTTGGTGTCGCAAATATTCCGGGCTTGGTGGCGGCGGATTCCAGTACCTTGTATGCTCGCAACTTATTGAATTTCTTTAATTTGATTGTTGATGAGGAAGGTAAGTTAAATCTAAATCGGGAAGATGAAATAATTGCCGGTACCATGGTGTGCAGTGACGGTAGTGTTATCAGTCAAAGCTAACCGATATAACGAATTTAAAAGGAGTGAATATGATAGGTGATGTAGATCCACTTATTATCAATCTAACAATTTTTGTACTGGCCATCTTTGTCGGTTACCACGTGGTTTGGAATGTAACGCCGGCATTGCATACGCCTTTGATGTCTGTAACCAATGCGATTTCAAGTATTATCATTGTTGGCGCCATGTTGGCCGCAGGACCTGCGGAAATGGACTGGGGTGTGTGGTTGGGCGCCGTAGCCGTAACGTTAGCGGCGGTTAATGTGTTTGGCGGATTTCTGGTGAGTCAACGGATGCTGGAAATGTTTAAGAAAAAAGATAAAAAAGGAAGTGCGTAAATGTCAGCAAATATGGTAGCACTCGCATATTTAGTTGCTTCAGTATTTTTTATATTGGCACTAAAGGGGCTTAGTTCACCGGAGTCAGCACGCCGCGGAAACATGTTCGGCATACTTGGCATGGTTATTGCTGTATCAACGACCATGACACTGACCGAAAACTGGACGCTGATTGTTGGTTGTATCGCGATTGGCGCAGTGATTGGTACGATTATCGCTAAACGCGTTCAAATGACCGCAATGCCGGAGTTAGTGGCGTTTATGCATTCGCTGGTTGGTCTGGCTGCTGTGTTCATTGCCATTGCAGCAATCAATAACCCGGTTTCATTTGGTTTGCCTGAAGTACTGCCCACTGGCAGTAAGCTGGAGTTATTTTTAGGAACCTTTATCGGCGCCATGACATGGTCTGGCTCAGTGATTGCGTTTCTTAAATTGTCCGGACGCATGAGCGGTACGCCGATTGTTTTCACCGGGCAGCATATGCTCAATCTGTTGCTGGCAATTGTCATGATCGGGTTTGGTCTGTGGTTTTTCTTCAGCGAGACGACAAACTGGACGGCATTCATCGTTATGACTGCGATCGCTTTCCTGCTTGGTTTCCTGATCATTATCCCAATAGGTGGCGCTGATATGCCGGTTGTTATTTCCATGTTGAATTCTTATTCAGGATGGGCGGCAGCGGGTATTGGTTTTTCTTTAGGAAACCCGATGCTGATTATTGCGGGATCACTCGTAGGCAGTTCCGGTGCGATTCTTTCGTACATTATGTGTAAAGCCATGAATCGTCCCTTCCTTTCAGTTATTCTCGGTGGCTTTGGAAGCGATGGCGGTGCAGCGGTGGCTGACGATGGCACGCAAAAAACCTACCGGAGCGGTAGTGCCGATGATGCGGCTTTCCTGATGGGTAACGCGGACAGTGTTATCATTATTCCAGGCTATGGCCTGGCTGTTGCACGTGCTCAGCATGCTGTTAAAGAATTAGCTGAAATGCTTCAAGAAAAAGGAGTCAATGTACGTTTCGCCATTCATCCTGTCGCAGGACGTATGCCTGGTCATATGAATGTTTTGTTGGCAGAAGCAGAAATTCCATACGAACAAGTGCTGGAAATGGATGAAATCAATAGTGATTTTCCAAATACCGATGTTGTATTGGTGTTAGGTGCAAATGACGTTGTTAATCCGGCTGCAAATGTTCCCGGAAGCCCAATTTATGGCATGCCGATATTGGAAGCGCAAAAAGCGCGTACCGTTATGGTTGTAAAACGGAGTATGGGTGTGGGTTATGCAGGACTGGACAATGATCTGTTTTATATGGATAAGACCATGATGATCTTTGGTGACGCCAAGAAAGTTGTTGAAAGTATGGTAAAGGCTGTCTAATTCAAAATACCCGGGTGACAATGTTCATGGTGAACATTGTCACTTCCCGTTTTGTGCCCCCGCTGCGTTATCATTCCATTCGCTCATGTGGGGTGCTATACTTTGCTCACTCTACCTTGTAGAGGTCCGAAATGGGTGCCCGTCGCAACAGTTCACTAAAATTGGCAACATCTCCTAGGCACTTTCTCTTATTTTTTCACCCTCGCTGATTTTTGGTGTCGGTGTTGAGCTTTTCACCACAGAATACAATTCATCGAGTGGACGAGGTTTAGCGATGCCAAAACCCTGCGCATAATTGATTCCAATTTCCTGTAACTTGGTAATTGTCTCTTTTGTTTCAACCAACTCAGCAATAGTTTTTATAGACAATCTACGTGCAATTTGATTAATTCCTTTGATACGTATCATATCCTCATCGTCATAAAGCATGTTACAGACGATGCTGCCATCGATTTTTAGATAATCAAATTTCATTTTCTTGAGTAATTCCATGGAAGCTGAACTTTGGCCAAAGCTGCAAAGTGTCACTAAGCAGCCCAGTTTACGAATTGCTTCCGTAAATAAAATTGAATCTTTAGTGTTTTCGTGCGCATCCGTTTCTTCAATTTCAAAACATAGCGAAGCAGCAGGAATTTTGTTTTTTTGTAATTTTTCTGTGATAAACGCAATAAATTTGGTATCCCGTAAAGTATCCTTTGCAACATTAATACAAAAAATAGATTCAGACTTAAAAGGATGTCTTTCGGCCCATTCTATGATAAAACTCGCAACCCATCGATCAAGTTTTGGCATTAAACCGAATTGATCAACTAAAGGCAGGAACGACCCTGGCGGCATTAAATTGTTTTCTTCTTCCAGCATACGAATCAGTACTTCGTACTGGTTAGGTAGATTAGCGTTTTTATCTATAGGAGCAATTTTTTGACAGTAAATATTGAATTTACCATTATCAATCGCCTGTGCAATTTTTGCTGCGGTAACGGCATTTTGTGACGATGAACCATCTGCATTTGCTTCCGTAGTTTGAACGTTTTTTTCAAGCGTAACATGTTTGTCTAATTCATGATTTTTCGATACTACAAGATGTTTCTCCTGTGCACGCGGGGTGTGCAGTGTATAAAAACCGACTATTTTTCCTTTATTGTCCAAATGCGGAATATATTGTTCAATGAAAATATAGGGAAAGCCTTTCGTTGATTTCAAAACACGTTCTTCATGCACGGTTTTTCCCGATAAGATATCATCGATATGATTTGAAATGCTGGCTGAAAACTCAGTGCCAGCATACTCAGATAGCAGTATGCCATCAATTTGATCCGGTTTGAGTCCAAACCATTTTCGGTATAACCGATTATGGTAGCGGCAGCGTTGATCGGCATTAAAATAGGCCAGCATTACCGGGATATTTTCATCAATAAACTGAGATTTTGCTTTACTCTCGGCAGTTGTTTTTTCAGCCCAAAGACGGTGCTTTATTTCGTTTGTCAATCTTTCCTTGTTAGCTGTTAATTGTTCGGAGTAATTTCTAATTTCCTTGGTTGTATGAATAAACTGCCCCAGCATAACCAGAATTGCGGAGAATAAGCCTATCCACATGGTTGCAACCCAAAATGTACCCACTTCGTTAAAATAAAGATGAATTAACACCAAAAGTGTTGCGGAGAGTAAAGCAAGGCCAGGAGAAATATATAGTTTGATCGTATTTGTCATAAATTTTAAGCAACTTTATTGCCAAAGGTATAAAACAGTTTGTCTCACTTTTTATCGGCATAAAAAGACAAAGGTTTTATAGTCGACCAAAATTTCCTAAGACTTGAGGGCTTTGCAAAAAAATCATGACTACCATTTTCATTGATGCTCGAAATTTTGAGCGATGTGATTTGTTTGTTTTTTAAAGCGGTATGAAGTGGTGTAAACCATAAACGTTCAAGTTGTAATAACTTGTCGCGCCAGCTGTAAGCATTGTTGTATTTGTCATCATTTAATAGTTCATCAAGGTAAACAAAATGATTCTCTGAATCAGCAGCCTGTAATAACAATGATGCGTCACCAGGTAGTTGTTTGTACTGCAAGCTACTCCATTTACCCAGTGCTCGTACAAAATCATTATTAGTCCAAATGGTTGTGTATAAGGAACGACTGGTTTGTGGCAATTTTCCTCCGCCCCATAACCACAAACTATTGATGGCAAGTTGATCTCGAGCTTCCCGCTGTTGGTTAAGTGGGTGGTCATGAAGTAACATCTGAACTTCATTGATTATTTTATGCCAATTGATGCTCGCTTTTCCGGTTGGCATAAGGTTGTTTATATTTTTGCAACTTGCCGTATTTAAAGTATGCGTGTATAGGTCGGGTGGTTCGGGCAGACAAATGTACCAGCGATAAGGATGAAAAGGGAACACTGTGATATTGTCGTTAACCAAAAGTTGATTTATCGCATCGGTAAATTGAAGTGCTTCATCATGGGTTAGCTGGAAAATATGTCTGTCAGCCAGCATAATATGGTTTTGCTCGATGCGAAGATGAACCGGGTCGGCCCGGAGCCAATAATCCGAACGTGGATATTCAAGCTTGCTTTCTACAGCATCCAAATGTTGCGTTATTGGAGCGACAGGCCAATCATGCTGTTTCTCAATATGAAATGCTGTACATAGCCAGGTGTAGATATCATTTGTTGAGCCATGGGCAACCCTACTTTTTGATAGCAGTGTTTCTAACGACGGTAACGGTAAGTCCTGATAAATTTCAGGGAGTGAACTGTCAGACCAAAATAATGAGGGGATAAATAAATGAAGATTCATTATAAATCATATATGTAGTAGTAATGATAGTGGAGTAAAATTGGAAATTTATGGCGAACAGCATTTTTTCTTGAATCCAAGAAACATAAAGTGCAAGTCTATATCAGAAATATTCACCTTTATTGAGGTATCGCCATCTTCCTTCCGGTAAATTACCTAGCTTTATCTTACCAATACGTACGCGCTTTAAACCTGTTACTTGTAAACCGACCATTTCGCACATTCGCCGGATTTGACGTTTTTTACCTTCGTGTAAAATAAAACGTAACTGATCCTTATTTATCCATTTTACCTTGGCCGGTTTTAATGATTTGCCGTCCAGGCTTAATCCATGATTCAGTAACATTATTTTTTCTGGCGGTAGAACACCTTTTACTCGTACCAGATACTCTTTTTCAATTACTGATTGACTGCCAATGAGCTGCTTTGCAATGCGCCCATCTTGGGTCAGTACCAGCAAACCCTGTGAATCAATATCCAATCGGCCAGCGGGCGCAAGATTCTTTAAGTGAATGGTTTTAAATTGCCGGCAAGGTGGGTTCTCACAATATTGTTGATCTGCCGTGATTAAATGGATTGCTGGTGTGTAACCGGATTCTGCTTGACCGGAAACATAGCCGATCGGTTTATTAAGCAAAATAGTCACAAGCTGAGTTTGTTGTGCTTGCGCTGTTTTATGCAACGTAATTTTTTGTGAAGGAAAGATTTTGCTGCCCAGTTCTGTTATAGGTATGCCATCTACATAAACCCATCCACATTCAATATAACGATCAGCCTCACGTCTTGAGCATATGCCTTGTTCAGACATTAGTTTGGATAAACGAATTTTTTCCATTGGCGCATACTCTATCACACCAGGATCTAAAAACGATAGGGTACTGCTAAAAATCGATATTTGTGCGCATCTGTTTCGCACTTTAAGAAATGAATAAGCCTTAAGGAAATATCCTTAAGGCTTATTCATTGAAGCATCCATGGATTACTGCTGGGGTGCTGCCATGGCCGCCGTTGTTTCAGTTTCTAGAGGACTGCCGACAGTGATGCTGTCACCGAGTTGCTTCATCGTACCTGGACCAATACCATCAACCGCTATCAGTTCCTCGATAGATGTGAAAGCTCCGATTTTCTCTCGATACTCAATGATTGCTGTTGCCTTTGCAGGCCCAATACCTTGGAGTGTTTCAAGCTCAGCGTGTGTAGCAGTATTAATGTTTACTGCAGCAATTGCATAATTTATACTCAATAACAATGAAACTAATAAAATAACTAAATGTTTCATATAGTCTCCTTAGAATTAAATGTTTAAAAATGTGTCATCCTGCTTAGCAGAGACTTAATATAAATCGGTTCAATAAAATATTTATTAAGTATTTTTGCAACAAAATGTACACAAATATAAATTGTTGTATTGTAGATACTTTATTTTGTGTTCTATGTGGTTCGATTATGGTGTAAATATGTTGGTGGAAACAGCCTGATCAGCGGTAAGGAAGACTACAGACAATACGTGGCAGGAACGGTATCAAAACCGTTCCACAGTTAATCTTGTTGCGTAAAACAGTATTCCGGTTAAATGTTATTGGCTCTGATTGGATAAATGTTGTTGAATATGGCGTTCAACATCTTCCTTACTGAAACCGATTTCGCTTGCCACGCGATCGGCATGGCTAACACGGGACACACCGTCAATCAAGCGATGCGTTGGACCTTCCGGTGAAAACTCAACTTGTAGATAACGGCCCAATCCTTCATTTTGCAGCCGTTCGCATAATTCATGATTATGTGTGACCAGTAACGTACTTGATCCCAATTGATGAAAACCCTTTAAAATATATTCAGATAGCGTCATTTTCTCTTCAAATGTGGTGCCTTCGGATAACTCGTCGAGTACGACAAGGCTGCGTGGTGTTGAATTGAAGAAAATTTCACGTGTGCGTTTCAATTCATGGCCGAAACGCCCCATACCGGCATCCAGTTGTCCCGGATCGGGCACTTGGTAATAAATATGTTCGACAGGAACCAGTTGCCCGGAAGTTGCCGGAATATAACAGCCCATCTGACCGAGCAATTGAATCTGAGCGATGGTCTTACAATACGCGGTTTTTCCGCCGCTGTTGGGTCCGGTAATGATCAACAGCCTGCCAATCGTATCGAGCGTTACATCGTTGGCAACGTAATGTGGATTGTCGTGGATCAATAACGGATTTCTTGCTTCATTGACCATGAGTAGATGATGCGGTTCATCGAGGACTTCAGGTAACACCATCGCCTCATTGAGCGATTGCCGGTAGCGGTGAAATGACAACAATTCATCGAGCATGCCCAATGCTTCCATGGCTTTGGCGAGATCCTCGCTTTCCCTGAATTGTCTTCGCAATGGATAAATGACAGAATCGCGATCCGACGCACCCATTGCGAGTAAAACAATTGGAAACACCGGTACCGTCAATACCATAATACCGTAACCGATGTACGATGCCCCAAGATCCGGCGCCACGACCTCAAAAAACAGCATGATTGCATACATCGCGACGATGAACACCAGCAGCGGGATCCACTTGAAAATGGACGGACGGAAACGCGGTAATGGTAAAAATTTTGGTTTTTCCTGCCTGGTCTTGAATTTATCGTTTGCCATATAAACCGGGCCTTTCATCAACTGATAAATCCGTGATTGCTCAAATGCTTGTATGGTTTTGATGACTTCACCTAGATATCTGCTTTTAGGTTCCGGTAATACCTTGGCATCCTCAACCATATCCACAGCAAAGCGAGTCCCTTCACGGTATTGATGATAGCCATAGCCGCCAAACTCCAGTTTCCCTGTTCTTTCGGCTGGCACGTCGGTTGTCAAACCACCGGAAAATTCACCATACAACAGATGCTTGAGTTCATTCTCGTAGCGAGCCCGTTTGGCTACATAGTTTGTGAGTGCTTCGCGTAACGGTTCGTCGGTTTCGATTTCTCGCAAGGCATCCTG
>JAGRFM010000196.1 GCA_020446045.1 Nitrosomonas sp.
ATATAATTCCCCTCCATGATTAACATAAAATTCTTAAATGATTGAATTAACAACGCTTCAATCATTTAAGAAAACCCAATCGAAAGCAGCAATGCTGCATCTTTCGATTTGAAAATCCGGGATTGATCAGAAAAATCCAGACCAATTCCGGTGAAAAACAAAGCGCAAATATGCGAGTTCCGGCTCAAATAATCTTTGATTGCTTGTAACTATCAGAACTCCAAACAATAAAATCATTACAAGAATGAGCAAGATTTGTGCCAATAACTATAATATGTTGTAAATCAATGGTTTATATTTCAATAATTTTCGTGGAGATCAATATATGTCGTTTAGTAGCGACACATAAAAACAGGATTTAGATAACTGTTTGATTGGGAGGGTATTTTGTTGTCTCTGATTTGAGAAAAACTATTCCAGATTTTTTAACGTGGTTTACAAAGCAAGTAACCATGCATCATTTCAAGAATAGCTGAATGTGCTCATAGCATTGATCAATGAACTGATTTAACGCGCTTCCTGAATTAACCGTGAATATATGCATCTTCAAGTGACATGAAATTTGTCTATTTCAATGCATGACATAGGTGGTAGGATGCATGCAACAATGAAGGTATTTGTCGAATCACTTACAGTCAACGTAAAATTCGAAAAAAGCTATCCTATCGTAAATTTTTTTTAAATTGATTTTTAAAAATTCATTCAGAATCGATACACAATTTGGCTTTACAATAAATACCGATGTTGTCCGTGTTTAAAAATCGCGTGCCAGGTAATAGCAATCCAATTTAGAGATATAAAAAAAGAAATGAAATCTTTTATTAAAAGTGGTGTTTCTTTGAAAGAACAACGCTATCCTAAATCCTTCTTAAAGCTCATCTTGTTTGGGTTTGCGTTGATTGGCGCACCTTTAATCGGCACATTAATTTATATCTCAATCGCTATAGACAATCTCGCAGAACGTAGCCGTGAAACGATCTATCAGGCCACAGAAATTACTCACAGTAATCGTGTTCTTGCAGACGAAGCTTTAGCAATGGAAAGAAGCCTCAGACAAGCGTCAATTTTACAAGACTTGTCTTTACTTGAAGGATATATTCATTCACATAAAGAATTTAATAAAACCATCAACAATTTCAGTAATTTATTGCTAAACACTGAATATCAGCTGCTACTGAAGAAAATTCGTTTATCTGAATTGGTTATTTTTAAGCAAGTATTAAATAGCAAAAATTCTGAAGAAAATATTCAGAGTCAGATTGAAAACTTCTCGATACTTCTAGGCGCCATACAAGATCTCAAAAATTCAGGGAATATTTTGATTGGCCAATATGTTAACGAAATGTTTGAGCGCGCGAACCAAGTGCGCACCACAATTGAAATACTTATGCTTGCGGTTATTCCATTCGTTATCGTTTTGGCTGTTTTTCTTTCGATACTAATAACCCGTCCCATCAAACAGATAGACGAAGCAATTTATAATATGGGGCAAGGTGAATTAAATACTTCCATTCATGTCACAGGTCCGCAAAACCTAAGGCTACTAGGAGAACGCCTTGATTGGTTACGCCAGCGCTTGTTAAAACTGGAAAAACAAAAAAATCAGTTTCTCAGACATGTCTCCCATGAACTTAAGACACCCTTAACGGCAATCAGGGAAGGGGCAGATTTGCTGGCTGAAGGGATTACCGGGAACCTGTCAGATAAACAGCAATCCATAGCAAGGATATTGCATAACAGTAGCTTGCTATTACAAAAACGAATTGAGGATTTACTAAGTTACAGTGCAACTCAGTTTGCAGAAACTACGCTTGTCAAACAGCCTGTCAGTCTTTCAAAAATTCTCGATGATACGTTGCAGAATCAAAATTTATCGATTGTGAATAAGCAATTGAGAATTGTTCGCAATAAGTCGGATATAATCTATAAGTGTGATGCAAGAAAAATGCAAACAATTTTTGATAATCTCTTATCAAATGCAATAAAATTTTCGCCTGTTGGTAGTGTTGTTGAAATAGACATCTGTCAAAATGAAGCGTTGGTGATGATTGATTTCAAGGATTCCGGCTGTGGTATTCATGATGAAGATAAAGATAAAATCTTTGAACCTTTTTATCAAGGGCAGCTTGTTCCTGATACACATGTCAAGGGTACGGGGCTTGGTTTATCGATCGCGCAGGAATTCGCTTTTGCACATGGAGGGAGAATTTTCTTGATTAAACATGATAATCCGGGAACTCACTTTCGACTTATTCTACCTAAGCAGGCTAATGTGTAAATCCATGGAACAGAAAAATGGTATTGCTGTTGTCTTGATTGTTATGGCTGTTTTATCAATGGCAGGGTGTGATAGCCTGGAAAAAAAATTACCAGTTTCCTTCCATGAGAAGTGGTTGAAAGTAGACACTGAAGAAGATCAGTTAGGTAATATGATGTATGAATTTATTGATTTTGCACAAAAGGATAATGCAATGCTGGAACAAGCTTACTTGAGTGCGAAAGAAAAATTTGAAATGGATAGTAGTTACCAGAATCGTTTCAGGTATGTTTTGATGCTTACCTTGCCCAATTCAAAATTCAATGATCAAGCAAACGCGCTTGCTTTATTAGAAGATTGGTCTGAAGAAGAACAATTGCCTGCATCCTGGCAAAGTTTTAGAAGAATTTTAATCATGCGGCTTGAAGAAGAGGCCCGATTGAGAAATCAAGCAAGAAATCTTATGCATCAATTGACGCAAGAAAAAATGAATGCTGAAACACTGCAAAAGAAAATTGAAGATATAAAGGATATGGAGAAAACACTTATCAGAAGAAATATTCACTAAGGAAGTGCATGATAACAAACTCAAAAATATTGTTAGTTGATGATGATCCGGATTTGCTGAATTTACTATCCATTCGTCTTAATGCAAGCGGATATGACGTTGATACGGTGAACAGTGCGGAATCAGCACTTAATTACTTGGATTTAGAACGTCCGCAACTTGTTATCAGTGACTTGCGGATGAGTGGCATGTGCGGCATGGAATTATTTGAAAAGGTCTTTGCCAAATATCCAGCACTCCCGGTTATCATTCTGACTGCGCACGGCACAATACCGGATGCTGTTTCTGCAGTACAGCGTGGTGTTTTTGGTTATTTAACCAAACCATTTGACAGTAAAAACTTATTGGCCCAGATTCGGAAAGCGTTAAACAATGTTTCTCTGTCTGATGATGAGCACGACGGAACTTCATGGTGTGAGGAGATCATTACCCAAAGTTCTGAAATGAAAGAAACACTGAATAAAGCAAAACTTGTCGCCAAGGGAGATGCCAGCGTATTACTTTACGGCGAAAGCGGCGTGGGAAAAGAATTATTTGCACATGCGATTCATACCGTATCAAGTCGTAATGGCAAGCCGTTTATCGCGGTAAACTGTTCGGCCATTCCCGAACAGTTGCTGGAGTCCGAATTTTTCGGACATGTTAAGGGCGCATTTACGGGCGCAATACGAAATCACGACGGTTTGTTCAAATTGGCCGAGGGCGGTACTCTGTTTCTGGATGAGATTGGAGATATGCCTTTGTTTCTTCAGGTTAAATTGCTTAGGGCGTTGCAAGAGAAACAAATAAGGCCAATTGGTGGAACACAAACAATACCGATAGATGTACGATTGATTTCTGCAACACATCGAAACCTAAGAAACGAAATTGCCAAAGGCAACTTTAGAGAGGATTTATATTACCGGCTGGATGTCATTTCCCTAAAAATACCGGCTTTATCGGAAAGAAGAGAAGATATACCGCTGTTGTCAAATTATTTTGTTGATTTATTTGCCAGGCGCTATCAAAAAAATATCAGTGGTTTTTCACCGGATGCAATGCAGATTTTGATCACCGCAACCTGGCCGGGCAATGTCAGACAACTGATGAATGTCGTCGAGCAATGTATCGTGCTAAACACTTCATCGTTAATTCCTGCGCCTTTGGTTTACGATGCGATACAAATGGAAACATCCCAATTAACATCCTTTGAAGAAGCCAAAAAACAATTTGAAAGAGATTACCTGGTCAAAGTACTGAAAATCACTGCAGGTAATGTTACGCAAGCCGCACGTATCGCAAAACGAAACCGGACCGATTTTTATAAATTGCTACAAAGATATCAAATTGATCTCAATAAATATAAATTAAGAGATTCAGAAACGCTTGAAGCAAGAACAAATACATACTAATAACACCAGCATAGATAAGGTTTGCATTACCCATCCATGTTTCTGTGATTTTCCGTGCCGACTTTTTTGACTCAAAATGAGTTGTGCAATCAAGTCGATCCCCGAAATTGAGCCCTACGTATTAGTACGTATTTTTTTCATTGGCGATTTCCGATAGTCTATTATCCTGAAAATCTCAGCTGGATGGTGTTTGGAGTGTTTTGTTTTGTACTTTTGGCAAGGCATGAGGTGTGATAACGAATTATTACAACGAACTGCAACGCCGCAAAAATTAAAAAATGCGCACTAAATAGCATAGTGTTGCTCACCATTCGGAGTAAGGAGTTTTCTTGAAATTTATCCTTTTATTCATTAAGTTTGTACTTTTTATAACGGTCAACTGAGATTTTTTGGGCTATTTGTATGACTGGTTGAATAGATAAAAATAGAATGTCAGAATATATGTTGAGTAGGAAGAAGGGTGTTTTATTTAATAAATTGTGCGGCGTGGATTTCAAATTGCCCTCAATTTAAACACAAAGGAGTGAGGAAATGAAGTATTCAATATACGTTGCTGTACTGGTTGCATGTTTATTTTTTCTGACAGCGTGCAGCGAAAAACCTGGCCAATACCCACCGAGTCTTTATACAGATCGCGATGGCCAGCTAACCGATGAAGAGCTATCTGCTGAAGCAGAAGCGAGAAGAGCAGAAGAAATATATCCCGCAGATGATCCAGAAGTGCCCCATGCTAAATCGGATGAGGAGAAGTCTGCGGAATTAGCTGATGAAGTCTATCCGGCAGGTGTAGACGATCCTGAAGTTCACCATGCCAAATCCGATGAGGAAGAAGCGGCAGAATTGACTGAAGAATCATATCCATCAGGTGCCGATGATCCGGAAGTGCCACATGATCAGTCCGATGAGGAAGAAACGGAAGCGTTGGCTGAAGAATCGTATCCATCAGGTACCGATGATCC
This sequence comes from Nitrosomonas sp., assembly GCA_020446045.1. Taxonomy (GTDB): domain Bacteria; phylum Pseudomonadota; class Gammaproteobacteria; order Burkholderiales; family Nitrosomonadaceae; genus Nitrosomonas. The sequence goes on from JAGRFM010000196.1 coordinate 5,176, forward strand.
GGAAGTGCCACATGCAGATGACTGAATGATAAAAGCTGTTTTTGCTCGTCAGGAGATTCACAGTAAATAAGCTTCTCCTGACAAAGTGTCTTTTCTGGCTCGGAAGGAAGGTAGGGTGAATGACTAAATCCCAAATCCCTAAGATTTAATGCATTATTGATTTTGCTGGATTAGTAGCACTACTGCACGGGCCTGGAAGCATCATCTGCCATATCAAGCTTTTCATTTAATTCGCCCTTCCAGGTGGCATTCACTGGCAGTGTGTTTTGTACCTTAGCGATATTATCCAGATAAGTTGATATTGTTTCGTTCTGCTTCGTTATCGGCATGGCGATTGCGTGTGGTTGATGAATCATCTCTTCGAACAGATTCATGTTAATTTCAACATGCGGACGTCCGTTGATTTGCGCCTTCAATACGGCTTGTGCGGTTTGCAATAAATCGTTCAATCGTTTGTTATGGTTGCGTTTGTCGTCTTCGAGAATCGGATACGCCTGGAGATACAATTCATTACCACGCCAGCCAAACAAACGGGGTTGATTCACAACGCGTACCGGTGTGCCGATGTTGACAGCGTTAAAAATGCCCACAATATCCTCTGGATACATGCGAATGCAACCGAAACTGCCGCGCATTCCAACACTGGGCGGTTTGTTGGTGCCATGAATCGCGTAAGCCGGCCAGCTTAACCGCAACACATGGGTCCCCATCGGGTTATCAGGGCCGGGCGGTACGACTTTAGGTAAGGGTTCTCCGTTACGGGCGTATTCTTTGTGGATTGAGGGTGTCGGTATCCAGACCGGATTTTCATCTTTGACGGTGATTCGGGTTACGCCTTCCGGTGTTTTCCAGTTGAGACGGCCGATACCGATCGGATGTGTGATGACTGTTTGTAATTCACCATCTTTGGCCGGTGGATAATAAAACAACCGCATGGCTGCAAGGTTGATTACGATTCCTTCGCGCGGTGCATCGGGTAAAACGAATTGCGTGGGAATGACTATTCGCGTGCCTTCACCCGGCAACCAGGGATCAACGTCGGGATTGGCGCTGACAATTTCTTCATAGCCCAGGTTGAAACGCCGGGCGATATCGGAAAGTGTGTCCTCGTATTCGGCTGTGATGACTTGCACAGAGCCGATGACATCATCACGAAAAGAGTCAAAGGTATATTCATGGCTGGCATGCGGTATGGGTAAGCTATTGACTACAGATTCCGGCTCTTCATTGGGTTGAGGGAATAATGACTGACAGCCACTCAACAAGAAGAGAGCAGCGAATAAACCACAGGTCAATCTTATATTTAATGGAAAAGAGTGCATTTATATTGTTTGGCTACAAATACAATTATTTAATTAGCAATTTACATGTTTTTTCTGCATTTAACAATACAAGCGTGTAAATGCAGACAATAATTACCATTACCCTTATACTAAATAACAACAACTAATATTCATTTTCTGATTTGTTTATGGCGAAAATTGGATTTATCGGTCTCGGTATTATGGGTAAACCCATGGCGAGGCATTTAATACGTGGCGGGCATACGCTTTTTCTACAGACACGCAGCGGCGTACCGGATGATCTTGTTGCGCTCGGTGGCATCGCTTGTGAAACACCCGGAGAGGTTGCGCAGCAGGCGGAAATCATTATTACCATGGTGCCCGATACGCCCGATGTTGAGCGGGTGCTGTTTGGCGAACACGGTGTAATTTCCGGATTAAAGATTCCTGCCAAGGGTATTGAAGAACGCAGAATTATTGTGGACATGAGCACCATATCACCATTGGCCACACAGGAATTTGCCGCCAAAATCAATGAACTCGGTCATGATTATGTCGATGCGCCGGTTTCCGGCGGTGATATCGGTGCGCAGAACGCGGCATTAACAATCATGGTCGGTGCGGATGAAACAGTGTTTGAAAAAATAAAACCTGTTTTCGAACTAATGGGTAAGCAGGTTACGCTGATTGGCGGTAATGGCGCAGGCCAGATTTGCAAGATCGCCAACCAGATCATCGTTTCGTTGACGATAGAGGCGGTTGCCGAGGCACTGTTGTTTGTTTCCAAGGCGGGGGCAGATCCAACGAAAGTTCGCCAGTCATTGATGGGCGGTTTTGCAGCTTCGCGCGTGCTAGAAGTGCATGGTGAGCGCATGATCAAGCGCAATTTCTATCCAGGCTTTAAAATCGAACTGCATCAGAAAGATCTGGATATCGTACTGGCCAGCGCATCCGCATTGGGCATCAGTCTGCCCAATACAGCGACCGTGCATGAATTATTCAACGCCTGTATCGCGCACGGCGGAGCAAAATGGGATAATTCAGCCATTGTCACCATGCTGGAAAAGCTGGCGAACCATGAAATAGGAAAACAATCAGAATAAAGCTTAACAAACCACAATGTCAGTCAATGATTTAATCAAACGGTTAAGCGCATTTTTACCGCCTGAAGCCGTGTTGTACGAAACGGAAGACCTCAAACCCTACGAATGCGATGGTTTGTCTGCGTACCGGCAAACGCCAATGATTGTCGTGCTGCCGCAAACGGAGCAGCAGATTGTTGAGGTGTTGCGGTTATGTCATGATACACAAACACCGGTTGTTGCGCGGGGTGCGGGTACGGGGCTGTCCGGCGGTGCGTTGCCGCATGCCGAAGGTATTTTGATGTCGCTGGCCAAGTTGAATCGTATTCTGGGAATCGATCCGCTGGCACGCACTGCGCGTGTACAGCCCGGCGTTAGAAATCTCGCCATTAGCGATGCGGCTAAACCGTATGGGCTGTACTATGCACCCGATCCGTCATCGCAGATTGCTTGTTCCATCGGTGGAAATGTGGCGGAAAATTCCGGTGGTGTGCATTGCCTGAAGTATGGCCTGACAGTGCATAACATTCTTAAACTGCGTGTTTTAACGATTGACGGCGAAATACTGGAAATCGGCAGCGATGCACTCGACAGCGCAGGATTTGATTTGCTGGCACTGATGACAGGCAGTGAAGGCATGCTCGGTATCGTAACCGAAATTACCGTAAAATTGATTCCGGTACCGGAAAAAGCGCAACTCGTCATGGCGGCCTTTGACGATATCCAGAAAGCAGGCAATGCCGTTGCCAACGTGATTGCCGCCGGGATTATCCCCGCAGGAATGGAAATGATGGACAAAATTACCATTCATGCTGTCGAGGAATTTTTGCATGCCGGTTACGATCTGAATGCGGAGGCGATTCTGCTCTGCGAATCGGATGGTTCGGAAGAGGAAGTTGCCAATGAAATCGAACGTATCCATGCGATTATGAAAGCCAGTGGGGCTACCGGTATCAGTATGTCACGCAATGAAGCCGAACGGCTCAGTTTCTGGGCGGGACGCAAGGCTGCTTTTCCAGCAGCCGGGCGTGTTTCACCGGATTATTACTGCATGGACGGCACGATTCCACGCAAGCATCTGGCCAAAGTGTTAAGCGGTATCGAGACTTTATCCGAAGCTTATGGGCTGCGCTGTATGAATGTGTTCCACGCCGGTGACGGCAATTTGCACCCGCTCATTCTATATGATGCGAATACGCCGGGTGAACTCGAGAAAACCGAAGAATTTGGCGGCAAGATTCTGGAAATGTGCATTCAGGCGGGTGGCACCATTACCGGTGAGCATGGTGTTGGCATGGAAAAAATCAACCAGATGTGTTCACAGTTCAAATCGAACGAACTGGAAATTTTTCATGGTGTTAAAGCGGCTTTCGACCCGCAAAGCCTGTTGAATCCCGGTAAAGCCGTGCCGACATTGCACCGCTGTGCGGAGTTGGGTGCTATGCATGTGCATAGTGGCTCGGAAAAATTCCCTGAATTGCCGCGTTTTTAAATCCGTTCCGCACCGCTCAATTATGCAAGAAATCATCGACCAATACTCTGCAACCATTCGCGTAGCCGCTGAAAACAACCATTCATTGCATATCCATGGAGGTGGCAGCAAGGTGTTTTATGGTAATTTGCCACGCGGACAGGCTGAAGCGCTGGATGTGACAGCGTATCGGGGGATTGTCGATTATGAACCCACCGAACTCGTGATCGCCGCATGCGCCGGAACGCCGCTGGTTGAAATCGAGTCGTTGTTGCATGAAAACGGCCAAATGCTGGCATTTGAGCCGCCGCATTTTTCCGAAACCGCAACACTAGGCGGCTGTATTGCCTCCGGATTATCCGGCCCGCGCCGAGCGGCTGCCGGCGCGGTGCGTGATTTTGTATTGGGTGTGCGTATCCTGGATGGCAGAGGAAGAGACTTGCAGTTTGGCGGACGGGTCATGAAAAATGTCGCGGGGTACGATGTTTCCCGTTTGATGGTGGGCAGCATGGGAACACTCGGTGTTTTGCTGGAGGTCTCGCTGAAAATTCTGCCGTTGCCTGTGAGCGAGAAAACGCTATCACTGGAAATGGATGCAGAGCAAGCTATTGAACAGTTGAATCGTTGGGCGGGAAAGCCATTACCGGTTTCGGCAACCTGTCATGTTGATGGTCAATTGTATGTCCGTCTTTCCGGAGCAGATTCTGCCGTTCAAGCGGCGCATCAAAAGCTAGGCGGTGAGGCGGTTGCTGACGGAAAACACTTCTGGCAAAGCATACGGGAACAGACGCATGATTTCTTCCAATCCCAGGCGGCGCTTTGGCGTTTGTCGGTGAAATCTACCGTGCCTGAGCTAACGTTACCCGGAAAACAGTTGATGGAGTGGAATGGCGCATTACGCTGGTTGATTTGCCCAGACGATAGTGCCGTTGACGCTATACGTCAGGCTGCAAGAGAATCGGGCGGACACGCAACGCTTTTCCGCGGTGAAATTCCCGGCATTCCGGTTTTTACATCACTCAGCCCGGCGCTGGAGGATGTTCATCGACGCCTGAAACAACAATTCGATCCTGCGGGGGTATTGAATCCGGGCAGGCTTTATCCAGCGTTTTAAAATAAAAATGCAAACCAAACTCGCCGATTTCGTCAAAAATTCACCAAACGGAAAGGAAGCGGACGCAATTTTACGCAGCTGCGTACATTGCGGCTTCTGTCTGGCCACCTGTCCAACGTATCAATTGCTTGGTGACGAGCTGGATAGTCCGCGTGGCCGTATCTATCTGATGAAACAAATGCTTGAAGGCCAGCCGGTCACGCAGAAAACCCAGTTGCATCTGGACCGCTGCCTGACCTGCCGCGCCTGTGAATCGACCTGTCCTTCCGGTGTGCGTTACGCCGAGTTGGTCGACATCAGCCGCGATTTGATAGAAAAGCAAGTCAAGCGCCCGGCCGATAAAAGTGTACTGCGCTACCTGCTGCGCAAGGTTTTGCCAAATCCCCGTTTATTCAAACCGATGGCCAGGATGGGGCAACTGATACGCCCGCTGTTGCCTGCCAGTCTGAAAAAAAAGGTGCCTGAGGCGGTCAAGGTAAGTCAGACCTGGCCGGAACCCAGTCATCCACGCAAAATGATCTTGCTGGATGGCTGTGTTCAACCGACATTTTCCCCCAATATTAATTTGGCTACTGCACGTGTGCTGGACGTACTGGGTATCGCATTGATCAAATCAACGCAAGCCGGTTGTTGCGGCGCGATTGCGTATCATCTGAATGCGCAGGAAGAAGGCATGGATGCCATGCGCAAAAATATCGATGCGTGGTGGCCGTTTATCGAAAACAATGACATTGAAGCAATTGTTATGACCGCCAGCGGCTGCGGTGTGACGGTTAAGGAATACGGCCAGATTTTACGCCACGATCCGGTTTATGCTGAGAAAGCGGCTAGGATTTCGGCAATGACCAAAGACATTAGCGAAGTTTTAGTGGGTGAGCTGGATAAGCTGAAACAGGTTATGGATCAACGAAAAGACAGTTTGACGCCACTGGCCAGAATCGCCTTTCATTCTCCCTGTACCCTGCAGCATGGGCAACAGATACGCGGTCAGGTTGAATCTATTTTACAAACTGCAGGTTTTGAGCTGACCACTGTTCCTGACGCGCATTTGTGCTGCGGATCTGCGGGTACGTATTCGATCCTGCAACCGGAACTATCGCAACAGTTTCTGAACAACAAAGTCAATGCACTTGAATCAGGCGGCCCGCAGCGTATCGTCACCGCGAATATCGGTTGCCTGATGCATTTGCAAAATGGTACCGCTTTACCCGTTAAGCATTGGGTTGAAATGCTGGATGAAAATTTCACCAAAAATTCTAATTGAGGTTTTTTATGATTTTGGTGAAAGAAAGACAATTAATACAATTCGAAAAGTTCCAGATTAATCATCCATAAATATCTTCTTTAAACTGCTGCTGGATCTGTTCAATATCGCTACGGTTATCAATTAACGCATGAACGCAATCCACATCCAGTTTTTCGCCCGCCAGTTGTTTCAACAAATCAAAAGCCTCATCGTTGCTCCAGGCCTCTTTGTAGGGTCGCCGCGAGGTGAGTGCATCGAATACATCGGCGACAGCCACAATGCGTGCTTCCAGCGGAATTTCACTTTTTGACTTGCCAGCAGGATAACCGCTGCCGTTAAGCGCTTCATGATGATATTCTGCAATGTTTCTTAAGATATCAAGATGCGGAATGCCGTCCAGATTAAAATTTGTAACGATGTCATCAATCATTTCCCTGCCTTTGCGTGCATGAGTGTTCATGATGTTTCTTTCCGTATCATCAAGTGGCCCAGGTTTTAGCAATATACTGTCCGGAATGGCTATTTTTCCGATATCGTGCAATGGGGAAAACATGAAAACATATTCGATGTATTCGTCATTCAGTTGATATTTTCCGACAAGTGATTGCGCAATTAATCGACTGTAACGCGACATGCGATCCAGGTGGCTGCCGGTTTCAGGGTCGCGTAAATGGGTAATTTTCCTTGTCGTTTTCAAGGCAGCGTCCATGACTTTGACGGTGGATAGTTCGTTGATAATCATTAACGATATCAAGTGCCCGAAAACATCGAGTTCTTTAAGCACTTTTTCCGTGAAAACATCTGTTTCGTAGGAGTTGAAAAAAAGAAAACCGAAGAATTCCCCTCGGTGAAACATAGGCATGGTATAGCTGGCTGCGTAACCCTGGCGGCCAATACGTTTGGTGTGTTCCTGTTCGCCCTTTTCAAACGTCACCATGTTGTTGACAACTCTCGGTCGACCTTTTTTCAGTATTGCTTTGAGTGAGTGCGCTTTGTCCAGCGACGCCTGATAATTTTGCAATGGCTTGTCTTCGCCGCTGCTGTCCACGTAGGTTTTTAAAACATGGGTTTGCGGATCGTAGAGTGTAACCGCAATACGTGCAATGGAATCATAATTTTGTTTGATAACCTGATGTGCACTGATAATTTTATCTTTCAGCGGCAAATGGCTATTCAAATCTTCCAACGTATCTCTGTGATCAAACATTATCGGAAATCACACTCATTTTATGATTGAACCTAAAAACTTCAGTTGACCGTTAGGTTGAAGCGTTTACTATAACAGTTCTTTATCAATTCTCAATCCATATGATTTGGAAAAAAAAGCACCTTTGAAAAACAAAGGTGCTTAATTCATATAGGAGAGATGAGCAGACTGAAATCCAAGGGAGAGTAGATACAGACTGCTTATTTGTCATTGTACAGATATCAATAACCAATAAACGCTCGAGAAGTGATTGATTTACCCTCTATTTCTGAAAAAAATGAGATTTCTAGTATATCTAGTATAAGCTGCACAAAATAGGTGCAAATTAAACAAAGATTACAGATTTTCCAAGGTGACTGAGTTTTTAGCTGATTGCTGATGTTTTGCGATTGCGATAGGCTACGCTACGCTTGAGTTCAAATTACAGACAAGGAATAATGCATACATATTAGCAGGAGGCTGAGGTTCAGTTTAAAGATAGTGACAATACTGGTAGAGAAGAGAGATAACTTTGATGACAACATTTAAAAAAATTGCGGACTTCGATGTGGCTCGTTTTATGGGTGGGCGATCTAAATTGGGTAAATATTTTGATGGTTTCTGGCGTGATTTGTTTGTCGGCCATAATAATGCATTTCCGGATGAAGTCATGTGTGGTGCTTTTGATTGGAATGGCGAAACTATTTGGACACCATGCGGTTATGAGCATGCATTTAATACTTGGTCACGCATTGGTCAGTTTGTCGCACATGTTAAAAGTGATGAGGCGGGACAACAGGAAACGCAATATGCATACCGGTGTGGAGACGCACGCGGCAATAATATTATATTTGGCGATAATCGTATCCTATGGTGTGCAACGAGCTATAAAAATGTTGATGTACAAAGTATTTATAAAGCAAAGGAGAGCAGTACATTCGATGCAAGGCACTTGACGGTGACGCGAGATGGCTCGGTAGTATTTACGGACGGTCAAATGTTAAACATTTTGGCCCGTTCTGATACCGGAACTGCCGAATTTTTAACGCATAAAATTCCGCTGGATAAGGGAATCAATTGGTTCAAGCTTTTGGAAAACGATCTGGACAGTGATTTCTCCTATATTGCAGTCTGTACTGCAAAAAGAACGGCGACTGCACTGGATGAACCTAACAGAATAACGTTAATCAGTCTAAAAAATAATAGCGTTTTTAATCGGGTTGAGGTAAATGGGACTCAGACGTTTAGCCGTCACCCCAAAAAAGAAGAAATGGTCGTTCTGGGGCAAAAATTAACAGTATTGTCCTTGCCTGATCTGAAAACGGTCAACGCAATCGAATTGCCGTTAATGGGGAAAGAAAGAAACATGAATCCTGCGCATAGCAGGGTGGAACACAGTCCAAATGGCCAATACTTTGCATTGGCCTATACCGCAAAGGGTGATGTGGAAATTCGCGATACCCATTCGCTGGAAATTATACAGACATTTGATGGCCAGGGGCGTTTGTTAACAGATATGTCGTGGAACAGCACGGGAGAATATCTGGCTTGTGGATTCAGAGACCGAAACGGTCGCGAAAAGATTGAATTGATAGTGTGGGACATGAAGTCACATAAAACGGTATTTAGGATTTCAACCGGTAATAAGAAAGTCGATGCTTTTCCCACTGTAGTTTACCGTTGGTCGCCACTTGCTGCAGAACTGGCCTGTCTGGTAGATAATCAAAGAATCCAAATCTTTGGGCTGAGATAAGGAAATATGAAGCATCCAGTTTGTTGTAAAATACAGGGGATGAAAAATTATTTATTCCTGAATAGCGCTAAAAATTGTGAGTGATCTTCACCTTAACGACCTTACCACGGCTGGTTCCTCAACATCGTTATCCTATCGCGACGCCGGTGTCGATATTGATGCCGGTGATCAGCTTGTACAGAATATCAGACCTTTTGCCAAACGGACATTGCGGCCGGAAGTATTGACCGGCATCGGCGGGTTTGGCGCATTATTTGAAATTTCAAAAAAATATCACAATCCGGTTCTGGTTTCCGGTACTGATGGCGTGGGAACCAAACTAAAACTCGCATTTCAGTTGAATCGGCACGATAGTATCGGTATCGATCTGGTTGCCATGAGCGTTAACGATATTCTGGTACTGGGCGCCGAGCCGCTTTTTTTTCTGGATTATTTCGCCTGCGGAAAACTGGATGTGGATATTGCTACACAGGTTGTCGGCGGCATTGCCGGAGGTTGCGAACAGGCCGGTTGTGCTTTGATTGGGGGTGAGACTGCGGAAATGCCGGATATGTATCCGGCCGGTGAGTATGATTTAGCCGGTTTTGCCGTTGGTGTAGTTGAAAAAGCTCAGATTATTGACGGAAAAACAATTCAGCCGGGGGATGTCATTATCGGCTTGGCATCAAGTGGTGCGCATTCCAACGGTTATTCGTTGATACGTAAGATCATTGACAATAAGGAGACTGATTTGAACCGGGATTTTGATGGAAAATCACTGGGCGAAGTCCTGATGACGCCAACGCGCATCTATGCCAAATCATTGCTGTCTTTGATGGAATTGTTGCCGGTCAAGGGAATGGCGCATATTACCGGCGGCGGGTTAGTTGAAAACCTGCCGCGTATTTTGCCTGAACCAATCAGCGCCGTGCTTCATAAAGGTGCCTGGACGATGCCGCCGATTTTTCACTGGCTGCAACAACAGGGAAACGTCAGTGAAGCGGAAATGTTGCGTGTGTTTAATTGTGGTGTCGGTATGGCTGTGATTGTTTCCGCTGATCAGGCAGACGCTGCTATACATCACCTGAATTCAATGGGTGAAACGGTTTGGCGGATCGGTGAAATAACCGAACGTGTCTCCAGTCAACCAGTGGTGTCTGTTCTATAAGTGCTTTCAGGAAACGCTGGTAATGCATCGGATGAAAACTCTTGTTATTCTGATATCCGGCCGCGGCAGTAATATGCAGGCTTTGCTGGAAGCGGAACTGTCGGTTGACCGTATTGTCGTGATCAGCAGTAATCCTGCCGCTGAAGGATTGAAAATAGCCGAATCTATGGGTTTTAAAACTGTATCTGTTGATCATCGTCATTTTCCAGATCGGGAAACATTTGATGCCGCGTTGGCTGTCGAGATTGAGCGTTATCAACCTGAACTGATAGTACTTGCCGGTTTCATGCGCATTCTGACCGATGATTTTGTGTTGCGTTATCAGAACCGGTTGATCAATATTCATCCATCACTTTTGCCGGCCTATCCCGGTTTGCACACCCACAAGCGTGCGCTGCAGGATGGCGTTAAAATTCATGGTTGCACGGTGCATTTTGTAACGCCTGCCGTCGATCATGGGCCTATCGTGATTCAAGCAGCTGTTCCCGTCGTTTCAGATGAAACGCCTCAAACACTGGCGGATAAGGTGCTGAAGCAGGAGCATCGCATTTATCCGCAGGCTGTGCGCTGGTTTCTGGAAGGACGGCTTACATTTGACGATCAAATAGTAACTGTGCTGCAAGCCAGCGTACATGACTGCGTTATTTACTCACCGGGGTTGCAACATTGAAATTCATTATCGTTTTTCTCTTTTTCCTTTGTAGTGCAGTTTCTGTTCATGCAGAGGATTTAACTGCCATAACAGACGCTTCATCACTAACATCAGGCAAAATCCCGACGCGTATCCATATCAGCTACACGGTTAACACCGGAATCGGTCATGGTGAATTGAATGAAGTAGTGGACATCACACAAAAAAGTGATGCGCATACCTTTCATATCATCAGTGACGCTCAGGCGACAGGTATTTATAAAGTCATTAAACCTGGGAATATTGTGCGTAACAGCCGTGGTCTGGTTACGGATAAAGGGCTTCAACCAAGCTATTATTCCGACCAGCGTGCCAATAAAGAGCCCAGTCTGGCGCTTTTTGACTGGGAGAGCAGGGTTTTGACGCTTAAGCATAAAGGGAGAGAGACACAAGAACCTTTAGCGGAAGGTACACAGGATCGTCTGAGTTTATCCTATCATTTCATTTTTGTGCCGGATATTGAGGCCCAGGCTGAGCTCCAGCTGGGCAAAACATTTGAAGTTCATGTTGCTGATGGGCGCAGCTTGCAATTGATGCGGTTTTTAGTCGGCAAAGAAAGGCTGAATACGCCATTAGGTGTCATGGATACCTATGTGCTGACCAGGATTATTGACCATGATAATTCCATCCAAAGAAAAATATGGCTGGCGCCTCAATATCACATGATACCGGTACGCATACAATCGGTGGAGAAGGATGGTCTTGAAGTTGAAAAAATAATAGCCGAAATCAATGTTGATTATGACGATCAAACCGATTCATGCTGTAAACACTAGGCATTTTATAAAAATTATCATTTCCGATGCTCTGGAATTCTTTTTTACTGGATAAAACAGTTATCGCGTTACGGGCGGTTTTGCCGCTGGAATATCCTGCAGACGCTATTTTGCGCCGTTTTTTCAAGGAAAACTCCAAGCTGGGTGCGAAAGATCGTGCATTTATTGCCGAGACGGTTTTCGGTATTTTGCGCCACCGATTTTTTCTTCAGCATGTGGTTGAAACAGAAACGCCGCGTGCATTATTGCTGGCTTATCTGGTTCGGTTCCAAGGTGTCAATCTGCGTGAGCTATCGAACTGGATTAAAAAATCCGAAAGTGAATGGCTGAAAACTGTTAAGGCGGTAAAGCGGGAGACACTGTCATTGCCGCTACAGGCTGAATTTCCGGATTGGCTGGTGAAAAGATTAAGACCGGTGATGACGGATGCGGAAATTCTCAAGCTGGGTATTTCATTGCAGCAAAGTGCGCCGTTGGATTTACGTGTGAATACGTTGCTGGCAAAACGCACGCAGGTACTTGAAATGCTGGCAAAAGACGGTTTTCAGGCGGAAGCCATGGCTTTTTCTCCTTGTGGTATACGGATGCGTGAAAAAATGGCAATCAACCGTCACTCATTGTTTCTTGAAGGGAAAATCGAGGTTCAGGATGAAGGTAGCCAGTTACTGGGTTATTTGATGACGCCGAAACGCGGCGAAATGGTGGTGGATTTTTGTGCAGGTGCTGGTGGAAAGACGTTATTGATGGGTGCGTTGATGCAATCGAAGGGGCGGTTGTACGCTTTTGATACGTCTGAAAAAAGACTGAATAATTTGAAACCGCGGTTGAAACGCTCCGGGTTGTCCAATGTGCATATTCAGCGTATTGCCAATGAAAATGATATTAAGATCAGGAGACTGCAGGGCAAAATCGATCGCGTGCTTGTCGATGCGCCTTGCAGTGGATTGGGAACATTGCGGCGTAACCCGGATTTGAAATGGCGTCAATCGGAAAGCAGTATTGACGAGTTGAAAGCCAAACAAATTTCGATACTTAACGCCGCGGCTGGTCTGGTTAAACCCGGCGGGCGTCTGGTTTACGCGACCTGCAGTTTTTTACCCGAAGAAAATCAGCAGGTCGTCGACGAATTTCTGGTTAGCAATACCGATTTCGAAAGTTTGAGTTGTGCAGAACTGTTGGTTGAGCAAAGTATCGTTGCCGATACCGGAAAGTTTCTGCAACTGTCTCCTGCCAAACATCAGACAGACGGCTTCTTTGCTGCGGTATTTGAACGCAGGCAGTAATGTTTAGCGAGTAGTTCATTCCACTTGACTACTTGATCACATAGCCGGATAAGCGAAGAAGCGCGTGTTTCCTTACACAACAAGCATATCATTCCTGATGTTTTCCCAAACTCCAGATTCAACAATATCAATTGTACTTTACAAATAACAGAAAGATACTTTACGTTTATCGTGTAAATGCTTTACAATTAAATGCGGGATTATAAATCAATCTAGCTATTATCCTAAAAACCATCGGTTGGATGGTGTTTAGAGTGCTTTGTTTTTTATTTTTAGCAAGATGTAATGAGGAGTAATAGCCAGTTATTACAACGAATTGCAACACCACAAAAATTAAAAACAATGTGCTATAAATAGCGTAGTGTTGCTCACCATTCAGGTTACGGATTTTCTCTGAAAATTATATTTTTATTCATCACGTTTGTTCTTTTTGTAACGGTCAACTGAGGTTTTTAGGATTATTCATTACCGCCTTTATGAAGAATAATGAAAATATTAAGATTCTTTTAACGCTCGTCTCAGAGAACGGGAAAAATGTTTCTATCAGACTGGCAGACAAGCTTGGAATATCAAGGCAGGCAGCTAGCGCGCGGCTCAAGAAGGCCGTATCCAGCAGATTAATTAGCAGACACGGCGTTGGCAGAGGCGTTGAATACTTTCTGACAGAACTGGATCGCCAACACCAGGAGTATGACAGAGAAGGGCTGGCAGAGGATCGCGTCTGGCGATCCATGTTTGCCCCTATTGCCGCAAATTTCCCCGAGAATGTCAGGGATATTTGGCGCTACGGATTTACCGAAATGGTCAACAATGCAATTGACCATTCAAACGCCAGAAAAATATCCATCTGGATAATACGTAACGCATTATATACCGAGGCATGGGTCGCCGATGACGGAGAGGGTATATTCAATAAAATCCAAAATGCGCTTGATCTTTACGACCCAAGAGAAGCCATTCTTGAACTTGCAAAAGGGAAATTTACCACTGACCCGGAAAACCATTCCGGGGAAGGGATTTTTTTCTCCAGCAAAGTGTTTGACTTGTTTGATATCCGTTCCGGCAGCTTGCATTTTATGCATGATCATGGCTGGGATGACAGACTTATAGAGCGGCCAAAAACCTCCCCAGGAACACTTGTTGTTATGCGTTTAATGAACGATAGCAAACGCACCACAAAAGAAATATTCGACAAATTCGCCGTCCCGGAAGAATATACATTCGCCAAAACAATTGTTCCTGTCAGGCTTGGACAGTATGAAGGCGAGAAGCTTGTCTCAAGATCACAGGCCAAAAGACTGATTTTCCGTTTTGAAAAATTCAAAACAGTAATACTCGACTTTTCCGGTGTAGAAGAAATCGGTCAACCTTTTTCTGATGAAGTATTCAGGGTTTTTCAAAACACCCATAAAGACATCAAACTTATTCCTGTAAATATGACGCCATTCGTTAAAGATATGGTATCCAGAGCCAAATCCGGAACGCGCGCATAAAAATAAACAACTGGCCCCACATCCAATCCGCTTCGGCGGATTTTTATTTTTTTGAAGCCTTTGCCTGCTGCCCGTTTGCGGTCATCATCCCTGAAGACGTTGCGGTGTTCAGACCGGTGCCTGGCTGTTTGTTTTCGAACTTTGAAGCAAGGCTGGTAATATGACCAATACACAAATGAGTGTCAGGACGACACCGGCAAGCAGCAATAACCCCATGCTGGCGGTGCCTTGATGCTGCGAAAAGATCAGACTGCCGAATCCGGCCATGGTCGTTAATGCGCTATAAAAAATGGCGCGTGCAGTACTGGTGGTTAACAGATTTTCATAAGCGATTCCGGTGTTGCGGCTTCTGTGAACCATATGTACACTGCAATCGATACCGATGCCAAGTATAAGTGGTAACGCAATCACATTGGCGAAATTAAAGGGTATATCGAGTAAAACAGTACTGGCGCCGGTAAACAACGCCGCCAGCAATAATGGCACCAGCACCAGCACGGTTGATTTAATGTTTCTGAGCAAAACTAGCAGTGCAATAATGACGCCAATCAATGCCAGTGAAAATGCGTGGATGAATGCAGCGACAACCGCATCCCCGGCTTCCAGGCTGATTACGGGTACACCGGTTGCACCGGGTGACAC
>JAGRFM010000197.1 GCA_020446045.1 Nitrosomonas sp.
CCAATACTTCATCGAGATGGTTATGCAAAAATTACAAAGGCTCATGACCAATTTGGACATGTAATCGAAGAATCATATTTTGGTGTAGACGGCAAACCAATACTTCATCGAGATGGTTATGCAAAAACCACTCGGTCTTACGATAAGCGTGGAAATATAACTGAATTTGCGTATTTTGGTATTACAGGTAAACCTATGCTATATCGAGATGGTTACGCGAAGATCACATTAAGTTATGATCAAAGAAAAAGAATTAAACAAGTTGCAATTTTTGATATAGATGGAATGCCAATTTTAAATAGTTATGGGGTGGCAACAATTATCTTAAATCATGACGAGCATAGAAATATTTCGGAACTTTCCTTTTATGGAGTAAACGGCGAGGCAGTTTTAGCATACGGTATATGTGATAGGGTATTTACAAAGCTAGATGGCAAATTCCCTGAAACAGATAAAGGCTTATGCTTCAATATAAAGGGAGAAATCGAATTTCTATCTACAATATTGTCATTATACTTATATAACGAGTATCTAACTGTTAAAAAATATTTCACTAATTAAATCAAATCAACTTGTCAATTATGTCTCCATTTCATGGCTGGAATGGTGGGGAATTGGTTTGTGCGCCACGCTGACGGTTGGACTCGGGTTTAACGGCTACGCAAGTTTGTATCCCTATGAGTCATTTTCCAGCCTACTTTATAAAACCTTGGGGCTGTTTACTCTTGGCTTTTCTGCACAAACGGGCAATATTCCCTTGCAGCTTGATGTGGCGCGCTGGTTGGCGCCGTTGCTGTTAAGCTACGCTGCTGTTAGAACCCTGATGCTAATGCTGCGTGACCGGTTGGCGTTGCTGCGGTTACGGCGGTTAAAACACCATGCCGTGGTCTGTGGTCTTGGTGGACAGGAAGCAGAGGATGGCTATGGCTGGACGGTGGTTCAGGCTCTGGTCGCCAAAGGCATTCCCACAGTGGTCATCGAACCCAATCCACTCAATGTACACCTGGGCTGGGCGCGCAATCAGGGTGTCGCCGTGATCACCGGCAATGCCAGGGACAGTCAAAACCTGATTCAGGCAAATGTAATGCAGGCAGGCTACCTGCTCGCGCTCACTGAAGATGATGCCGCCAATAGCGAGATTGTTTATCAGGCCTTTCAACTGAAACAAACGCATCCTGACACACCGTTATTAACATGCATTGCGCAGGTGCAAAGCAATGAACTGGCCGCTATACTTTATGATGATGTGGTTTTTTCAAAGGATTACACAAATTTTTCTGCACGCGTGATCAACATGCGGCAAATGGCGGCGCGCTGGTTGCTCGCACAGCATGGTCCGGATAGGGTGCTGATCAATGCTGTTTCAAAGATGCGTGAAATCAGAATCCTGCTGCTTGGTAATCATGATTTCTCCGATGATTTGATGTTACGGCTCGCCAGGCTGGGTCATTACGGCACACCTCAACCCATCCATGTCACAATGGCTGGCCCACAGGCTGAATCGAGGCTTGAGTGGCTCAGCATGCGGCATCCCATTTTGTCTGACATCATGTCAATCACGGCGAAAGACATTGAACTCAGTTTCTTGAGCGCGCAAACCACGCAGAAACTGATCAACAGCTCTAATCCGGATATGATTTATGTCTGTGCAGCCGATACTGAAGCAACATTGATTTGGACAAAAGCACTGGCACGCTTGCCCTTAAACTGCCCGGCAATCATATGCCAGTTCTCAGATACCGTTCTGGCAAGACGTATTGAATCCTTATGCGCATCACACACACACTTCAAATTTGTTTACCCACTGGATGACATTTTCAGCTTCGATGAGCTGTTTAACACCACGCAAGACCAGCTCGCCATGCTGATTCACAATCACTATGTCGCATCGCAAATAGATGCGGGTGATACGCCCGGAAACAATACTTCGCTGATTAACTGGGCCGAACTGCCCGAAACGCTGAAAGACGCTAACCGCAACCAGGCCGACCACTTGCAGATCAAATGCCATATCCTTACCGGGTCAATCCAATACACGCCTGAACAGATTGAACACGCTTTGCAGGATCCAAAAGCATGCGAACGTCTTGCGCACATGGAGCATGACCGCTGGATGGCCGAAAAACTGCTCGATGGCTGGCAACGGACCACAGGCGAGAAAGACACCGCAAGACGCCTGTCGCCCGCACTGGTTCCGTGGAATGATTTACCGGAACACGAGCGCCAGAAAGACCGCGACGCGGTAGCGAACATCCCGCAATTGCTGCGGTGGATTGAAGAACAATCAAAACCCGGTAGGTTGGGGTGAGTTTACGAACCCCAACATGGATGGATAAAAAATGCGACAATTTTGTTGAGGTTCACATGTTCACCCCAATCCGCAAAGCTATAAAGTACGGACAAAACAGCACAAAGCACTATTTCGATCAGGTAAATTGCCATGAATGATCAATTAGAAGTCAGCGTTTATGAAAAAATGGTTTCCAGTCCGCTCGCGCCGATGACGCTGCGTATCGGCGTGGCGGGGCACCGGGAATTGCCCGAGACCGAATTGCTACGCTTGCGCGCCGAAATCGATGCAGTGTATAAAGCAATCGGCCAGACCGTTCAGGACATTGCTCAGGAAGAAGTGGCAAAACACATTTATGCCTATGAAACGGCGATCATTCGCATCATTTCCTCGCTCGCGGAAGGCGCCGACCGGTTATGTGTCGACCCAGAACTTACTGTATTTGAGGGTATTAAACTCGAGCTGGCAGGCATTCTGCCATTCTTGAAAGAAGATTTTGAGCAGGATTTTGTGCCCGAAAAAAGCGTCATCGATCGTCAAAATGGCACTGTCACCGAATTTAATGAGATTCTAAACCGCATCGGTTACGGCCGCCCGGATGCGCAAGTCATTGAACTCGATGGCGATACGGCCAACTGCGATGAAGCCTACAACAACTGCAGCCGCCTGCTGGTTGAACACAGCGATATTCTGATCGCCGTGTACGATGGCGATGACACCGAGGACAAAGGCACCGCAGCCGCCGTAAGAACTGCCAAACAAAGCGGCATTCCGGTGATTCATATTTCCACGGAACCCGATACGCCAATTCGGTGTCATTGCTCAATACGATTTGGCCAACCCCCTTGTGCTGCCGATTACACCGAAGATTTGTTAGCAAAAGAGTTGCGCCGGGTGCTGTTATTCACCGAGGTATTGGATCAGGATGAGTCAGATGAAAAAGCCAAAGAATCACGTAAACAAAAAATCCTGGATCGTTTCAAACAATATCAATCTGAAGAAAATCTGCATTTCACAACCGATCACCCGGATTTTGATAATACCGGCCCGATCGAACTCTTAAAAAGGTATCCAGACAAAAAAGCTGAATCGTTTGATTTTTTAAAACAGATTATTGCAACACCCAAAGGGATACAAAAAGAATTAAGCCGTTTTAAAGAAAGAGACACTGAAACGGTGGCATCCGGGACACCGGATAACATCGCACATCATTTTACCCGGCCAAGCCTGAACCGTTATTTTGCGGCCTATCTGCGCGCCGATCGGCTGGCCAATTATTATGCCAGCATCCATCGCAGCACCTTTGTATTAATCTATTTATTCGGTGCGCTGGCTCTGATTGCAGCAGTTTCTGCGCTGGTTATATCAAAGTATTGGGGAGAATGGGGCGCAATCATTTTCGTAATGACTGAACTCGGATTGCTCGCTGCAATTTTTGGATATTACTGGAAAGATCATCGGGAAAAATATCACGACCGCTGGTTGGAATACCGCTGTCTGGCCGAATTTCTGCGGCCGATGCGGTATCTGTCATTACTGGGCAGGCCATATGCGATCAGCAACTTTCGTGATACCGAAGAATATCTGAACCGGGAAGTGATCGGTCACAGCGCAGTGGGGCGCAGCTGGTTATACATCTACACCGAAACAATCAATCGCTGGTCGGGTTTTAACGCCTGCCGCCTGGATGCCGATTGCAAGGATGGCATCAGTGATTTCATCAAGACGAGTTGGCTCAACGGGCAAATTCATTATCACACCTACAATGATGCCGCCATGCGCGTCCTGGGAAGAAATCTTGGGCGCTTAAGCTTTCGCATATTTTTCGCCACAGCGTTTATCGTCATCGTGAAATTAGCCCTGCTCAGTCTGGGTGTGTTCAATCACTCAGAAATTGCGCATGGTTTCATCGCCATTTTATTCGCATGGCTGGCCGCCGTTTTGCCCATGCTTGCCACCACCGCCTACGCCATCCGTAACCATGCCGAGTTCGACATCTCGGCGCAACGTTCGCTCACCATGCGCGCTGCACTAATCTGTCAGCGGAAACGATTGAAAACCGCTCAAACATCTCGTCAAATGGCCGCGACCTTAAACGAAATCGCTACCGTTACAATCAGAGAAACAACCGACTGGCTAGAGATTTATGAAGTCAAGGAATCGGAATTGGGGTAGCTTCATATTGTTACGGATTTTTATAATAAGTGCTTGTTTTTTTCTGAATCAAAATAATGGTGCTATAGTGAAAAAAACAAAAAATAATATTTAATCTCATGACTAAATTGTATGGCCATAATCCGGAAAAAGTAATTGATCTTCTTAAGAATCGTTTAGACAAACACAAAAAGCTCTTTAACGAGAAACCTCGAAAATTAGCCTTAGTTGTCGAGGGCGGTGGAATGAGAGGCGTTTTGTCTGCAGGAAGTTTATTAGCAGTTGATTTGTTGGGGTTTCGAAATTGCTTTGACGAAATCTACGCCACATCCGCTGGAGCAGTCAATGCAGCATATTTTGTATCAGGGCAAGGCGAACTGGGAATTACCGTTTATTTTGATTACATTAACAACAGCAAATTTTTTAATCCTTTCCGGTTGACGAAGATACTTGATGTTGAATATGTATACGATTATATAGTGCCGCATGTAAAAACTTTAAACGAAGCCGCAATTCGAAAAAGCAATACACATTTGTATCTTTCAGTAACTGATGTTGAGACTGGTAGAAATCGGCTGATTGATACTAAAACATGGCCTGATCCAGTTTCTAAGATACTAAAGGCATCGAGCGCTCTACCAATTCTCTACAACCGTACAGTAGAACTTGATGGCAGAAAATATATTGACGGGGGCGCATCTGATGTATTGCCCGTGAGACAAGCGATCGATAGAGGGTGTACCGATATTTTGATTCTACTAACGAAAGATAAAGAGCATATATCTGACCCACCAAGTCAAATTGAGAAACTAATATATTACCTATCAATGACTCGTAAATATCCACACTTGATGGACTCCTATGAAAGTTTACATGGCCTTAATAACGAAAATAGGAAACTGGCCATAGGAGAAAAAACAATTGATGGTGTAAATATTGCGACTATTTGTCCAGCCAAATCCGAACTTATAGTTAGCAAAATTACAATGAATAGGGCTAAACTGATTGAAGGAGCATATACACTGGCAGCCAAAACCTTCAATTTTTTTTCTGCAGATATGAAAAAATTAGATTCGGTATTTGAAAGATATCGCGCTAAAAATTAATCGCAAATGCTTAACACGTCGTCGAAAAAATATCTTCAAGGCAGTCAATATAGATTTAAAACTAAACATGTGCACCTTTTTTAACTTTTTAAACAGAGTAGAAATGTAGATTGCACTAGAGAATCATCAAAACAACAAACAGTTAATGGTACTTGAGGGGAGAGCTAGTGATAAAAACAATCCGGATTTTTATTTCATCACCTAATGATGTCAGAGATGAAAGAAAAAAAGCTCAGAGTGTAATTGAAAGATTGCAGGATGATTATGCCGAGAAGTTAATACTATCGCCTGTCTTTTGGGAAGACTTACCATTACATGTAGGTGAGTCCTTTCAAAAGGGTATTGATCCAATTTTATCTATCGACAAAGGTATTGATATTGCAATTTTCATACTATGGTCTCGCCTCGGCACACCATTAGACTCTACATACACTAAAGAGGATGGATCAAGCTATCTTTCCGGGACAGAATATGAACTAGATCTTATGCTCAAAGCATATATGCAGTCGAATAAAGAGCGCCCCAAAATCCTTGTTTATATCCGTGATGACGATAAGGGTTTTTATAAAAACTTAGAACGTAAAAGTGAAAATAAAGATCAATGTATGGAGGATATGAAACAAAAGGAATTACTTAAAAATTTTATTCAGGAATACTTCTATGATGCTGAAACAGGATCATATAGGCGTGCATTTCATGAATATGACCGTCCACACACTTTTTCTGATCGCCTCAGGGTACATTTAAAAGATATTTTAGACAAATTCACAAATAGTTCTGATCAAATATGGAACTTTAATGAACTTGGCTCACCTTATCGCGGGCTTGAAGTATTCGAAATAAATCATGCCAAAATATTTCGTGGCCGAAATCAGGAAATTTGTGATATTCAACAAGCCCTCCGTAATCAGGCAGAAAAAGGTAAAGCATTTTTGTTGCTAGTTGGAGCAAGTGGAAGCGGCAAATCTTCACTTGTTCGAGCAGGAGTAATTCCAACAATAATGGATTATGAATTAGATGATGATGTTTCTCAGTGGCGTGTCGCAATAATGACTCCAAATCAATCACCTCATGATCTCTGTGATGGTTTAGCCAAGGCGTTATGCGAAGAAAATGCATTACCTGAATTAATTCATAATTCATTCTCGGCAAAAGATTTGGAGATTAGTTTTTATAAAAATCCAGAACTTGCCTGCAAAATGAGTCTATTGAATGTTTTAGAACGTCTGGAAAATGAAAAGTCGGAGAAAGTAAAACTCATATTATTTATTGATCAGTTAGAAGAATTATTTGTAAATCCAGTCATAGGAATAGCTGATGCTAACGCGTTTTTACATGCAATTAAAACATTATGTGAATGTGGTTCGGTCTGGGTAATTGCTACATTAAGAAGTGACTTCTATCATAAAACACAACAGTTTAAAGATTTAACAGAATTAAAAAAAGATTCCGGACAAATAGATGTACTTCCACCGGAAAGAGCAAGTTTAAGAGATATCATTCTCGAGCCAGCTATGCTTGCAGGCTTAAGGTTTGAAGAAAATACTAAAACAAAAGAATCCTTGGCGACTAGAATATTGAACGATGCAATGCAAAATACTGAAGCATTGCCCTTAGTTGAATATACACTTAATGAACTTTTTAAACGAAGATCTAAAGAAAATACATTGAGTTTCGAGCAATATAAATTGCTTGGCGGTATCGAAGGTGCTATCGGAAAAAGAGCAGAAGAAATTTTTGCTAAATTGTCGAATGAAGCAAAAAGTGTAACCCCAAGGTTATTTCGGTCCCTTGCAACAATTGATAATCAAGGACAATTTACAAGTCGCAGCATTAATATCACAGAAATTTCAAAAGATGAATCAATAAATGATGTAATTGAAAGTTATTTAGAATCTCGGCTGATTATTATCCAAAAGAATAAAGATGGTAACAATATTCTTAAAATTGCCCATGAAGCACTTTTTAAAAGTTGGGAACGTTATGATAAATGGTTAAATGAAGCCAAGAAATTTTTAGAGATCAGGCAAAAACTTGAGTTCTCAATGAAAAGATACATGGAAGAAAACAATAATAGCCTAGAGAACTACTTTGCTGAAAATCGTGACATTCTAGCGGAATGCGAACCGCTCAGTGGTGGTTCAGAGCTTTTTACTGACGAAGCCGAATTTATTTTCAGATCTAGCCTTTGGTCTGGATTACAAATGTTTGAATGGTCAACGCGTCTAAAAAATGACTATCCAGATATAAGGTTAAAGGTGATAGTAGAAGCTTTGAATAATAATCAGGCAAGTGTTCGTAAAAATATTGCAACACTTCTAGCCAAAGATCCTGTTGAAGAAGTTATGGATAAATTAGTTGAAATTGCCGTCTTTGATCTGGATGAATCCGTTAGGCAAGAAGCCTCAAAAACTTTGGCAATACTAGACCGCCCGAACTTATATCAGAAAGTTATAGATTTTTTGAAAAAACAGGATTTTGCAACAGCCGCCAAAACTGCTCTCGCTTATATGCAGATGATTGCAGACCAACGCGGAAAGTCGCCGGAATTCTATACATCCATAAAAAAGCTAAAAAATACCCTAGGGAAAAAAATTTATTGGCAGTCTACTATTTTTAGAGCTAAAGAATTCTTGGTAATCGCTCCTTTCCTGGTTATTCCAACAATTTTGTTTGCCTCTATAACCGCAACTTTTTTTAAGTCCATACCAGGGTCTTTAAATTGGGCTGTTTCTCAGCAGGAAGCAAGTGTAATGATGGGGGCATTTCATGGTGCTACCGCAGGTGTTATATGGGCCGGTCTTATTGTTCTTGGCATTACAACCTATTATAGTGTTTATGGAAAAGAGAATTTTCAGGGGTCTATGTTTAATCCCGCTGGTGCTATCTCAACTGGCGCTTTTGTTGGATTTGTCAGCAGTATCTTTATTATTATCGTAATTGTTGGTGTTTATACGCCGGAAGCACTTGCTAAAATGGGCTGGATTATAACATCGTCTGATAGTGAAGGGTTTAAACGTTATAGTGATTTATTTTGGTACGAACTTTTTGTTACTACAAAATTTGGATGGTGTTATCTCATAACTGGCACGGGACTTGGTATTGGTATCGCACTTTCTGTAAATTATCTCAAATCGTCACATACATGGTTGAATTTTATCTTTGTTCAAGAAAAACAAATATCTTCATGGATCGAACTTAAAAATATTACTGTTTCTGTCATGAAAATTGTTATCAAATATATTGCACCTCTAATTATTATGCTCAGTATTACCGGAGTTATTGCCGCTATGGTGCCAGATATTGTAGATATGGAAATCGCAGAAAAATACAAAAAGGCGAGCCCCCTTCACCTTTATTTGGGCATGTTGGCAGATTGTGCCACTCAAGCGTTTGGCGCGTATTTTGCAATCGTAGGCATGTGTCTTGGGCTTGTAATGGTTAAAAATGGTATTCACGTAAGGCCAATGGAAAAATTTTAGCCAACCTATTTAAACTAGGTGGCTTATCTTGAATCCATCTAATTTATTTTGTAATTTACACGTAATTTAGTATTCCATTTGGGTAAAACTGCGGCGTGGCGCATCAGGTTTATCGGTCTGGCTTTCGACCGGCTCGGTGCCATAAGCCACACCCGCGACATGAATCACAGCATGGCGGGCGGCGATTTTTTCGCGCAATTTCTCCTGCACCCGCTTGGCATCAGGCGGGAAATTGGTTTGCTCGACGGGTGCATAATGCAGTGTCAGCAGCGCTTCCTTGATCAACTGCCGACAGCTGCCAAGGTCACTGGTCGCGGCACTGATGAAGATTTCCGGACGCGAATGATTCATGAAAGTTAATGTGTAAACACTATAGAGATTTTATAAATGGAGATTTTAAAGCAAAGAAGAATGATGTAAAACAATTTTCCAAATGATCTGGCATGGTATTGAATACAAATGTTTGGATCTGCAGGTATAGTAAAAACTGGTAGTGTGAGTCTTTGCGCACGCTATATGGGTAATTCTACAGTTTCAAAACTATGAATACAGGTATGGGCAACCGAACAGTTGTCCTAAAAATTCATCAACAGCGTAACCGATAAAACATGCAGCATCTGGTCGGGGCGGGGATTGTGGGGGCGGTTGATGTATTGGTTCATGTAACCGATTTCGAGCAGTTTGGCTTTGCTGAGCGGATAACCGATGCCGACAAACGCCCGGTTCTGGTTGAAACCGCTGCGCGTACCGGCATCGGTTGAATTCATATTGGCGAAGATTTCGTTCCACACGATTAAACTGAGTTTTGTTGACAGCGGATTAAGCCTGTTCAACAATTCTGGCAACGGCGCGGTGAGCTTGACCATCTGGCGAAACAGTTGCGCGGTATCGGTGCTGCCCGGAATATCGAAAAAATGCTGTTCAAACCGTGTGCGGCTGATCACTGTACCGAATGGAAAACGCTCTTGCAGTGACAATTGCTGCCATAGAGCATGGTCGTTAAACGGGTGGCGCAGCGCTATCGGGCGGCTGGTGGGCACCCAATCGTAACCGAGCCATACGGTCATTTTTTCGTTGACTACATAACCCGCGCCCGTGCGGATAAGACCTTGCGAAAAATGTGAGGAATTGTCACCGAAGCGTCCCTGCATGAATAATTTGAAGCGGAAGTTTTCGAGTGCGGGGTGAGCTGCCGGAATACCGGTTGTCATTTCAAAGCCCGCCCAGGTGAAAAAATCCTCTTTTACGTCATCAGCGGCCTGCGCGCTGCCCATTACTCCTAACCCTACTGCTGCCACGATAAATGGGATGTTTCTGATTAAACGAATGATCCTTGTTGAAAAGGTCATAGTCATTGTGAACGGATTGCTGCGGTTTTATTTGTAAAACTTTATTATACGTTGTAAAGACTGTTATTTCTCACTACGACTATTGTTTGCCAGGGCTAATTTGTTCTACCTTCGAAACATAGGAAACACGTTGTTTTAGCAAAAAACCGACCTCATGAAAAACAAAGACTTAGATTTAGAACAAATTCACCCTGATTGTTTGCCCATCCCATTGAAATCGGTCATCTGTTAACATAGGGGTTTATCGATTTATGGTGATTAAACGCACATAAGCAAGTGCAGTGAAAACCGACTCATTATCCGAGAGACAAACTTGAAAGACAAATCCGCAGAAAACAAATCAACTGAACCGGTTGTTTCCAATTTTATCCGCAGCATTATCAATGAAGACAATCGCACCGGAAAATGGCAGGGGCGTGTGGAGACGCGTTTCCCGCCGGAGCCGAATGGCTATCTGCACATCGGCCATGCCAAGAGTATTTGTCTGAATTTCGGGATTGCACAGGAATATCAGGGGGTCTGTCACTTGCGTTTTGACGATACCAACCCGGAAAAGGAAGCGCAGGAATATGTCGATGCCATCTGTGATAACGTTAAATGGCTCGGTTTCGACTGGGGTACGCATTTGCATTATTCGTCGGATTATTTCGATCAATTATATGCTTTTGCAGAATACCTGATCAGCCAGGGTAAAGCGTATATCGACAGTCAATCCGCGGATGCCATTCGTGAACAGCGTGGCACTTTGAAGAGTCCGGGGCAGAATAGCCCTTACCGCGACCGTCCGGTTGACGAGAGCCTGGATCTGTTCCGCCGCATGAAAGCCGGTGAATTTCACGATGGTGCGCATGTACTGCGCGCCAGGATCGATATGGCATCGCCGAACATCAATATGCGCGACCCGGTGATTTACCGTATCCGGCATGTGCATCATCAACGCACCGGCGATCAATGGTGTATCTATCCCATGTACGATTACACGCATTGCATTTCGGATGCGCTGGAGAAAATTACCCATTCATTGTGTACGCTCGAATTTGAAGACCACCGGCCGCTTTATGACTGGGTATTGGATCAGTTGCAGGACAAAGTGCCGTGTCATCCGCAACAAATCGAATTCGCCCGGTTGAATCTGACCTACACCGTGATGAGCAAGCGCAAGTTGATCGAACTGGTGGAAAGCAAACTGGTTGACGGCTGGGACGATCCGCGTTTGAGTACATTGGCGGGCGTGCGCCGCCGTGGTTACACTCCGCGTTCGATTCGTCTGTTTGCCGAACGTATCGGTGTCAGTAAAGCAGATTCCTGGATTGATATGGGGATTCTGGAGGATTGTCTGCGTGAAGATTTGAATGAAGCTGCGCCGCGCCGCATAGCGGTGCTTAAACCGCTAAAACTGATTATCGATAATTATCCGGAAGATCAGGAAGAAGACTGTTTTGCACCTAATCATCCGCAACAACCGGACTGGGGAAAGCGTAGCGTGCCTTTCTCAAAAACACTTTACATCGAGCAGGAAGACTTTATGGAAGAGCCGGTTAAAGGCTTTTTTCGTCTGGCCCCGGGTGCTGAAGTGCGGCTGCGTTATGCTTATCTTGTGAAATGCGTCGGCATCGATAAAAATTCGCAAGGCGAAATCGAAGCGCTACATTGCACGTATGATCCGGATACCAAAAGCGGTACGGCAGGTGCGTCAAGCCGTAAGGTGAAGGGTAATATTCACTGGCTTTCAGCAAGGCATGCGCAATCGGCTGAAGTGCGCCTTTACGATCGTTTATTTGGCGATCCTTATCCTGACAGCGGCGGCAAGGATTATAAGCAATCACTGAATCCGGATTCAAAGACTGTTATTCGGGCATTTGTGGAACCCGCGTTGTGCGAAGCTGAGGCGGAACAGCATTTTCAATTCGAACGTAATGGCTATTTTGTTGCGGACCGCATTGACAGCAGTCCCGGAAAACCGGTTTTCAATCGTGCTGTGACGTTACGGGATTCCTGGGGAAAAATAACGGGAAAAGCTAAATAGTGTCTGCCCGAAAACCCCGTATTCAACATCAATTTGCCTGTTTTTTGATCACTCCGTGGAAAGTGCAGTGAGATGATGCAATCAAAAACACCTTCGTTTACGTTTTGTGGGAAATGAAGGGCG
>JAGRFM010000198.1 GCA_020446045.1 Nitrosomonas sp.
GAAGGATTCGAACCTTCGAAGGCTGAGCCGTCAGATTTACAGTCTGATCCCTTTGACCGCTCGGGAACCCCTCCAAACGAAACCGGTGATTATGAATATATCGCAGCAATAAGTCAATGACTTATTCACCAAAACGATGGATAAATTACTAGGCAAAATTAATTAGGTTAAAAATCTCCGCTGTACATACAGTATAAATGGTCAACTCAATCGAATTCTGGGATCAACCAGTGTATATGAAATATCTGTCAGAATCAGACCGACGATATAAAGCACTGACCCCAGAAACACCATTGCTCTAACAACCGCAAAATCCTGCGAATTGATCGCATCGATGGTGTAACTGCCCAAACCTGGAATTCCAAAAAACGATTCAACAATCAGACTGCCCAGGAACAATAGCGGCACGACGACAACAGCCCCTGTTAGTATAGGTATCAAGGCATTCTTAAGCACATGCCTGAACAATACCAAATGCTCACCCAATCCTTTGGCCCGCGCTGTACGCACATACTCTTTACCCATTTCTTCCAGAAATATTGTTCTATACCAGCGCGTATTCGCGCCCGCACTGCTGATAACACCTATAATAACAGGCAGAATCAGGAATTTTGTTGCATCCAGACCGGTTCCAAACCCCGAAATCGGGACCAAATGCCATAGCTTACTCAATAAAAACTGCCCGCTGATGATATAAAAAAGGCTGGAAATCGACATCAGCGCCACACAAACAACGACACCCCAGAAATCAAGGTATGTCGCCCTGAAAAATACCATAATCAATGCGCAGGTTATGTAAGTTATCATTCCCAGGACAAATACCGGTAAAGCAATAGCAAGACTGGGCAGCATACGCGATTTGATTTCATAACCAATATCACGTCCCTCATCCGATTGTCCGAAATCGAAAACGAACATGGCAACCGATTTCTCAAAAAAGATCGTATCGGTCAGTTTTTGCAACCCGTCTTGACCATCATTAAACACTAATGGCTTATCATACCCGCGCTCCATTTTCCAATTCTCAATCGCTTCAGGCGTCACATATTTGACGCCCAATTGCATTCGCGCCATATCGTCAGGTGTATTCACGACAAAAAACAGGGCAAATGTCAGAAGATTGACTCCGATCAGTATCGGAACAGCATATAAGATACGCCGGATGATATAACGCAGCATGACTGCAAGGGTTCCTTTTATGAAGTTGACACTATCTTATTATTTTTTCTGATTGCCACACTTTTTTCATGCCGCAGATAAGCCATTAACGCTGGATATAGGACACCCACCACAACAAAAAACACCATCATGATTGGCCATAGAACCGGCGCATTCCATTCGCGCCGTTTTTGTTCTCTTAACGACGCATCTATCCGATAATATTTCATATTGTTATTTGATATGCGGTTAGGTTTGATATTCTTAAACCAGGCATGATAAAGCCCATATTCTTTAGGATGATAACCCCATAACCAGGGCGCGTCATA
The DNA here is from genome assembly GCA_020446045.1 of Nitrosomonas sp. Classification (GTDB taxonomy): domain Bacteria; phylum Pseudomonadota; class Gammaproteobacteria; order Burkholderiales; family Nitrosomonadaceae; genus Nitrosomonas. Next base: position 1,488 of record JAGRFM010000198.1, read on the forward strand.
ACGTAATATATCGATCATGCGATCGATAATTTCCTGCCGTTGGATACCTTCTTCCATATCTTTCATTTGCTCAAACAACTGATCGTACTCACTGTTTTCGTAGTTGGCTGCATTATTAGCCGAACTGCCGCTGCTGTTGCCTACTTTACGCTGCGGCCCATACAACAGGAAAAGAAAATTTTCCGGATCAGGATAATCGGCATGCCAACCCCATTCGAATATCTGCGCATTCCCCTTGCGGATTTTATCCTGAAAACGATTGTAATCCGTACTTCTGACGACCAGTTGAATATTCAGCTTCTGAAATTGCTTGCGCATCCAGTCAAACATGGCTCGATCTTCAGTACTGCGTGCAACAACATCAAAATACAGTATCAATGGCGCCCCTGTTTTAACATCGATACCCTTGGGATAACCGGCCTCCGCCAGTAATTTCCTGGCAACCTGTATCGACTTACGCCGCGACTCACCATCCACCCAGTCATAAACAATCGGGTTTATTCCTTGCTGACCGGAACGGTATCCGGGCACGCCCGGTGCAATCGGGCTATGCGCCGGAATTCCTCTCCCATTGGCAAAAATGGAAATATATTCTTCATAATCAACCGCAATTGAAATGGCCTGCCTGAGCTTACGCGCCGAATCGCCTGTTCCGCCCACAACCGCATCCAGCATATTAAAACCGATATAATAAGTAGACACAGCAACAGTAGTTTCAAGCCGGATACCTTGTTCAGCCATTGCCTCAGTAACGGTCGCATCCCCCTGCCCAACCAATTGTACCGCCTGATCAAAACTATCCGAGCCAATTCCGGACGAATCATAATAGCCTTGCAAAAATTTATTCCAGCGCGGGATACCTTCCCTTTCCCGCGTATAAACCACTTTATCGATGAAAGGTATCGGTTTCCCGGCATCGTCCAGCAAACCTTTATCCGCATCACCCAGCATCCCCTCAGTCGGATAATATTCTCCGGAAAAATAGGGATTTCTTTCCAGCACCATGCGCAAATTCGGGTTATTCTCGGTCAGCATATAGGGGCCCGTACCCACCGGATACCAGTCCAGCGTTATATTTTTTTGTTTCATTCCTTTTTGTGAATAAAACAGATCGGCCTCCCAGGGTATGGGCGAAAAAAAAGGCATCGCCAGCCAATAGATAAACTGCGGATATTTTCCGTTAATTTTTATTCGGTAAGTATAATCATCAACCGCTTCAACCCCGGCTAACGGATACTGACGCAAATCCAGAAAAGCCTCATGATTTTGCAACATCTGCTGCGCACTTCTTAAATCAGCTGCATATTCACGCAATCCCGCAATATAATCTGCCATCAATCCATAGATAGGTGAATGCAATCTGGGATGCGCAAGCCGTTTGATTTGATAGACATAATCATGCGCTGTCAGCTCACGCGTATCGGTTTCCTTGAAATCCGATAAGGTATGAATCGCTGATATCTCGTGCTCGTTTAGCCGGTGATATAATCCATCACCCTGTTCATTTTTCACAAATGCGGGATGCGGTTGATAGCGTATACCCGGTTTGATGGAAATTTTGTATTGTGTATAGGCTATCGTTTCTACTTCCGCATCATCCGGCAACAGCCGGCCATCCGCATCATAATACGTAATAACCGGCATTTCGGCCACAGTTGCCGGAATTAAAGCATAAGGACGTTTCAAATAATGGTACTGCAATGGGGGCTGATAAATCTGCGCCGTAAATTGAATTTCATTTGCGCTATACGATTGAACGGGATCAAGATGTTTGGGACGCTCGGTAAAAACACTGTAAAGTATATTCTGCCCAGCTTCCGTATCCGGATAAGGATTATTCCAGACAGTCTGAGTGCAGCCGGCCAAAAGAACTGACAGCAGTAACGCTAATGCTATTAAAACAACTGCACGAACCTTTGTGATCATGGCTTAAAAATGGGTTTATCGGTCAAAATTCGAATATCTGGCCTTTGTGATTAATTTTCCGGCTCATTGCTGCCAGCTCGCATTCAACAGTCTATTCGCTTAGGCTATAATTCACGATTATTGAATATTTTACAAGGAAATTTTATGGGATTTCTCAACAACAAGCGCGTTCTCATTACCGGACTACTCAGTAATCGTTCGATCGCTTATGGTATTGCCAAGGCAATGAAACGTGAAGGCGCCTCGCTTGCATTTACTTATCAGACTGAAGATCTACGTGGAAGAATTGAAAAGCTGGCAACCGAACTGGAAAGTGATTTACTGTTTCCCTGCGATGTCTCCAGCGACGAAGAAATCACAAAATGTTTTGAGAGCCTGAAGAATCATTGGGATGGATTAGATTGCATCATTCATTCGATTGCTTTTGCACCGCGCGAAGCACTGACTGGCGATTATTTGGAAAGCGTCGACCGCGAAGCTTTTCGTATCGCGCATGATATCAGCGCATACAGTTTTGCAGCACTCGCCAAAGCGGCATTACCGCTTATGGAAAACCGGAATGCTGCATTGCTGACATTAAGTTACCTTGGGGCTGTACGCGTTATGCCCAATTACAATGTGATGGGGCTGGCAAAAGCCAGTCTGGAGGCTAACGTACGTTTTATGGCTTCCAGCCTAGGACCGAAAGGTATTCGCGTCAATGCGATTTCCGCCGGACCAATCAAAACCCTGGCTGCAGCAGGTATTGGAAGTTTTGGGAAATTACTGGGTTACACCGAAAAAGTCGCACCGCTACGGCGCAATGTCACGATTGATGAAGTCGGCAATACTGCCGCCTTTCTCTGCAGCGATCTCGCCAGCGGTATTACCGGAGAAATCACCTATGTTGACGCCGGATTCAATACGGTAGCGTTTGACCTGCCTGATTGAAGTTTCGTTTCGGCAAAATTTTTTCATGTGGTATCTGAACAGTTAAGAATCAACCAACTGAACAGATACCTGCTTCCAGATTTAATAACTATCCCGTTTGATTATCACATCATAACGCTGTCTTAACCCGTTCAGATAAGCCGACGTTTCTTCCTGTGCCATCATCTGCTGCAACTGTCTGTTGAAGTTGGTCCGCATATCGCCGTCTATTGCTTTGGGTTCTACAACTTCACTGATTCGAATCAAATTATACTCCCCCTGTGGCGTCTTAATACCAACATATGCAGGCAGCACACTGACATCGGCTTTGAAAATTTCGCGAACCGTTTCTTGATCCAAGCCTTGCGACTGAATGTACGACACCTGCTTCGGTTCGTCCCAGTCAATCGTATCCGTGTCTCCCGATTTCAGGTCAGCCAGTTTTTCTTCTCCCGTACTAACGGCCTGTTCTAACGCAAGCTGTTTTTTAAGCCGCTCGACAATCTCATCTCTGACAATCGATAACGATTGCGATGTTTCCGGCCGATGCTCAATAACGCGCGCCGACACGAAGGTATTCGAATCGACTTCAATGCTGTCTGTATTACGTTTATCCAACTTGGCGTCATCCGCAAAAATCGCAGCCAAAAGATTCGAATTGGACAAAATCGCCGGTTCGGCCGAACTCCGGGTTATCCAATCACTCTCCTGCACAGTCAATTCAAACTTTTCCGCAACGGGCTGTAAACTATCGCCTTGCTCATAAACGGTATTGCTGAAATCTTCCACCGCTTCACCAAAAATACTGCTGACCATTTCCATCTTCAGCTTTTGCTCTATCTGCCCACGGACTTCATCCAGATCTGCAGGTACGGCTTCCTTAATCTCGGCCAACTGGATAATATGATAGCCAAAATCCGTTTCGACAAGACCGCGAATCTCATCAGGCTGCATATCGAAAATGGCTTCTTCAAATGCCTTAACCATTACACCACGGCCAAAAAAACCCAAATCACCACCTCGGCTTGCCGAACCCGGATCATCTGAAAATTCTTCCGCCAGTTCTGAGAAGCGATCAGGATCGTGCTGAACCTGTTCCAGTATATCTTCGGCTTTCTCTCGAACCTGTTCTTTCTCATCCGCATCGGCATCAGCCGCCACAGATACCAGAATATGGCTGGCTTTACGTTCTTCAGCCTGCCGGAATTCTTCCTGATGTGTTTCGTAATAGTTCAGCACAGCCTCTTCACTTACCGGTTCATTTTCAGCAAGCGCATCGAACGAAAGCACCACATATTCAACCCGAACGCGTTCCGGCAGATAGAATGAAGCCTCGTGATCATTGTAATACTCGTTAATTTCTTCTTCACTCGGCTCAACCTCATCCAGAAAATCTTCCGGTTTAAACTGCTTCTGACTGATTTCGCGCTGCACCTCGCTCAGATACAAAATTTTACTGGCGGCTTTATCTGAAACCAGACTGTTTTCACTAAAACCATCCATTAACTGTTTCAATAGCAGTTCTTGGCGAATTTGCGATTCAAAAGTAACCGGATTCAATCCGGCATTCCTTAACATGGTTTCATACTGCTGTTTGGAGAATTTATTATCAACCTGAAAATCGGGAATCTGACTGATTTCATTTACCAACTGCGAATCGAGTACTGTGAATCCATTACCGACCGCCTCACGAAACAGTAAACGTTGATTAATCAACTGCTCCAGCACTGAATCTTTAATTTCATAGCTTTCCAGCAAAGCAGCATCGATATTTCCACCAAACATGCGGCGCATTTGAGCCTGGCGATCTCGCAAAGCCTGCTCAAATTCCCGGCGTTTAATTTCTTCACCGTCAACAATGGCCACATAACTCTCACTGCCATCACTGCGGTAGGACTGCACGCCCCAAAACATAAAAGGCAATACAGCCAACAACAAAACTATTTGTACGATACGTTTCTTGCGATTAACAAAATCAAACACGATCTATAAACCCAATGAAAATGACTGAAACAGGATAAACCGAATAGAGAAAAACAGGAAATACTGATAATACCTACGATAAGGAAAATCGAAGGATTGTCGAAAGGCACAGCATTAGGAATTTAGAATGAAAAATTTAGGTCTTAAAGTTCAAAAGTCCACATTTTATTAATGAACTTTAAGATCCAGTTATTTGGCGGAGTGGACGGGACTCGAACCCGCGACCCCCGGCGTGACAGGCCGGTATTCTAACCAACTGAACTACCACTCCTAAATACTCTAAGGTTTTCTACCTTTCAACTGGTGGGTGCTGACGGGATCGAACCGCCGACATTCGCCTTGTAAGGGCGACGCTCTACCAGCTGAGCTAAGCACCCAGTTTCCTAAAGCGCGCTAGTTTACTGCATTTTTAAGCGCCTTACCAGCACTAAATTTAGGAACCTTTGCTGCCTTAATTTTTATTTCTGCTCCCGTACGGGGATTGCGCCCGGTTCGGGCTGCTCTTTTACCAACTTTGAATGTGCCAAACCCGACCAATGTGACCGTATCATTTTTTTTAAGTGCAGCTGTGATGGCAGAAATCGTTCCATCCAGCGCACTGCCCGCCGTTGCTTTTGAAATATTCGCAGACTTTGCAATTGCATCTATAAGTTCGGATTTGTTCATAGAATTCCCCTTTTAATATGTTGGTCATCAAATCACAAGCAATACTGCACAAACGCACTTATATCAAGCCATCCGTACTAGGTCAAGAGATTACACTATTCCTACATCAAAATAAACTTTTTATTGACAAATACAGAAATCTATCCAAACGCCTGATTTACACTTTATTCCATGAGAAAACAAAACAATAGATTAAAAACAACTTATTCAAGGACAATTATTAAAACTTGAAAAAAATTTAAAGGTATTTCAAAAAAACCAAATTGCGCTACAACACGTTATTACGCATATAAAACGATATCTTTAATAGATTTCCGCTTTGGATTCGCGACTGAGCAGTATTTCAACCGCATCACGAGCAGGCAAGCCGTCATGCAGAATACTACAAACAGTCTCTGTTATTGGCATACTGACATTCAATTGCTTGCTCAGATACAAAACAGCCTGCGCAGTATGCACGCCTTCAGCAACATGCCCTAACTCATTTAGAATATCCGGCAACATCTTACCTGACGCAAGCATCAATCCGACACGCCTGTTTCTCGACAAATCCCCGGTACAAGTCAGTATCAAATCGCCAACGCCGGCCAACCCCATAAATGTTTCCATCCGTCCACCCAATGCCAGCCCCAGACGCGTCATTTCCATCAATCCACGCGTTATCAATGCTGCCCGTGCATTATGCCCGAACCCCAAACCATCGGATATTCCCGCAGCAATCGTAATAACATTTTTAACAGCACCGCCGGTTCCCACGCCAGTCATATCCGGGCTGGTATAAATACGTAATGTATTACTATGCAGTTGATCTGCTATTTTTCGACTAAAAACATCGTCGGGCGAGGCCAATGTCAGCGCTGTCGGCAGACCCTGCGCCACTTCCTCTGCAAAACTGGGTCCCGATATGACACCGCAGCTCCAATCATCGGCTAATTCTTCCATAACAACCTGGTGGGGTAATTTTGCCGCCCCCGATTCGAATCCTTTACAGCCTAAAACTATCGGAACGCGAATACCTGTTGCGGCGACATCCCGCAATGTCTCTCGCAAAGCGGCTACAGGCACCACCAGAATAGCCAAATCCACTGTTTCCAACGCCTCAGATAGCGACAAGGTAAGCTGTAGTGTTTCAGGAAGATTAAAGCCAGGAAAAAAACTTAAATTGACACGATTGGCAACCAATTCTGCCAAGTGCTCGGGAAATTTAGTCCATAAGGTAATCTGATGCCGCTCAGATAAATTAATCGCCAGCGCCGTACCCCATGCACCAGCGCCCAAAACGGCAATTTTCATGAACCCCAGACCTGATTGGACTTCACATAACCAGACTGTCCATCCCTATGGCGTACCTGCACCCATCCGGGTGTGTCAGAATTTATCCACTCCATGACAACATGCTCTTGAGCCTGAAAAATCAGTGTCGAATTATCATCCGCAAACTGATAGACACTTGCCATTGGCACAGTGACGATAACAAAGCGTTTCTGGCTTAACATGCTTCTTTCGACCCAAGCCAGGCTGCCGCTGCTATCCCGTACCTTTGACCACCCTTCAACATTGACAACGGCTTCAACAGGCAATTGAGCGCCTGCAACAAAGAGCTTTCCCGATTTGGTCGACGGCGCATCGTACATTACAACCGCATTTTCAGCTATCGAATAATAATCAATGTCGGCAATAACATGATGCGACATCAACCATAACACATTAAAAACGCCGATCAGAGCCGTTCGTTTAATTTTGCCTTTTCTGCTCATCCAAATCTCCAGTTCTTAACCCGTTCATAACTATCGGCAATATGCTTTTCAACCATTGCAACCATTGAAGAAAATGGGATTTATTGTTTTGTTTCGGCAGCTCCGGGTTGCGATTGTTGTGTATTTTGATGGTATATCGCTTCAAAATTGACCGGATTCAGAATTACTGGCGGGAATCCGGCGCGTGTTACCGTATCTGAAATTGTTTCTCTTAGGTAAGGAAACAGTATATTCGGACAGCCGATACCCAGTACCGGACTCAGATCTTTTTCATCGACATGTTGTATGCGGAAAATACCTGCCTGATGCGCTTCCACAATAAACATCACTTTCTCTTTTATCTTGGCTGTCACGGTTACCACAACCTGAACTTCATACAATCCCTTCTCCAGCGTATTACTCTGGGTATTGAGTTGCAGGTTCACCTGCGGCGCTTCTCTATCCAGAAAAATCCCAGGCGCATGAGGAATCTCCAAAGATAAATCCTTGGTGTAAATTTTTTCGATATTAAAAGCCGGCTGCTGTTGCTCGCTCATTCTTTTCCCTTATTGTCTAGTCTATTAAGTTTGCTGACATTCTAATGATTATTTCTCAAGCAAAGGCATCAGTTCGCCCTGATGATCAAGCCGCGCCAGATCATCATAGCCTCCAATATACCTATCACCGATATAAATCTGCGGAACCGTCCTGCGACCTGTTTTTTCCATCATATCCAACCGCTGTTCCGGATCAAGGTCAATACGAATTTTGTCAATTTGCTCAACACCTTTCGAATGCAACAAGTTCTCCGCCATTTTGCAATAAGGACAAAAACCTGTTGTGTACATAACGACTTTAGCCATAATACTATCGCTTGACGATTGGCAAGCTTGCACGTTTCCACGCATCAATACCGCCTACCAGATTATGCACCTGCGTAAAACCATTTTTTTGCAGCACACTGCTGGCATGGCTCGAACGTATTCCGCTCTTGTAGATGACGACGATTGGTTTATCCTTAAACCTGGTTATCTCGACCCAACGCTCTTCAATCTTCTCTGCCGGCAGGTGTTTTGAATTAGGCAGGTGTCCTTCTTCATATTCACTGTCATCCCGGACATCCACTATCAAGGCATCTTTATAATTTATCAATTCGATTGCCTTGTTAGTGTCAATTTCTTTAGTACCGCGTTTAGTGATTGCCGGCCAAATCAACATCGCCGCACTGACAAAAGCAGCGATTACAAAAAATATATTTTCAATCCGCAATAAAAAATATTGCTGAAATATTGATGTTTCTTCCATATAAATTTAATTAAACAAAGATATTATTATGATTACTCCGAATTCTAACAGAAACGCTTAAACAGCGCCTTACCCAAATCAAAACCGGCACTCATTCAACTTAATATTTCCGAGCAAGCGCTCACAAGATATTTTGTCACAAGGTACAGTAAGCGGCGAAGGTTGTTCCATTGACAAGTGCTGCAACACGGTGACAGGATATCTTGTGAGTGCCCGCTGGGTTAGCTTTTCAGTGCCACTGACTGTGTTAGGTCTTTTGACAAGGGAATAACCATTGCCTGCAAGCCCTGCCTTGCCAGTACCACTGAAAAGCTAAC
>JAGRFM010000199.1 GCA_020446045.1 Nitrosomonas sp.
CGCCCTTCATTTCCCACAAAACGTAAACGAAGGTGTTTTTGATTGCATCATCTCACTGCACTTTCCACGGAGTGATCAAAAAACAGGCAAATTGATGTTGAATACGGGGTTTTCGGGCAGACACTATATAGCCGATAGGGCAATAGGCATAGACACCGGTTACATTACTAGGAGCTACATATTTATATTGATATGAAACGACACTATGCAACTGCCCACTCATAGAAGACCCCGTCATTTCGCAAATCACGGAACCATCACTCAGAATCTGTTGAATTGCATAATTGTTAGGACAACTTCCATTCACCAAATTCTGCTTGAGTGCCAACAAATCATTAATGTTATTCACTTCATTCTGAAGTGCATTAATCAACATAGTGTTATTGTCAATCTGAGATTGCAAGCTTGTTTCGAGAGAAATCATGCCGCCTTCAACCAGCAGAATCGAGTTGCTTAATGAAGCAATCAATGCTTTGTTGCCAGCGACTTCAGCTTCAAGGGCTGCAATATCGCCTTGACCAGCTGCAATCATAGTCAAGAGGTCTTGATTAGCTTGCTGGAGAGTCAAAATTTCCGCCTGGATAGCTCCGATATCTGATAAGCCCTGCCCTATTAGCGTATTAAGCGTATTATTCTGAGTTTGTAATGTTGAAATTGCATCTTCATTAGCTATTACACGGTCTTCCATAGTATCAACACGGGCTACCAGAAGGTCGATCTGCTCCTGCAACGAACTCACTGACCCTTTTACTTCAACGATCTGGCCAGCAATTTCTACAAAAGGCTTGCCTTGCGGACTGTTGCCATTCCCTGCTGCATTTGCTAATGGAGCACCAGTACCCAGTATCATACCGGTTGATAAAAGTGCAATGATGTTACATTTCAATGTATTTTTCTTTTGGCTTGTATGGTCTATTGTCTCTGTACTCAATTTATTCATGGCTTGGTATCCTTATGAACATTAAACAATCATCAAATGATGTGGTCACTTAAGTCAAAACAAATTAACTTGACGTGATAATGCGATTTTCGATCTTGGGTGGTAACAGATCGGTAACAAAACGAAAGAAATGCTGTTTTTTTGTGAAAAAAAGTTTAAAGAATGTGGTTGAATGGGGGAGGGGAATAGGAAGGAAAAGGAATGCGTGTGGAAAGAACTATATTAATCGCCTTCCGGTGTTTTTGTCTTCAGTGACTTTAATTGCTGGAGCAGATTTTCAATTTCATCTTCGCGTCCAATTTTGCGATAGTGATCGATCAACTGCCCGGCAAAAAAGTCGCTGGTTTCATCGGCACCGATGGCCTGTAAATAGATTGCAGTGGCCTTGGTGGTATCATGTTGCATTTCAAGTTGATGGCAAAGTTCCAGACAATGATGGCGGTATTTGATTCGCAACCTGTCGCGTAACGGAACAATCCATGATTCATCGATTTTTTCGAGGAATGGGCGTTTATAGAGCCGTAATGCTTCTTCTATTAATTGAGTGGACTGGATTTGATTGGATTTATGGTTTTGGTTTGTATTGCTTAACAATCGCTCAAAGGTCCAGGCATCGACCCACACATAAGTGTTATTCAGGCTCAAGTATCCATTGGTCAATTCCACTGCTTTTGGTTCAATGAGCAGTTTGCGCAGCCGTTGCAGTGTAGTAATCAAGGATCGGTACGCGGTATCTCCATCGGCATCGGGCCATAAGGCATCGCATAATTCGACCTGGTTGACACTGCGGCCACCACGTGAAAGCAGATAGATCAATAAGTCCATTGGCTTACGCTGCCCTTTGCCATTAAATTGCAAGAGCTTCTCGTTGATAACTACACTGAGACGGCCAAAGGTATAAATTCTAACCGGCCACGGCCATTGTTCTACGATTTGATCCTCAAGTCTGGGTTGTAACCGGTATTGACGAATCCTCTGCTTGACATAGTCAATTTCCAAGCCCGCTTTGAGCGCTTCTGCAAACAAACGCACCAGTTGCTTTGGTCCCCAGTAGCCAAAACCCATGCCGCCGATTTTCTGCCGTATTTCCAACGCATCAGCTAGCACTTTCCTGCCAAACTGAATATCGTTATGTTCGAAAGCAATCAAAGCGCGTGTCACCAGGGTAAGGAATGTAATCGATAAGGAATGGATTGATTCAGCAAATTGTTCTGCCATTTCCAGATGCTTATTGGACTCCGCGCTACTTCCAAGACATGCCAGCAGATGTGCTGCCTGTGTACGTGCCTGAACAATGCCCGTTGGTGCTTCAGCTTTTTCAGCGAGTTCTATCGATAATTTGGCATATTTCAGGGCGGTGTGAAGATCATCACGTTGCTGTTTAATCTTACTGCTTAGGAAATAGTAATGGCTGCCCGCAAAATAACCCAGATGGCTGCTTTGTTCGGCGATTTTTGCCAGGAAAGTTTCAGCCTGATCGATTTCACCAACAACCAGGCACGCATAAATAGCCTGGGAATAGAGCAACGGTTCAAAGATTTTAATCTGATGTTTTTGTCCCAGATTCAATCCGTAATTAACCCGCTCAAGCGCCAATGCCTGCTCACCTTTGAACCAGTGGTAATGCGCCTCCAGACAGCACCAGTAAATACGTTCTGCTATACTCGCATCGCGTTCATTCTGGCGTTGTTTGAACAATGAATAAATCATTTCAACGCTGGTAGTGTCCCCCATCAATGTGTAATACGGCATTAAGTCCATTCCCAGCATAAAGCTTTGCGGGTGGTCAAGATGGGTATGCAAAAAAGTTAGTGCTCCAGCAGCCCAAACGGGCATTTGTGGATGTGTGGGCCTATGAAACAACAACAGTGACAAAATCTTATAAGCGCAGAACTGTGCTTCCAGTGATAAAAATTCTGGGTAACGCTCGCGCAGGCTTTCATACCGGGCTATCCATTCATCGGTCGGCTTAAAATCTCCACTTTCGATTTTAAAACTGTCTGCAATTCCACCCCAGGCTAAATAAACCCCGATGCTGTCATTGCTGCCGTCGAATGAAAGAAAAGCCTGTTCAAGAAATACTCTGGCGCCAGCAGGATCTGTCATTAACAGGCTTATACCTTTCCAATAATTCAACCAGGGGTGTTGTGAAACTATGGGCTGCGGTAAGCGATTAATCCAGTCAAGCAAACGGTTCATCTGGCCTTGGGCTACCCATTGTGCAGACTGTTCCAGAATATAGTGAACTAATTCATCCCAGGCTTGCGCCTTATGCCACAACAACGGTAGTACAGTGCTATCACCGGCATGCGCATACCAATCTGCAGTTTGTTTGTACAATACTTTTTGCTGGTCATCTGTAAAAATTTCACTGGCATAATGCCGCAAAAAACTTTGGAAAAGCGAATGCATGTGAAACGTTTTATGGTCGGCTGTAGCATTTTCTAAAAATAAACCACTTTTTTTCAGTCGCCCCAGAATTTTTCCGGCATCTTGAACCGATTGCCATGTGTTCAGTTGATCCGGCTTTATACAAGGCAATAATGCACTGGCGGACAACACCTGTCGTTCTTTACAATCAAGTGTATCGATGATTTCTGTTTTGAAAAATTCATCAATCAATGGCCTGGTGTTGTCCACAATCAATTCTGCAGTCATCTGCGGATGTGCCATCGACTGTTCCAGAAATAATTTCAGTGCAGTAATCCATCCTTCTGCCGTTTCATGCAACTGCAAAACCTTTTCGTCAGATAAATCATGACCTGGGTCTTTACTTCGGTATGCTTCAGCCAGTGACAGAGCTTCGTCTTGCGTTAAACGTAATTCCGCCCAACCCAGCTTCAGCAAGTCACCATAGGTATGGATTCGTATAAAAACTTCAGATGGTTCGCTACGGCTTAGAATAAAAACCCGTGTCCGTTTCCGAACTATCGACAGCACTTGAGCGATAGCATCCTGAACCAATTTTCCCGTACCGGTATTCCGGTCAAAATCAAAAATCAGCAACGGGTATTGCCTTGTTACTTCGAGAATTTTATTGAGACTGTTTTCCAGCACAACCCAGATATCTGAAAGTCTTGCACGCTTGCTGGAAATGTTCTCTTCAGGAACACCCAGATTTTTTAATAAAAAAAACAAGAATTGGTTGGTATCTTCAAAATTTTAATCCAGTTGAAACAAAATATGCGGCAATACTTTAACAGTAACATAGTGTCTAATAAGTGTTGATTTGCCGCAGCCAGGCGGCCCATGAATCCAGATTAAATCCCTATTCTTTGCAGTATCAAGGATGTCGTAAAGGCGCTGCCGTGAAATCAGAACAGGTTGATGCATTGGCATAAAGGGCGTCTCTAAAGAGATTTTTCAAGGTATTTATTAACTGTTTTGAGTAGGATGTTTCATGTTGATGCAATTCCATAAGATTAGTCCAATGATAGCAATCATTCATGATTACCAACCTTAAAATAATATTCTTCGTATAATAAGCTATTTTAAACAATCAACAGGTTAGCCATGTCTTTTTTCCGAAATGACTCATCAGTTTTTATTATTTTCTTTCTGCTTTTGTGTTCATCTTTGGTTCAAGCCAACCCCGTCGCCTGCTTCAATACCAACATGGGTAACTTCTGTATGGAACTGTTCGAGCGTCAAACGCCCAAGACGGTTGCGAACTTTCGTGATTATGTCGATAGTGGCGCGTATGTTCAGAATATTTTTCATCGCAGCGTACCGGGGTTTGTTGTTCAGGGCGGCGGATTCACAGTCGCCGATAGCGATACCGGTGCAAAAGTTTCAGCTATCAATACTTTTGACCCGGTTGAAAATGAATTTGGTATTTCCAATACCCGCGGTACTGTCGCAATGGCCAAGCTTGGCAACGATCCGAATAGCGCGACCAGTCAATGGTTTGTCAATCTCGCCGATAATTCGGCAAACCTTGATTTTCAAAATGAAGGATTTACCGTTTTTGCCAAAGTCCTTTATAACGGTATGACGGTATTCGACGCGATTGCAGTATTGCAGCGGGTGAATTTTGGCGGTGCGCTATCAAGTACACCAACAATTGATTTTGATGTGACACAAACTCCAGAAGTTGAAAACTTCGTAGTCATCAACAGTGTAGACATACACGATGTTACCGGTGTTTTTGACGACGGTGCGGTCAGTTTTGCGGTTGAGGCGGGCGAGAACCGTTTTTTTGACGTCCGATTGAATCTTGTGCCCGCAGATAACAGCACATTGTTCGAACTTGATCCGGCCAGTATTGAGTCTCTTTCGACTGCGCCCGCTAACAGAGCGGTATTTTCTGCGCAGGAAGGCTTATTGACAATTCCTTCCGTGATGATCAATGAAACAAAGATCGTGAACAATGTTGTGCTGTCGCTGACCGATCCGGCTGTTTTTCAGTTTACGTTGGTTGGTTTTGAATAAAACCATGCAGTTCAGATAGTATGGTTTGTTGCTTGCCGTGTTGATTGGGTGTCCTGAAAATTCCATGTTCTAACATATAACTGATGAATCGCGGGTAAAATTGAAAAAAAACCGTCAGTTTTGTTTTTTTTAATAAAAATGCTGTGCAGGTTATGAATTTATTTGGCAGAATTAGGCATTCACAAATAACCTTTCTTATACCGGGGAAATGAAAAGATGAAATATAAAAGTTTTCAGGAATTCTGTGACTATGTCGCGGGACGTAATCCAGTTCAACCAGAATTCATACAGGCAGTAAAAGAGGTGATGGATAGCCTGTGGCCGTTTATTATGGAAAATCCACGTTACGCCGAACATGGCGTACTTGATCGTTTGGTGGAGCCGGAGCGTGTCATTATTTTCAGGGTTGCTTGGGTGGATGATCATGGGGAAGTCAAGGTAAATCGCGGTTACCGCATTCAGCATAGTTCTTCAATCGGCCCTTACAAGGGTGGTACGCGGTTTCACCCTTCGGTTAATCTCTCGATTTTAAAATTTCTGGCTTTTGAACAGACGTTTAAGAATGCTTTGACCACTTTGCCAATGGGCGGTGGCAAGGGCGGTGCAGATTTTGATCCGAAAGGTAAAAGCCCAGGTGAGATTATGCGTTTTTGTCAGGCCTATGCCAGTGAATTGTTCCGGCATGTCGGTTCGGATACAGACGTGCCTGCAGGCGATATCGGTGTTGGTGGTCGTGAAGTGGGCTATATGGCCGGTATGGTGAAAAAACTGCTGAATCGTTCGGACTGTATTTTTACCGGTAAAGGCCTTAGTTTTGGCGGTTCGTTGATACGGCCGGAAGCGACAGGATACGGTACCGTTTATTTTGCACAGGAAGTACTCAAACATACCGGGCGTTCGTTTGATGGTATGCGTGTTTCAATCTCGGGTTCCGGTAATGTTGCACAGTTTGCTATCGAGAAAGCGATGTCGCTGGGCGCGAAAGTGGTAACGGTTTCGGATTCCAGCGGTACTGTTGTGGATGAAGACGGTTTTACGACAGAAAAACTTGCTGAATTGTCTGAAGTTAAAAATCATCTGTATGGTCGTGTGGATGAGTATGCAAAACGTGTCCATGCAACGTTCCTGCCCAATACCAAACCGTGGCATGTTCCGGTTGATGTTGCCTTGCCTTGCGCGACACAAAATGAAATCAGCGAGGAGGATGCAAAAGCATTGGTCAAGAATGGTCTTATCTGTGTTGCTGAGGGTGCGAATATGCCTTCGACGGCTGAGGCGGTGGAATGTTTTGATCAAAATGGCGTATTGTATGCACCGGGTAAAGCCAGTAATGCCGGTGGTGTTGCTACTTCAGGACTGGAAATGAGTCAGCATGCGATGCGTTTATCCTGGACACATGAGGAAGTCGACGCGCGATTGCTGGAAATCATGCAAGCGATTCATAGATCCTGTTTGCAATATGGTACCAAACCGGATGGCAGTGTTAATTATGTTGACGGCGCAAATATTGCCGGATTTGTTAAAGTGGCGGACGCTATGCAGGGGCAAGGTGTGACCTGATTGTGTCGATAATTAACGGGTGTAAATGCCTCTCTTAAGTGCTTTATAAATATCCGCGACCAGTATAGTGGAGCAATGTGGCCAGCATTACGCTACTCATGGTCGCGGTATTTTTGTTCTGATGTGAGCGTACTGGGAAAAATCAGTGGTCTGAATCGGTTTTTCAGTGCATTCAGTTTTTATATGATTGGTTTGTATGCACCTGTTCTTAAAAATAATCATTGTTGGCCTGCTAGCCATGTTTTGCACCGGCCTGTTTGCCGGTCAATCCGATCCAGCCACGCTGGATAGTGAGTTTTTAGTCGCGCGAAAAGCATTTCAGGCGGGTAACGCAAGCCTTCTGGCTGAGAAAGCCAAGTTGTTGCAACATCATGCTTTAGCGCCATATATCGATTATTATCAGAATCGATTATTTTTGCGATCAAGTGATGTTTCCACAATACGTGATTTCCTGGCGCGTCACGACGATACATTGGTTGCCGAGCGATTACGTGCGGAATGGCTGAAACTATTGGCACAAAATCAACAATGGGTGTTATTTGAAAGCGAATTTGAACCGCTTGTTAACCCCGATACCGAATTGCGCTGCTACGCCTATCAGCACCGGATCGAAAGAAATGATGCTGATGCGCAAAACGAGGCACGTCAGCTGTGGTTCACGGCAGACAGCATGCCTGACAGCTGTACGCCGGTTTTCAATGCGCTGATCGCTCGAAATGTGATAACCGTCGATGACCGCTGGGCACGAATACGGTTGGCGCTGGAAGCGGGTAAAACCGGTATGGCCAATTATATCAGCCGCCGTTTGCCGGCAAGCGAAACGCTCAATCGGGATAAATTGGATGCCGCAGCAAAAAATCCGTTGCGCTATCTCAAATCCAACCATGCCAAAATCAAAACGCGTTCCGATCGTGAAATTGTTTTATTTGCATTGCTGCGTTTACTCAGTACGGATACCAACCCGGCATTGGCAAAATGGTTGAAAGTTAAGAATGCCTTAACACCCTCTGATCAATCGTATTTTCTTGCCCGGCTTGGTTATCGTGCGGCATTGCGGCATGATTCACGTGCATTGGACTGGTTTAAGGCGGCACAAAATATAAAAACAACTTATCCAATGACCGAAACGCTGTTGACATGGCAAGTCCGTGCTGCATTGCGTGCCGGTGACTGGGACAATGTGCTGGAAACCATAGAACGCATGTCCGTCGAAGAGCAGGCAGATGGTGCATGGCAATATTGGCGGGCGCGAGCGCTTAAAGAGAAAGGATTGACGGGTGATGCCAATAAGATTCTGATACCGCTCAGTAAAGCGCATAATTATTACGGGCAGCTTGCCAAAGAAGAGTTGGGTAGCATACTCACGGCAGCAAAAGATTCTGTTCCTGTCACCGCTGAAGAAGTGCTTGCCATGGAAAAAATGCCCGGTGTTCAACGTACCTTGGCTTTTTACCGGATGGATTTGCGCACTGAAGCGTATCGGGAATGGGTATGGACCGTTCGATATTTTAATGACCGGCAATTTCTAGCGGCAGCTGAGATTGCGCAACGCTATGGGTATTACGACCGGTCAATCAATACCGCAAACCGAACAGCCGAACAGCATGATTTCAGATTACGTTTCCCAACGCCGCATCGCAAAGCGCTTCATGCCATTGCAAAAGAGCAAGATATTGATGAAGCCTGGGTTTATGGCATTATTCGTCAGGAAAGCCGGTTTCTCGTCAACGTTACATCCAGTGCGGGTGCCAGAGGACTCATGCAGCTCATGCCCGATACTGCCAAATGGGTTGCCAGGCAACTGGGAATGGCCAATTTTCAGCAAAATCTCGTGACACAAATTGATATAAATTTGCGGCTGGGAACTTATTACTTGAAGCATGTGTTTTCGTCGTTGGATGATCAACCCTTACTGGCATCTGCTGCTTACAACGCAGGACCGGGCCGTGCAAGGCGCTGGCGGGATGAAGAACAAATTCTTGAAGGTGCTATTTATGCCGAAACGATTCCTTTCAGCGAAACGCGCGATTATGTGAAGAAAGTGCTCAAAAATTCAGTCTATTATGCTAATGTCTTGGAACACGGGCAGAATGCTCCAACACTCAAAGAACGTTTAGGTGTTGTTGGAAAAAAATAATCCGTGCAATAGGATTAAAATCAATTGTGTTATTGGTAAAATAATTCCAGAATTTTATAGATTAAACTGACGTTGAAAACTTTCCTCGTAGGGGGCTCTGTTCGCGATGAACTGTTAGGGCTGCCTGTAAAAGATCATGATTACGTCGTTGTCGGCAGCACACCGGATGAAATGGTACAACTGGGTTACCGCCCGGTAGGCAAGGATTTTCCGGTTTTTCTGCATCCCGTTACCAAAGAGCAATATGCATTGGCACGGACTGAGCGAAAAATATCGCTGGGTTACAAGGGGTTCGAAATTTTTACGGCCCCTGAAGTCACGTTGCAGGAAGACCTGGTGCGCCGCGATTTGACGATTAATGCCATCGCCAAGGATAGCGATGGCAATATCATTGACCCATTTAATGGTGTGGCTGATTTGGAAGCGGGTATTCTTCGCCATATCAGTCCCGCGTTTTCGGAAGACCCGGTGCGCATACTCCGGACCGCACGGTTTGCAGCGCGTTTCAGCTTCCGAATTGCACCGGAAACACTCGAGTTGATGAGTGAAATGGTGCATAACGGTGAGGTCGAGGCATTGGTGCCGGAACGTGTCTGGCAGGAGATTTCACGCGGTCTGATGGAAAACAAACCGTCACGTATGTTTTACATGCTGCGTGAATGTGGTGCATTGTCGCGTATTTTGCCGGAAGTTGATGTGTTGTTCGGTGTGCCGCAACCGGCACATGCGCATCCCGAAATTGATGCCGGTGTACATACCATGATGGTTATTGATTTTGCAGCGTCTAATAACTATTCGTTACCGGTCCGTTTTGCAGCCTTATTGCACGATCTCGGTAAGGGTACAACGTTGCCGGAAGAATGGCCGCGTCATATTGGTCATGAACAGCGCAGTGCGCAATTGGTATTGGATTTGTGCGAACGCATCCGGGTGCCTAGAGATGAACGTAATCTTGCGGTACTGGTTGCACAGTTTCATGGCAAGGTGCATCGTGCAGAAGAACTGAAAGCGACCACGACGGCTGATTTGTTGCATGCAGTGGATGCTTACCGCAAACCCGACCGGTTTCGGGAATTTCTACAGGCCTGTGCCAGCGATTTTCATGGCCGTCCTGGGTATGTTGAAAGATCTTATCCACCTGTCGAGCGGTTAGAGCGGGCATTAGATGCTGCGCAAAGCGTTGATGCCGGAGCAATTGCAATGGCGTTAAGGGATGAGATTGCTGACGATTCGATTTTACCTGCTGCTATCAACGCCAAAGTACGTGAAGCGCGAATTTCACAAATTAAGCATGCATTGAATCAAATGAATTGATTATCGGAGGATGTAAAAATTTACAGCCGCCAGACCAGTAAAGCCTGGAATACATTTTCGTTGACATTCGTTCCCAATTTATGGTCCCAGAACTGCCATTCTGTTCCGATAAATACTTTCTCCGGTCGTTTGAAGAGGTTGTAGCCCAGATCGTAGCGGAATTGTAATTGATAAAAGAACCAGGATTTTACCTTGCCGAAAGGATTCTGGCGTTCGCCGATATATTCGATATGTCCTTCGATACTGAATTTTGCATTTCGTAATGCAAAAGGAAACCGGCCATTCACATCGACCATAAAACTGTTGGTTTCTTTTACCTTGGTATTGCTGTAGTCGATATAGGCGGTGAAATCTGAATTCAGGAATGCGAATCCAGGTAAATTCCAGGTAATCCGCATACCCGGCAGATATTTCAATACGCCCGGTTCGGGTGCCCAGTTGACGCCCATCAAGACACCAAAATCCTTGATCGGGCCAAAGCCCAGGTCAGCGCCGGTAATTTTGCCGAGACTCAGGTTGCCGTAAAATTCACCATAATAATCCATTTTGCCGTTATGCGGCATGATTGTATCGAAAAACAGAAAATTATCGCCAAATCGCCAACCGCTGGCATGTTGCATGGTGATTACCGAAGTCCCGCTTTCTTGTTGTATAAATGGCTGCTTCAGTTTACCGTATTGATAATGTATCTCGGTTGTCGACCAGCCGAAACTATATGCTGCTGTAGCCATTTGAAACAGCCATAAACCAGTTAGTACAAATTGCAATGAATAGAATTTCAGGTCATTTGGCATGCAACGCCTGTTCAATCGTTTGAATCAATTCCTTCAGTTTAAACGGTTTGGTGATGTAGGCATAAAATCCGGCCGTGATCCCTTTTTCGATGTCACTTAGCATTGAGGCAGCACTTACAGCGATAACCGGTATATTAATTAATTCCTGTGTAAGGCGAATTGCTTCGAGTGCTTGTATGCCGCTCATGCCTGGCAAATTGATGTCCATCAGAATAACTTGAGGTTTTTCCCGCTTTGCGGTTATCAAACCGATTTCAGCATTGGGTTCTACGAAAAGTTGAACCCCGGGAAATTGTTCCATAATCTGTTTCATCAATTCCTGATTGAATGTGTTGTCTTCTATATAAAGGATTTTTGCTTCCAGATTTATTGCACCAAGATTGTATGAACGAGTGTTTTGTGTTTCAGTTTTTTGGGATTGTTGGACTTCTTTATCGGCTAACGGTAACTCAATCCAGAAAATGCAACCAGACCCCGTTTTGCTTTCAAAATCTATTTTGCCATTCATGGTCTCAACCAAACTTTTGGTGATGGTTAAGCCGATACCGGTTCCCTGTATCTGTTTATCTTCAATGCCTAAACGATTGAAAGGCTGAAAAATGAGGTTCTGTTTTTCTTCCGGAATACCGATGCCCGTGTCAGCAATTGAAACGCGGGCGAAGCCGTTGGCCATATCATTGCATGAAATTGTTACCGTACCGCCTTCCACATTATATTTTATCGCGTTGGAGATGAGGTTGAGCAACGCTTGTTTGAGTTTTCGGTTATCGGCTTTAACTAGAATAAGCGGATGGGTATTGCATGTGCTGGTAAGTGATATGCCATGTGCAAAAGCAAGCGGCTGGAAAAGTGTCAGGCATTCTTCGATTAAATCCGGTACCAACACTGTTTCTATGGAAAGGTGGAAATTACCTGAATCTATTCTTGCCAGATCCAGGACTTCATTGATTAACGATAATAGATGATGGCCACTGTTCAAAATTTTGTCGACATATTGTGACTGTTTCTTGTCAGCTGATTGTTTGGCACTCAGTTCGAGTAAATGACCAAACCCTAAAATAGCGTTTAAGGGCGTGCGTAATTCGTGACTCATACGAGATAGAAATTCAGACTTGGCATGGTTGGCGCTTTCGGCTGTGCGTTTGGCTTTAGCTAAAGCATTGCGTTGGTGAATTTGATTGTTTATCCATATAAAAACCAGTAAACCGATCGTTAATGAGATGGCAATGCCGCCAATCCATAATTGCTTATAATGAGGTGAAGATTGTGACCAGCCATTTTTAGGAATTGCGCCTAATTGCCAGGAACCACTCGGCAATGTGGTGTCCATGAGAACAGGATTGTCATCAAATATTGCCGGGTTACCATAAAAAACATCGCCCTGTGCCCCCGTTCCATCAACTCCGCGAATCGCAAGATTGATATCAAGTTCAGATGGAATAATGCCGGCATTTTGATAAAGCGTGTCAGCGTTGATAACAAGACTGGACATACCCCAGTATTTTTCGTTATTTTCATTTTCTGGGGATTCAACCCAGATCGGCGTTAAACTCAAAAAAGCAAGATCGCCTTCTACCAATTGTAATGGCCCCGAGATCAAGGTTTCTCGTAATTGGATGGCGCGCTCAACGACAGGCCATTGTATCGGATTATCACGGTAGACCAATCCGATTGCCATTTCATTACCTTCAATAGGGTGGATGTAATTGAGTATATTATCCGGAGCTAGTCCTATATTACGGATGGTGGTTTTTCCGCGTAACAAAATCTTACCGATTTTTGTAAATTGTTCAGCAGTGAAATCGGGATAGGCTGTTACCAGACTGACAACGCCTTTTGTAAGATGGAGATTCGCGTTAACTTCCAGTTCTAAGCGGGCACGTACTTGGCTGAGTTCGCTGACAGTATCCCCGCGCAGATCTTCCTGATAACGCAATTGTTCTTGCTGACTCAGGATGGCAACGATAACTATCAGGAAAAATGAAACGATAATAGCAATCCAAACCGGACTTTGCTTGATGATCATTTTATAATTTATTTTTTAATAACCATCTACAAATGTAAACATTAATTTCAAAATTATCAATAATATTTCTCAATGCGATTCAGATGTGTGATTTATTGGTTCGAGCAAGTATATAAGATTCCGTTATATATAAAATAATGGCTTTGAATACTATCGAAATAAGCATATTTGGTTTCTTTGAGTACATAAAGTCGTTTCAATAAATGCCGTTAATTGATTCAGTTTTTAATCAATTCTATCAATTCAGGCCGCTTATCTATGAACGAGATTTATGAAGTTGACAGTATTTCAAAAGATGATGTACGAGAATACAAGTTTACAGCTCATGACTTTGAGCGTGTAAAAAAATTAATCTATAATCGTGCAGGAATCTCGCTTTCATCAAGCAAACAGAACATGGTATACAGCCGTCTGGCCAGGCGGCTTCGTGCAACGGGTTACCTTTCTTTTAAAGAATACCTGGATTCGCTTGAAAATGGCAATAGTCATGAATGGGAGTCATTTACAAATGCTTTAACCACGAATCTGACCTCCTTTTTTCGCGAACAGCATCATTTTCCAATGCTTGAACGGCATGTTGAGAAACGCAGGAATAATGGAAAAATTCATCTTTGGTGCAGTGCTTCTTCTACTGGTGAAGAACCTTATTCGATGGCGATGTCAATGGTACATGTATTCAAAACCTATACACCACCTATTCATATTTTGGCGACTGACTTGGATACGAATGTTTTGGCAAAAGCTAGAGCTGGCATTTATCCGCTTGAGAGACTTGAAAAGTTACCGAAAGATAAATTGAGAAAGTTTTTCTTGAAGGGTAAAGGGGCGCAAGCCGGGTATGCGATGGTGCGTCCAGAGCTTAAGAATATGATTACTTTCCGTCAACTCAATTTGTTGGATAACAATTGGTCAATTCGTGGGCCTTTTGATGCAATTTTTTGTCGCAACGTAATGATTTATTTTGATAAACCAACTCAGTATAAAATTTTGCAAAAATTTGTACCTTTATTAGCCTCGGACGGTTTATTGTTTGCGGGGCACTCCGAAAGTTTTCAGCATGCAGCCGATTTATTTAAATTGCGTGAGAAGACAGTCTATGAATTGGCTAAAAAATAACAAGGGAACCGCATGATTGAACTCATGGATAAACACACCGCAACAAATTTGTATTTCGATAAAAGCTTTAATATACAAGCGGTAAAACTTTTGCCTGGGGAATACTTTGTAACCACAAAAGATATGCTGCTTGTGACGGTGCTCGGTTCCTGTGTGGCAGCTTGTATACGCGATAATCAAAGCGGAATAGGTGGTATGAATCATTTCATGTTACCTGATGGAGGAGGAGACGCAAATTCTCCAATGAATGCATCCGCGCGTTATGGTACATATGCGATGGAGATTCTGATTAATCAATTATTAAAACTGGGAGCCAGGCGAGCCAATCTGGAGGCCAAAGTGTTTGGCGGAGGGAATGTGATCAGTGGCATGACGCAAGCCAATGTTGGGCCGCGTAATGCTGAATTTGTTAAGCAATTTTTGAAAATCGAGGGTATACGTATAGTTGCGCAGGATCTAGTCGATATTTATCCCCGCAAAGTATATTTTTTCCCTAAAACCAGTAAAGTTTTAGTCAAGAAGCTTAAAAAACTGCATAATAATACCATTCAACAGCGTGAAAAAGATTACAGCAGAAGACTGAATAAATCTTCCAATCAAGAGAAAGGTAACGTGGTTGAACTTTTTGCTTGATTCATCTCTTTGATTAACGAATAGAGTTTGTCATGAAAAAAATTAACGTTCTGGTCATCGATGATTCAGCGCTTATCCGTAAATTGCTAACAGAAATCATTAACAGTAAACACGATATGGCAGTTATCGGTGCCGCATCAGATCCATTGATGGCACGTGAGATGATTCGTGAAATGAATCCGGATGTGTTAACGCTGGATGTCGAAATGCCCAAAATGGACGGACTGGATTTTCTCGAACGTTTAATGCGTCTTCGGCCTATGCCGGTTGTCATGGTGTCTACATTAACGGAAAAGGGATCGGATATTACTTTTCGAGCGCTTGAGCTTGGTGCGGTAGATTTTGTGGCCAAACCCAAGATTGGTATTGCAAGTGCTCTAAAAGAGTATGGCGATGAAATAGCGAATAAAATCAGGGCTGCATTTTCAGCGCGTGTCAGAAGAATTGTTCCTAACAAAACGGTTACGAAAAGCGTTTCTGTTGATGCTGTCTTGCCATCAGCGATTGGAAGATCCGCCTTTTCAACCGAGAAGCTCATTATTGTGGGTGCGTCAACAGGTGGAACGGAAGCAATCAAAGATTTTTTAATTCAGTTGCCGGCAACCTGTCCGGGTATTTTGATAACGCAGCATATGCCGGAAGGATTTACAAAATCATTTGCTAATCGTTTAAACAGCTTGTGCAAAATATCAGTTCATGAAGCGCAGGGCGGAGAACGCGTTATGCCCGGTCACGCTTATATAGCGCCGGGACATTCACATATGCTGTTAAAAAGAAGTGGTGCGAATTATGTGACTGAATTGAATCAGGGTGAATTGGTAAGCCGTCATCGTCCTTCAGTGGATGTACTCTTCCGTTCTGCGGCTAACTGTGCCGGTAAAAATGCTATCGGTGTAATCTTGACCGGAATGGGTAAAGATGGAGCTGCCGGGATGCTTGAGATGCATCAGGCTGGTGCTTATACTTTTGCACAAGATGAGGCCAGTTGTGTTGTATACGGAATGCCGAAGGAGGCGGTGGCTGTAGGTGCAGTTGATGAGATTGTTTCATTGCGAGATATGGCCCGTAAAGTATTGTCGAAATTGGCTGGTATGGGTGCGCAACATATCCGGGTTTAATCTAGCACTCCGTCAACTTAATATTTGCGAATACAGCGCTCACAAGATAATTTGTCACAAGGCGCAGCACGCAGGCAATGGATATTCCATTGGCAAGTGTTGCAACGTAGTGACGAGATATCTTGTGAGCGCCCTGCGGGTTAACTTCTCAGTGTCACTGGCGGTGTTAGGTCTCTTGACAAGGGAGTGACCATTGCCTGCAAGACCTGCCTTGCCAGTAACACTGAAAAGCTAACTGTATCCGTAAATACTAAGTTGAAGGAGTGCTAGAGTAATAAATTAAGTTTTATTCATAACCAACTGTTTAGAATTGTTTTATTTTTATTAAATAGTTTGGTATGATAGCTGTATTATTTGTTAATAGATCAAATTTAGCGCATGCCTCAAACAAAAACTATATCTATTGGTTTGGTGAGTATTTTATTTGCTTTTCTGATTTCAGGCTGTGTATCTGTGTCGGATAAGAATATGCAAAATTACCGGCTAAAATCGGTACCGTTAACAAAAAATACCCAAACACAAGCTTCTTCTGTAATTTATGAATTGTATCAACAACACCGTGAGTGGCAAGGCGTGCGATATCGTCTGGGTGGTCAAAGTAAAGTTGGTGTTGACTGTTCTGGATTTGTTCAACTGACATACCAATCAAAATTGGGTGTTTATTTACCGCGTACGGCGAAGCAACAATCGAAGCTGGGCACTAAAATTCAAAAACGTGAATTGGAAGCAGGCGATTTGGTATTTTTTAGAACCGGCCCAACATCGAAACATGTCGGTATTTATCTGGAGAAAAACAAATTCCTGCATGTTTCTCAACGTAAAGGTGTTACCATATCGCGCTTAGATAATGTTTATTGGCAGTCTAAATACTGGAAATCTGTGCGCTTATGATTGACAATGCATAAATGAGGCGATCATCAGTAATCATTCCTCCCGTCGTTGTGTTAATGTTGTTCGTTGCAATCATGTGGTATATGGCGGTATATTTCCCCTTTTTGAATTTGGCGTATGAACTTCATTATTTGATCCCTGTACTGATTGCAATCCTGGGTTTTTTGCTCATTTGTATAAGCAGTGTTCATTTTTACAAACATAATACGACATTAAATCCACTGAAGCCGGAATTGGCTTCAACACTAATAAAAACCGGCCTTTATCAGTATAGTCGCAACCCGATCTATTGTGGCTTAGTTTTAATTTTGATAGGTTGGGGCGTTTATTTGCTTAATTTGGCCTCTATATTTTGTGTGATTTTATTTGTTTCTTATTTGAATTTGTTTCAAATTATTCCAGAAGAAAAATCACTGGCTTATAAATTTGGCAATGAATTTGAAATGTATAAACGCAGTGTGAATCGTTGGATATAGTGTTTGTATGATATTAGATAGACGGTGTAAGTGATGGATAAACAAATCAAGGAAATGGCGCAAACTTTTCAGAAAAATAAATTGGTGTTGCGCGTATTTTTCATGGTCTTTTATATTGTCATTTATAGTGTTTCCAAATTTCTTATTGTCGGACTGGCGTTATTCCAACTTGTGACGATCTTAATCTCAGAAAAACCAAATGAGCAAGTACTTAAATTTTCTCTGGGCTTGAGCGTGTATATTTATCAGATTGTTCAGTATGTGTCTTTCAATAGTGAAATAAAACCATTTCCATTCAGTGCGTGGCCAAATGGAAGAATAGACTCAACGGCTGATCAGAATCCAGAAGTTATAGAAAAATCTGAGTAGTTTTAGTAAAACTTCATAATATTCATTATTGATCTATCCAGTGATTCAGGCCCATTGCGTTGAGTCTGATATCGGAACTGATTAAGTTTACGATATTATCGTCTGACATTTGGCATCCGCTTGCTTTGATACGTTCTAACAACTGTATTTTCAATTCAGAGCAGATTGCATTGAATCGATCACCGTTATTTGTGTTTGTTCTGTGCTGAGCTTTTTGTGCTATGTCGACATGCATGTCGATAAGCGCATGCAAGGATTCCGCATGTTGCGTCAAATGACTTATACGGCTGTAATGTGCCAGGTAAGCAAATTCCGGATTAAATTGCATGATACGGTCAATCGAGGCATGCGCGGCTTTGGGGTCGAACTGAACGGGAGTGGTGGTCGGAAAAACAAACTCCATGCCATCGACATCCAATTCACGGTATGAAACACCAAATGTATCTCCTGTGAAAAAAGCATTACTTTTTTCATCATAAATACAGTTATGGTGACGTGCGTGCCCAGGGGTATCGAGGAACAATAGAGACCTACCGTTGATATCAATTCTGCTTTCGTCGGTTGCCTCAATAATCCTGTTTTTATCGATAGGATTTATTTCTCCATAGACACGTTTAAATTCAGCTTCGCCATAGACGGCGATTGCCCCCGCGATTAATTTTTCGGGATCGGCCATGTGGCGAGCGCCACGTGGATGAACAACCAGTTTTGCATTGGGGAAAAGGCGCATGCATTCGCTCGCGCCACCGGCATGATCCAGGTGAATGTGCGTGAGAATAATATACTCGACGTCTTCAATCGACAGATTCTTTTTGTTAAGTACACTGACAACACCCGGAATAGAAAACGTTGTGCCGGTATCAACAAGAGCCATTTTGCCGTTTTCCACGATGAGATGAATAGCGGCGCGTTTGGGGCGATGAAACTGGGCATCGATTGCAGAGATACCGTGAGGATAGTCTGTAATAAGTGAAGAGGCATTCATGTTTTGAAATTTTGGGTGATTGTTAGTTTAATTGTTTTAATTGATCCAAGATGGCCGGGTTTTCAAGTGTCGAAACATCCTGAGTAATTTCTTCGCCTTTAGCCAATGCACGGAGAAGGCGCCGCATAATTTTTCCGGATCGTGTTTTCGGCAAGTTTTCTCCAAACCGTATTTCTTCCGGCTTTGCGATAGGCCCTATTTCTTGAGCTACCCAGTTCCGTAATTCATTGATTATTTTTATTTTTTCTTCCCCTTCTTGGGGGTAGTCACCTTTCAATACAACGAAAGCGACAACAGCCTCACCCTTTATATCATGCGGTTTCCCGACAACAGCGGCTTCAGCAACTAAAGAGTTGGCGACAAGTGCGGATTCAATTTCCATGGTACCCAGTCGGTGGCCGGAAACATTAAGCACATCATCAATACGTCCCATAATCCAGAAATATCCGTCTTCATCGCGGTGAGCCGAGTCACCTGCCAAATAATAGGCGCCATTATTTATTTCTTGAGGAAAATAAGTTTTCTTGAATCGTTCCGGATTGCCCCACAGTGTTCTAATTTGAGATGGAAACGGTTTCTTGATGACCAGAAAGCCACCTTGACCGTTTTCTACATCCCGTCCTGTTTCATCGACGATGGCCGCAAAAATACCGGGCAACGGTAAAGTGCAAGAACCTGGTTTAAGTGGTGCGGCTCCCGGAAGCGGTGCAATCATATGACTGCCGGTCTCGGTTTGCCACCAGGTATCTACGATTGGGCAACGGGAGTGACCTACTTTTTCATAGAACCACATCCATGCTTCAGGATTGATGGGTTCGCCGACTGAACCCAGAAGGCGTAAAGAAGAAAGGCTATATTTGTCCGGCAGATCGGCGCCCAGTTTGATCAGAGAACGGATTGCTGTGGGTGCTGTATAAAATGTAGTCACTTTGTGTTTGTCGACAATTTCCCAGAATCGTCCTGCATGCGGGTATGTCGGAATACCCTCAAATATGACTTGTGTGGCGCCCATGGCAAGAGGTCCATAAGTCACATAACTGTGTCCGGTAATCCAGCCGACATCGGCAGTGCACCAGAAGATATCTGATGGTTTGTAGTCGAAAACCCATTTCATGCTGACCATGGCGCCTAACAAATAGCCGGCACTGGAATGTTGTACGCCTTTGGGCTTGCCGGTTGAGCCGGATGTATACAGCGTAAACAAGGGGTGCTCGGCATTAACCCATTCAGGTTCACATTCAGTGCTGGCCTTTTCGACAATTTCATGCCACCAAACGTCACGTCCTGGTTGAAAAGGAATTTGAGAGCCCGAACGTTGATAAACAACAATGGTTTCGACCGATTCAGCACCACCCATGCCGATAGCTTCATCAACCGTTGTTTTGAGTCCATGATGCTTGCCGCCGCGAACTTGTTCGTCGGCAGTAATGACAGCTTTTGCGCCAGCGTCAATAATGCGCTCATGCAAGCTTTTAGAAGAGAATCCGCCGAATACGACCGAATGAATTGCGCCTATCCGTGCACAAGCCTGCATGGCTACAACCGCTTCTATCCGCATTGGCATATAGATAACGATGCGATCATTTTTTTGAATATTTAGTGCTTTTAAAGCATTGGCCAGTTTGCAGATACGTTGATGGAGATCCCGGTAAGTGACACGAATAACTTCTCCTTCATCAGATTCAAAAATAATTGCATCTTTGTCAGGTTGGGTTGTTAAATGGCGATCAATGCAGTTATACGAAATATTTAACTCGCCGTCACTGAACCACTCATAAAAAGGCGCATTGCTATCGTCCAGGGTTTGTGTAAAAGACTTGTGCCAAATTAAATGATCTCTGGCTTGCTGTGCCCAGAATGATTGATAATCTGTTTGAGCCTGATCACATAATGTTTGATAGGCATCCATACCGGAGACATTAGCTTGCTGGATAAAGTCTTTAGAAGGTGAAAAACGGCGTGATTCATGTAAAATAGATTCAATGGTTGACATTGATGACTCCCGTAATTTGCTTGATTTAAGCCTTTTAAAACTTTTGTTGTCCTATATTCCGATTAAACGCTAAAGTTCTGTCGTTTTTGTTGTGCTATTAAATCGAATTAGCTTGTAAAATAGTTCTGTATTAAGAGGCTATTATTTTACCACTGGCGTGTAATCTCACCATTAAATTCTATTTTTAAATCGTTTTTTTTTGCTATGTTAAAAAAAATCCAGGTCGGTGATGTTCGTTTAGGCATGTATATCCATAAAATCAGCGGAAATTGGATGGACCATCCATTCTGGAAAAATTCTTTCTTGTTAAAAGATCAAACTGATCTGGAAAAATTAAAAAGCAGCAACATAGAAATATGGATTGACACGGATAAAGGGTTGGACATAGAAATAACTGAAGCTAAAGAAAAAAATACCGAACTAGAAGCCCAAAAAACGACGCAAACTGTAACGATTGATAAAAAGATTGAAAAAGTTTCGCTTGAAGAAGAATTGCATGTTGCCAGAAAAATCCATACAAAAGCCAAGGAAGC
>JAGRFM010000200.1 GCA_020446045.1 Nitrosomonas sp.
CCGGTTCCTCCCGTATTCAGATTACCGCGTGTTTCACCGGGTTTGGGAATACGAGCCAGCGCATACGGAACAGGTTTTCCCGCTATGAGTAATATACGTTTATCTCCCCGTGAAATCTCGGGAATATAACGCTGCGCCATAATCGTGTGTGTGCCGTAATGCGTCATGGTTTCGAGTATGACACTGATATTGTGATCGCCGGAATGCAGTCGAAAAATACCGGCCCCTCCCATACCGTCCAGCGGTTTTAAGATAATATCCTGATGATGCTGCAAAAATTCAAGAATCAACGATTCCTTACGGGTGACCAGAGTCGGCGGTATAAACTGCGGAAATTTCGCGATAGCCAGTTTCTCGTTAAAATCACGAATACCGCGCGGGCTGTTGATAATGCAAGCACCTTGTTTTTCAGCCAACTCGAGTAAGTAAGTGCTGTAAACATATTCCATATTAAACGGCGGATCCTTGCGCATCAAAACAGCATCAAACGCTTGCAGTGGCATGGTTATCTTTTCTCCGGCGTGATACCACAGTTTTGCGTGCGTGATTTTCTCACTGAGTGTTAACGTTCTGGCAAAGCTGATTGCAACAGCGTCTCGCCAAATGATATCTTCCTGATGCAGCACAAAAATTTCATGACCACGCAAAGCTGCCTCACGCATCATGGCGTAACTGGAATCCTTGTTGATTTTAATGTCTTCCAGTTGATCGAGAATAAATGCCAGTTTCATGCTGAAACAGTTTAGCCGGAATGATGAGCTGTTTGCTGCAGTTCCTGAGCGGCAGAAAGCAACGCAAGCCGGGCAACCACGCTGTAAACATAAAAACGGCTCGGCATCAGACTCTGCGGATTAATGCAATTGGGCATCAAGCAATCGGAATCAAATGACAGCGGAACAAAATGCATACCGGGTGCATTAAGATTTTCGTCTTTACCACGCCCGGTGTGAACACGATAAAATCCACCCACCACATAATGATCAATCATATAAATGACCGGTTCAGCAACGGCTTGATTTATATTTTCAAAGGTGTACACCCCTTCTTGCACCAACACATTACTCACTGACATCCCTTCTTTGACAACCGCCATTTTAGTCCGCTGCTTGCGATTCAACTGGTAGACCTCGGAACCGTCCTTAACCGTCATAATCCCCATGCCATAAGTCCCGGAATCCGCTTTTACAATTACAAAAGGATCTTCTTTAACACCATATTGCTGATATTTCTCCCGGATCAAAGCAAGTATCTTGTTCGTTGATTTGGCAACGCAATCTTCACCTTTTTTTTCCCGAAAGTTGATTTTTCCGCAAGATGAAAAGTAGGGATTAATCAACCATGGATCGATATTCACCAATTTTCCAAATTCTTCCGCTACCGTATCATATGCTTTGAAGTGTTCCGATTTTCGGCGCGTCGACCAACCGGCATGCAAAGGCGGAATAACGACCTGGTCCAGATTCTGCAAAATCTCAGGCACACCATTCGACAAATCGTTATTCAGTAACACCGCGCACGGTTCAAAATTTTCCACACTAAGCTGGTTATTCTTTCGAATAATCGGTTCTAACGTAATGGATTGACCATCGGGTAACGAAAAAACCGTTGGCGTTTTAATTTCTGGCAGGAACGAGCCGATACGCACTTTCATTCCGGCATGCTGCATAATGGTTTGGATTGCCGCTACATTTTGCAGATAAAACAGATTGCGCGTGTGATTTTCGGGAATCAGTAAAATGCTATGAGCACTGGGGCAGATTTTTTCAACAGCAGCCATCATGGCTTGTATACAAAGTGGGATGAACTCGGTATTCAGATTATTGAAGCCACCGGGGAAAAGATTGGTATCAACGGGGGCTAATTTAAAACCGCTATTACGCAAATCCACTGAACAATAAAACGGAACTGTATTTTCACGCCACTTACTGCGAAACCAGTGTTCTATTATTGGTTTTTCGGCGTTAATTCGATTTTCCAATTCAAGAATCGGTCCGTGCAGGGCGGATAAATGAGGTACGGGCATGGTGGGTTATTCGGCAGAAAATTTTATGAATTGTGAATTGCAGAAATAAACTTTAGACAGGCTTGTATAACTACAGTATAGCATCAAGCAAGGCTTATTATATCCATACCACGTATTAATCGTATAGAAATTACATCTGTTTAACGCCTATGCAAAGGCGTTACAGACAACAAATTTGATTTTTTATTATTTCGTATTTTCGCTATTTCGGAAAATTTAATTTATCGAGACTCATCGCGGGAAAAATGATATCAAATACGCTTAGATAGTATAACGTCAAATTTTCAATAGCTTGCTTGTATGGGCTTATTTCTGGCGGATACCTTTTATAGCGCTTCTAACACGCAAAGGCAAATTTCCGGATCTAACTGGCATATCGATTGAAACGCATCGAAACGACCATTTAACCTAAAAACCTCAGTTGGATGGTGTTTAGAGTGCTTTGTTTTTTATTTTTGGCAAGGCGCAATAACCAGTTATTACAACGAATTGCAACACCGCAAAAAGTAAAAAACAATGGACTATAAGCATCATAGTGTTGCTCACCATTCAGGTTAAGGCATTTTGAAAAAATTTATATTTCTATTCATTGGGTTGTATTTCCTTGTAACGGTCAACTGAGGTTTTTAGGTTTAACCTAGAATCCTCAGTTGAACGTGCTCGAGTCTATGGTTTTCAGGTCGGCTGGCAAGGCGCGAAGAGACACATGGCCATTCCATGCAACGATGTACACACCGATGAGGCAAGTGTCAATATTGATGGCAAGCTGCACTAACTACATTGCCACTCGAACACGCACGATGGACACTATTTTATGCGCACACCCGCAGGGAAACTGATGCCATGAACAAGAAAGGCGTTTTGCCCCGGTTTAAAGGGATACTCTGCCACGATTATTGGAAACCTTACTATATCAGTACACTGACTGCGAACACGCACTGTGCAACACACACCATTTGCACGAACTTGAACGCGCCTATGAGCAGGACAATCAAAACAGTGGGCAAAACACATACAAGAACTGTTCAAAGATATTCTCGTTGACGTCAGGCAACAAGGCGGTTCGCTGCCTGAGAAACAAGCAAAACGTTATACAGAACGCTACCGGAATTTACTCAGTCAGGCCGAAATCGAATACCCGCCACCGGATGAAAAGAAAAGCCCCAAACAGCGTGGGCGAACCAAGCGCAGTAAAGCCCGGAATCTGCTCGAACGCCTCCGGCTTTAGAACACGATGTATTGCGCTTCATGACCAATCCTATTGTTCCTTTCACCAACAACCAGGGTGAGAACGACCTGCGCATGACAAAGGTGCATCCAAAAATATCGGGATGTTTTCGATCAAAAGATGGCGCCAACATTTTCTGCCGACTTGCAGAAAAAACAACCTTTCCACCAGCGATGCGCTTACATTGCTTTTCGCCGGCAAATTGCCTGTGATTTCTTATAGACTGTCTTTGGTTTTTTGATTACGCTGAACAAATACAAACATAGCTAGCCAAGCCCTCTTGCCAGATCGGCCTGGATATCTTCTACGGCCTCCAGTCCGACAGCAATACGCAGTAAACCGTCGGTAATTCCGGCTGCATCACGTGCCTCCTGGCTGATGCGGCCATGCGTTGTTGTGGCCGGGTGTGTTAACGTTGTCTTGACATCACCAAGATTGGCCGTGATTGAAACCAGTTGTGTTTCATTGATCACGCGCCAGGCTGCTTCTTTTCCTCCTTTTACTTCAAACGTAACGATACCGCCTCCGGTAGCTTGTTGACGTTTAGCGAGTTCAAATTGCGGGTGCGATGGCAAACCAGGATAAAAAATACGATTGATTTTGGGGTGGGATTCCAGCCAATGGGCCATTTGCAGGGCATTTTTTGAATGGGCGTCGACGCGTACTTTTAACGTTTCCAAGCCTTTTAAAATCACCCAGGCATTAAAAGCACTCAAGGTAGGACCTGCTGTCCGTAAGAAACCATAAACACCGCCATCCATCATTACGTCACGTTTACCCAGCACAGCACCGCCCAGCACCCTGCCCTGACCATCCAGATATTTGGTTGCAGAATGAATAACTATATCGGCGCCCAGTTCCAACGGTTTTTGCAGGATTGGCGTGCAGAAACAGTTGTCGATCACAAGAAAGGCCCCTATTTTCCGCGAGATTTCCGACAATGCCGCAATATCCGATATTTCGGTTAACGGATTGGACGGTGTTTCCAGAAAAAACATTTTGGTATTTGGTTTGATCGCCGCTTCCCAGCTTTGAGTATCTGTTGCCGATACAAAAGTGGTTTCGACATTGAATTTTTTTAAAATGTTGTTAAACAAATTAACTGTCGCGCCAAATAAACTTTGCGAAGCTACAATATGATCTCCGGCTGACAACAAACCCATGATACAGGCTGTTATTGCAGACATACCTGTAGCCGTTGCCACACAGGTTTCGGCGCCTTCCATCGCCGCAAGGCGTTCTTCAAAAGCGGTCACCGTAGGGTTGGTAAATCGCGCATAAATATTACCGCTTTCTTCACCTGAAAACCGGGCGGCTGCTTGTTCCGCACTATCGAAAACAAAACTTGAGGTCAAATAAAGCGCCTCTGAATGTTCGTTGAACTGGCTTCGGTGAATACCGGTGCGTAATGCCAGGGTTTCAGGTTTGAGATGGTCAGACATTTAGGGTGTTCCTGTGTAATACAAGTATAGTGTTAATAGGTTTTGTATGCTTAAATGAAGGTCATTTTAGTCGGATACAGCCAGGCTCAAATCAAGCTGCGTTCTGGAAACAGAACTATCTTCCGTGGATTCAGTATTCCGCTGCGATTCCAAAAAATTCAGGTATTCGGGCGTCACATTACCGGAAATATAATTCCCGTTAAAACAGGACGTTTCGAAGTGATCCAGTGATGGTTTAACTTTTGATACAGCCTGCGTCAACGCATCAAGATCCTGGAAAACAAGATAATCTGCACTGATTTCATGACAGATCTCTTCAGGGTCACGTTCTGTAGCGATCAATTCCTGACGCGTCGGCATGTCAATGCCATAAACATTCGGGAAACGTACCGGTGGCGATGCAGAAGCAAAAAATATTTTATTGGCGCCTGCTTCCCGGGCCATCTGTACAATTTCACGGCTGGTTGTGCCGCGGACGATAGAATCATCCACCAGCAGAACATTTTTATTTTTAAACTCAATACTCATCGCATTGAGCTTCTGCCGGACTGATTTTCGGCGCTGTTGCTGTCCGGGCATAATAAATGTTCTGCCGACATAGCGATTCTTGACAAAACCTTCACGAAACTCGATACCCAGGCTATTGGCCAGTTGTAAAGCGCTAGGGCGGCTTGATTCGGGTATTGGAATAACAACATCAATGTTCAGATGTTGCATTGATTTATTGATTTTCTCGGCCAGCGACTCACCCATATTTAATCGTGTCTCGTATACGGATACATCGTCGATCACTGAATCCGGACGTGCGAGATAAACATACTCGAAAATGCAGGGATTTAAGGTTGCCGATTCTGCACATTGTTTTTGAAAAAACTGTCCTGCTTCATCAATGAATATGGCCTCACCCGGTAAAATATCCCGAATCAGTTTAAACCCAAGCGTATCCATTGCAACACTTTCGGATGCCACCATGTATTCAATTCCCCGCTCGGTTTCAATTGACCCGAAGACAAGCGGCCTGATTCCGTAAGGGTCGCGAAACGCCAGCAAGCCGTAACCTGCAATCATGGCAACAACAGCATAGGCCCCCTGACACCGCTTATGTACACCCGCAACTGCCCTAAAGATATTTTCCTGGTCAAGATGACAGTTACGCGTGCTTTTCTGTAATTCATGCGCTAACACGTTCAAGAGCACTTCTGAATCCGAATGTGTGTTGACATGACGCAAATCGGTACGGAATAGTTCTTGATTGAGTTGTTCGGCATTGGTCAGATTACCGTTATGTCCAAGCACAATCCCAAACGGTGAATTGACATAGAAGGGTTGAGCTTCAGCGGGCGATCTGGACGAACCTGCAGTGGGATAACGCACATGCCCGATACCCATATGGCCTTGTAATGAACGCATATTCCGAGTCCGAAATACATCTCTTACCATGCCCAGGCCTTTGTGCATGTGAAACGTATTACCTTGGGCAGTGACGATGCCTGCAGCATCCTGCCCCCGATGTTGCAACATGAGCAAACCATCATACAGTAATTGATTTGCAGGTGATTTAGCAACAATGCCAAGAATTCCGCACATACCGTTACTCCGTAGATTTAAGCGAAAAAGAAATACGGGACTGTTTACTGATAATTATATTTTGATTACCGAAGCATCTCATCAACTTTGCCTGTTTTTTCATAGCTAATATATCGTGACAAATCATCAGGCAACCATTGCTTAACATGCTCTGCCATCAATTCCAACGGTTCACTAAACATGGCATCCTGCCATATCGGTTGTTGCGGTAAAGCCGTTAATCCCGAAATAAGAACAATGACAAGAACAATAATCAACGCCCGTGCAAAACCAAAAAATGCCCCCAGTATTCGATCAATGAAACCTAAGCCGACATTTTTAATTAACGAATTAAGCAACATCGTCACTAGAACGGCAATAAGCAACGTTGCTATAAATACGATTATAAAGGCAGCTACAATACGCAGCGATCCGCCAATTTCAGAGGGAACAAATGGTTCAAAGTCAGCAGCATAAGCACTTGCGGCGATAAATGCTATAACCCAACCTGCTATCGACAGCACTTCCCGAACGATGCCCCGTATGATGCTAAGCAGAATGGAAATACCAAAAATAATTAATACAACATAATCAAAAATAGTCATGGACTATCCAGCACTAAGAAATGACGAACCATCGAACTGATCGGTTTTGTTATTGCTGCGTTATAACACCGTCCTGTCCAAGTCTTCGAAGTTTATCCAGCTCCGCTTGTGCGGCTGAACGATTTGCAAATGGCCCAAGTCTGACACGCGTCATGACCTGACCATTGATGACAAGTGTTTCCGTATAGGCTTTAAAGCCATTTGAAATCAGTGCATTCTGCTGTTGTTGCGCCTTGGTCGGGTTTGAAAATGCACCCAACTGAACCACATAACCACCTGATTGCTGGTCGGTTGTTTGCAGATTATCTTTTAAAACCGGTGTGGTTGTAGATACACCGGCATTGTCATTGGGTGTAGACCGTACCATCTCATAACGTGGTTTTATACCCGGTATAGGAATACCGGTTTTATTAATGTTGTCACTATCTCGAATAGCGACATCAGGAGCATCCTGAGATTGAAGGATATCGGACATATCCAACGGTTCGTCCGTGGTAAATTCCATTGGATCAATTACTTCAGGTAGTCTTTCATTGAGCACATTCTCAGGTGGGACAACTAAAGGGGATATTGCAGCGACATCTTCATCGGGTGAAAGGTGGATATCAATTTCATAAGCTTCGGTATCCGGTTTGGGTTCATCGAATATCATCGGAAGGATGATGACTGCCGCCAGTACCAGTACAATTGCACCAACCAAACGCCTTCTAGCGCGCTTTCTAAGTAATAGTTCTTCTTCGGTGATATTTTTATTCATAGATAAATATCCAAGAATTACTGACGAATTTTTCTATTCTGATACTGTAGCACAGCACTTGCAGTATGAAATGAACCCAAAACGCAGATTCTATCATTTTTAGTCGCCTGCTCACAGGCAAAATCAAAAGCCGATTCTATATTTTCAAATTCATGTATGGCGTGATTCTCCCGTGTTATTTCCTGATTGTAAAGATTCTCCAGCAATGTCTTTGTATTTGCTCCTCTAGCGTGATCAATTGGCGCCAGCAGCCAAACATCCATTTCTTTTTTTAAAGCAGCGACAACACCTGATATATCCTTATCCTGTAACATGGCGAACACCATAAAAGTTTTCCCGGTAAGATTCTGCGGTTTTGATGAAATTAAATTTTCGGAAAAAACAGCGGCTGCTGCAGGATTGTGAGCAACATCGACAATAATCATGGGTTGTAACGACAATATCTGGAAACGTCCTGGCAATACAACATTGAGCAACCCTTTCCGGATCGATTGCATATCAACGGGAAGATGGTCGGATAACGTATCAAGTGCGGCCAGGCAAGCGCTCGCATTTTTATACTGATTTGCGCCAAACAATGCTGGCCTGGGCAACACGTTTCGCTGCCGTGTATTGCTCCAGTAATTCCAATGACTCGCTTCAATGTTAAAACCGAAATCGTATTGAAATTTAAGAAGATGGGCTTTTATTTCCTGAGCGTATTGATTAACTGTTGCGGGGATATCAGAATCCGAATAAACTGCCGACCGATCTGTTCTAAATATTCCGGCCTTTTCATAACCTATTGCCTCACGGGTATCCCCGAGATAATCCATATGATCCATCGCCACATTCGTTAAAATCACACAATCGGGATCAAATATATTGACAGCATCATAACGGCCGCCTAGTCCCACCTCAAGTATTGTCACATCCACGGGTTGCGACTCAAATAGAAACATTGCAGCCAAAGTGCTGAATTCAAAATAGGTCAATGAAACGGCGCATCGTTCCCGACTCTGATTCACTTTTACAAAAGCTTCAACGATTTGCTGATCCGGCATTGGTACCCGGTTGATACGGATGCGTTCGTTATAGTGAACAAGGTGAGGTGACGTGTAACAACCGACAACATAACCGG
Organism: Nitrosomonas sp.; assembly: GCA_020446045.1. GTDB lineage: Bacteria > Pseudomonadota > Gammaproteobacteria > Burkholderiales > Nitrosomonadaceae > Nitrosomonas. The sequence continues at coordinate 8,742 of JAGRFM010000200.1, forward strand.
CTTCAGTCAGAATGGATTCAAGCAACGCACAAACGGAACCTTTGCCATTGGTTCCCCCAACGGTTATCACTGGAAAGTGCGGCGAAAGGTTTAGATCGGAACGCACCTTTTCAACACGTTCCAATCCCATTTCAATGGCAGTCGGGTGTAACTGTTCCAGATAAGCGAGCCAGCTTGGTAGCGTATCCAATTTACTATTCAAAATCTGGCTGATTAATGCACAAACCAGTCAGGAAGCGATAACGCGCAAACCCGTTAACTCCGCTAAACCGCCGTTTTCGGAGCGGGGATACGCATTAACAAAGTAACTAAATTAGCGATTTTTTCTCGTAATTCACGGCGATCAATAATCATGTCAACAGCGCCATGTTCCAACAGGAACTCAGCGCGCTGAAACCCCTCCGGCAATTTCTGCCGAACGGTTTGTTCGATAACACGCGGTCCGGCAAAACCGATTAATGCTCCCGGCTCTGCGACAACCACATCACCAATAAAAGCAAAACTGGCAGAAACACCACCCATGGTAGGATCGGTCAGAACAGAAATAAATGGTAATTTCTCACGGCTTAATCGTGTCAGTGCAGCGGATGTTTTAGCCATTTGCATGAGTGAAAACAAACCTTCTTGCATCCGTGCGCCACCACTGGCCGTAAAGCAAATAAATGGGGTTTGGTTCTTAATACATTCATCCACGCCTCGCACAAACCGTTCACCGACAACCGAGCCCATTGAGCCGCCCATAAACCCAAATTCAAACACAGCTGCAACGACAGGAATGGACAAGACAGTCCCTTTCATAACAACCAGAGAGTCATCTTCATCAATCTGGTTCTTGGCCTGAGATAACCGGTCGACATAACGCTTACTGTCTTTAAACTTGAGCGGATCAGTCGGTAATACTTCAACACCAATTTCCCAGCGGTTTTCCGGATCAAGAAAGTAATCGATGCGTGTGCGGGCTGAAATACGGTTATGTAAATCACACCGTGGACAAACATTCAGATTCTTAACCAAATCGGTATAATACAGCACCGCTTCACAGGAATTGCATTTACTCCATAAGCCTTCCGGAACGATTTTCTTCTCACCGTTTTCCTTACGTTTAATCTTGGGCGGTATGATATTCTGGAACCAACTCATAACTGCTTTATCCTATCAACAATTAGTGTTTGTAGTATTTCCATCGATTGCATTGCGTAACGATTGAACAAGCATTTTTACTTTATCCAAAGCATTATCTCTAGATGCATTTTCAATTTCTTCGATAATTCGACTGCCAATGACTACCGCATCAGCCAACCCGGCCACAGCATGCGCCGTTTCACCGTCCCGGATACCAAACCCGACGCCAATAGGAATCGAAACCGATTGGCGCAGTTGTTCAAGCATATGTTCGACATCCCGTAAATCCAGATGTTTCGCCCCCGTTACACCTCTGAGCGATACGTAATAAATATATCCTTTAGCCAGTTTTGCTACTTGTTTAACACGCTCCGGTTTGGTTGTCGGCGACAACAGGAAAATTGCGTCAATGCCATGTTGCTCCAGGCAGTCAACCCATTCTCCACATTCTTCAGGTGGATAATCAACAATCAAAACACCATCAACACCGGCTTGCTGCGCCTTTTGTGCAAAACTCGCTTGGCCTATGGCTTCTACCGGATTCGCATACCCCATAAGAACAACAGGCGTCTGGCTATCTTTTTTTCTGAATTCTGCAACCATTTCAAGTACATTGGTCAGTGTTACATGATACTTCAGAGCACGCTCCGATGATCGCTGGATGGTGGGACCATCCGCCATGGGATCCGAAAATGGGATACCCAGCTCTACAATATCTGACCCTGCTTCAACAAGACGGTGCATCAAATCAACGGTTAGTGCCGGATCAGGATCACCAGCGGTAATAAACGGAATCAGTGCTTTTTTATGACGGGTTTTCAGTGAAGCAAAAGTCTGGTTTATACGGTTCATTTCTGATTAAAATCATCTGGTTTGGAAAAAAAGATAGTGCACAGGTCAATTTGCGGTATATCAAAGATTAATACCTGACATCTGTGCAACAGTTGCCATATCTTTATCCCCCCTGCCGGACAGGTTAACCAGCAGTAGTTTATCTTTGTCAAGCGTCGGTGCTAATTTGGCGGCATAAGCCAATGCATGGCTTGATTCCAGCGCCGGCATAATGCCTTCATAACGGCATAAAGCATGAAAGGCCTCCAAAGCTTCATTATCTGTGACGCCAACATACTCGGCCCGATGGATATCTTTAAGCCATGCATGCTCGGGACCAACTCCAGGGTAGTCTAATCCGGCGGAAATCGAATGCGTTTCGATGATCTGACCGTCATTATCTTGGATTAAGTAAGTTCTGTTACCATGGAGCACTCCAGGCCGTCCTTTCACTAACGTTGCCGCGTGTTGATCGGTATCCAGCCCTTTTCCCGCAGCTTCAACGCCAATCATTTTTACCGAGTTTTCATCAATATAAGGATAAAACAAACCGATGGCATTCGAACCGCCACCGACACAGGCAATCAGTATATCAGGTTGCCTGCCGTAGGCTTCCAGCATTTGTATTTTGGCTTCATTACCGATGACAGTCTGGAAATCACGTACCATCATTGGATACGGATGTGGTCCCGCAACGGTGCCGATAATATAAAACGTATCTTCAACATGCGTCACCCAATCGCGCATGGCCTCATTCAACGCATCCTTTAACGTACGGGAACCGGATTCAACCGGAACAACCTCGGCCCCCAACAGTTTCATGCGATAAACGTTAGTAGCCTGGCGCCGCACATCTTCAGAACCCATATACACGACACACTTCATTCCATAGCGTGCAGCAACCGTAGCTGTTGCTACGCCATGCTGCCCGGCTCCGGTTTCTGCAATGACGCGCGTTTTACCCATGCGACGGGCTAACAGAGCTTGTCCGACCGTATTATTGACTTTATGTGCGCCGGTATGGTTAAGATCTTCACGTTTTAAAAGAATTTTCGCCCCCCCCAAATGTTCCGACCAACGTTTGGCATGATATATTGGACTGGGACGACCGACATAGTGTTTTAATTCATCGGCAAACTCTTTTTGGAATTCCGCATCATTCCGAAAATGCTCATATTGTTCACGTAACTGATCAAGCGCTGAAATCAGGGTTTCAGCTACAAATACACCGCCATAGGGACCAAAGTGACCACTTTTGTCTGGCAGATCATAAACATTCATGTTTCTCGGACTCCTCGCATGAATGCATTAATTTTATTTTCATCTTTTATACCTTTAGATTTTTCAACACCGCTGGATACATCAACTGCCCAAGGTTGAACTTGTTTGATCGCAGACCTGACATTTTCTATGGTCAATCCACCGGAAAGAATGACGGGTAATGGACAATTTTGCGGAATCAAATTCCAATCAAATGTTTGTCCCGTACCTCCGGGCATGCCCTTTGTGTAGGTATCCAACAGCAAGCCACAGGCAGTTTTATATTCAAGTGCATATTGTATCAAATCTGTATTATCTCTGACGCGAATTGCTTTAATGTAGGGCCGGTTAAATTGCGCACAAAATTCCGGTTTTTCATCACCATGAAATTGCAACAGACTTAATTTTGCAGCAATAGCGGTTTCTTCGACCCAATCTGGAGATGGATCAACATAGACACCAACCGTTTGGATAAATGCCGGTATTCGAGCCGTAATCTTACCAGCCTCTGCGGGCGTTATATAACGGGCACTTTTGGGCCAGAAAACGAAACCTAGTGCATCGGCACCCGATTCAACAGCACAAAGTGCGTCCTCAATCCGGGTTATTCCGCAAATCTTGGCACGAACAGACATAAATTTAGAAGAGAACACTGTGATGTGATATTAGCATAAGGAATACCTCCTTAGCGTGTCAGGAAGTAATTGTTGGGTTTGTTTTCTTGATGTAATTGCGGTAAATTCCATTTGGAATCATAGGTTATTCCTGCCAAGTAGAGACCGGCTGGTGAGAAAGTCGGAGGTGCTAATGTCCGGTCACAACTATTTAATAAAGATTTTGTCCAGTCTGCAGAATATTTGCCTTTCCCTATGTAGACAAGGCAACCAACAATATTACGCACCATATGATGCAAAAACGCATTAGCCGTAAGATCAAATAGCAATATATTACCATGACGCGATATATCCAGTCGCGACAGTTTTCGTATGGCTGATTTTGATTGACATTCTGCAGCACGAAAGGCTGAAAAATCATGCTCGCCAATCAATTTTTTAGCCGCAATCTGCATACTGCTTAAATCCAGCGCTTCATGAAACCAGCCGACTTTTTGATGGTGACACCCAGGACGTACCGGACGATTCAGGAGATAATATTGATACCGCCGCTCGTAAGCACTATAACGCGCATGGAATTCTTCTGAAATTATACTGGCCCAAAGCACAGAAATGTCATGTGGTAAAAACGCATTAGTACCACGCACCCAGGCAGTAACAGGCCGGGTCGCAGCAGTATCAAAATGGACGACCTGATAAAACGCATGGACACCGGTATCAGTACGCCCCGCTGTCGTCACGCGAATTGTTTCTTGCGCTATTCTGGATAATGCTGATTCAAGTTGATCTTGAATTGAACATCTCTCAGGCTGACTTTGCCAACCGCAATAACTGCTGCCGTCATATTCCAAAATCAATACGATTCGCACAACGGACAGCAGTTATATTTTACAGCGATTGAGTTAACCAAATTCCAAAACAATAGTTTTATGAACGCTGGATTTATATCCCTTCCAATAATTTTTTGGCTGCTTCTTTTTGCTGTTCATCACCGTCCTGGAGAACCTCTTCCAGCATTTCTTTGGCTCCTTCTTTATCTTCCATATCCAAATAAGCTTTGGCCAGATCTATTTTGGTTTCAACTTCATGCCATTGCTCGTTTTGGGTGCCATTATCGGAAGATTCAGCGTGAGACAAATCAACCTCTGTTTGATCGATTGGTTGTTCATCAGAAGAATTTTCAAGATCAAGGTTGATATCAGAAAAATCAATATCAGCAGCCTTTTCCGAAGTATTCTCGGTATTATCAGAATCGTCAGCACCACTACTGGCATCAAACTCCAATGTGTTCATATTATCGTCTAAATCAGGCACGTTGATTTCGTCGTCAGTTGCTGACGATTCTTCTAGTGCATTCTCATCCGACAAATCGATTGTTGACGGATCAACAGAAAAGTCCAGTGAATTCTCCAAATCTGCTTCCTGAGCGGTTTCGATTGACGCGGAATCGGATTTTTCTGTATCTTCAGTCAAGTCAATTTCCAAGGCTTCAACGGTATCAGTCTTAACATCATCTAATGAGAAATCGGTATCATCGGACTGAGATGGTTCGTTTTCAGGAAAATCCAGCAAATTTTCGTCGGCTGATTCAGCAATTTCCGTTAATTCTGATTCAGAAGATTGATCATCAGTTAAACTTGAATCATCTTCAGACGCTTGAGATGATGAATCTTCCATAAACTGATCCACTTCCTGGGAAAAGTCGAGATCGAACGACCGATCTTTATCCTCAGTTAGAGAATCATCAGCAGATTCAGTAAAATCACTTTGTTCGCTTTCAAGATGCATTTTGGTTTCATCTTGATGCGGTTCCGGCTCATCATCAAATACATTATGATCATCATCGGAACTATCTTCAGCCTGACTATCGACGGAATGTGCAGCAGCAACTACTGCAGCCGCTTTACTTCTTAAAGCCGCTGCATTTTCCTCATGGCGCGCCTCCTCTTCAGCTTCTGCTTCTGCTTCGCGTTCTTTTCTTTTTTTGCGCAGTTTAACCGCGAGTAATATTAAAGGTAATATGATCAACAACCCGCCAATAATCATCAAATTATCCATCACCATTTCAAGAAGAATATCCATAAAGGATGTCTCTACTGGTTCGGGTTGAGGAACCGGGGTGGTCACAGGAGGCGGCAATTGTTCTAACGGTGCCGCAGGTAATTCGGGAGCAACAGATTCATCAGCAGGCTCAGAAAACGATTCATCCAGCTCAAATCCCATTTCATCTAAATCAGAAAACAAATCGTATTCAGATTCAAGAATGGCATCTGTTTCCGTCGGAAGAATCTCAATAGATTCCAGATCGGATTGTGGTTCCGGTACTTGTAAGTCAAGAGCAGGTGTCTCAATCAATGCTTCGGCGTCAGCTTGAGCTTTTGCCATCTCTGGACTTTGCAATGCTAATAATTGTTGCAAATTCTCAATATTTTTTTCAAGCATCGCAATTCGCTCATTTGCTTCCTCGAGCGCAAGATTACGTGCTATCGCATCTTCTTCCATCATGCGTAAACGCTCTACTGCATGCTGATTTGCCTGTGCTTCCGCTGTTCCTGAAATAAGTTCTCCACTGGACAAACGCAGCACTTCTTCAGGACTGTCATGTGGCGTAATCGCAACATCATCAACCGTTGTCGCTATCTGGCCTGTATCGACTTGTCTTAATGCTTCCGGTTCTTGACCTTGCTGAACGGTCAAGGCAAGATTCTGACGGTATTTCTGCCAATCGCTAACTTGCAATTTAACCTCAGCATCGGCTTCCTGTTGCGTGATAGTATTTAAATCTTCAACTTCAGGTATATCCAGAACAACGCCAGTTCTTAGCAAATTCATGTTGTTTGCAATAAACGCTTCACGATTGGCACGGAACAAAGCCACCAACATTTGATTGACATTCACGTTGCCCGGTTTAACCTGCATGGCTATAGACGATAGCGTGTCTCCCTGTAAGACAGGACCATAAGTATTCGGTCTATTCTCTGTTAACCGGGTAGCGGGAATTGCGGCCGGTTGTTGAACGGATTGCTCCGGTTGAGCGGCTGGTTCAGGTTCAACGGGATGTGCGGCTAATGGCTCAGATTCCTCAATAACAGTATCGTCTGCTGAGAATGCGGCAGCAGGTTCTGCGGGCACACTAGGCACAACTGGCGCTATCGGTTCAGGTCGTTGTATATCAGCAGGATCAAGTAAAACAGTGTATTCGCGTAGCAGCCTTCCCGATGCCCAGTTTAATTCCACCAACAAGTTCAAGAATGGTTCATTAACAGCCTGTGGTGAAGAGATTTTAATATAAGGTTCACCGCCAACGCGTGGTTCAATGGATAAATTAAAGGTTGAAAAGAAAGGTTCGTATTGTATACCGGCCTGAACATAGGCTTCATAAGAAGCGATGCTGACTTTTAACGTGGAAAGTTCTTGTGCATTAACAGTAACAAGATCGATTTCGGCGCTAAATGGCTGTCCGAGGGCGGAATTGACTGTTAATTTGCCTAAACCCGCTGACTGCGCTGAGATGGGCAATAAGAAGATAAATAATAAGAAGCATGCTCGAATAAAAGAAGTGTACACAAAAGACCTCTCTCTAGTTCACAATAGAAAATTGCTGCCAGCCTAACATACATGCATCCAATGCATGCCCACAAATACCCATTGAATTATGGGTTAATTCAATGGAGAATAATTCAGGTTTTATGATAAGACAATATCATTCGTCTTATTAATCAGTCAATAATTGTACAAATTTAATGTTGCACTATAATTTTTAACATGCGGCGTAATGGCTCAGCTGCTCCCCAAAGTAATTGATCGCCAACAGTAAAGGCGCTCAAATACTCTTCTCCCATAGCCAATTTCCGAATACGCCCAACCGGGATAGATAATGTTCCGGTTACCGCAGCCGGCGTCAATTTCATCGTTGTAGCTTCTCTGTCATTCGGTACGATATGTACCCAATCGTTTGAATTTGCAATAATCTCTTCGATTTCTTCGAGTGGTATGTTCTTTTTCAGTTTTATGGTTAAAGCCTGGCTATGACACCGCATTGCCCCAATTCGAACGCATGTACCGTCAACCGGTATTGAATGTTCTTTTTTACCCATAATTTTATTGGTTTCAGCCAATCCCTTCCATTCCTCACGGCTTTGTCCATTTGCAACGGCTTTATCGATCCACGGAATAAGACTTCCAGCCAGTGGCACACCAAAATTTTCAACTGGAAAACTTTTATCACGTAGCGTGCCCGCCACTTCACGGTCAATATCAAGGATGCTTGAAGCAGGATCATCTAATAAATCTTTGGCGACACGATGTGCTTCTCCCATTTGATGCAGCAGCTCGCGCATATTTCGCGCGCCGGCACCTGAAGCCGCCTGGTAAGTCATTACATTGACCCATTCAACCAGCCCTTTCTCAATCAGTCCACCCACAGCCATCAACATCAAGCTGACGGTACAGTTACCGCCGATATAATTTTTCACACCATCATTCAGGGCCTGCTGAATCACCGGCATATTGACAGGATCCAGAATGATCACCGCATCATCTTCCATGCGCAAAGCCGAAGCAGCATCAATCCAGTAACCTTGCCACCCTGTTTTGCGTAAATCTTTCACCATTTTGTTCGTATAATCACCACCTTGACAGGTAACGACGACATCCATTTTTGCCAATTCAGTCAAGTCGTAAGCATCTTTAAGCGGCGGAATGTTTTTACCAATGTCAGGTCCTTGGCCACCTTGTTGAGAAGTTGAAAAAAATACGGGATCTATCAAAGAAAAATCATCTTCTTCACGCATACGCTGCATCAATACCGATCCAACCATACCGCGCCATCCGACAAAACCAACCTGTTTCATTTTTTTCCTGCCACTTTATAATTTAAAACTATTTATGAATACCGAACTGTTGTAAAAATGCTACAAACTTGATAATACTGCATCACCCATCGCCTTGGTTCCCAAAATCTGCATGCTTTCACTGGCAATATCTTGAGTACGCAATCCTTGCGTTAGTACTTTTCGAACGGCATTTTCAACCCGCTGTGCCGCTTCATCCTGGTTAAATGTGTACCGCATCATCATCGCGACCGAAAGTATTGTCGCGAGCGGATTAGCGACATCTCTTCCGGCAATGTCAGGAGCCGAACCGTGAATCGGTTCGTATAACCCTTTATTATTACTATCCAGCGAAGCAGATGGCAACATGCCGATCGAACCCGTCAACATCGATGCTTCATCCGATAAAATATCGCCAAACATATTTCCGGTAACAATCACATCAAACTGTTTTGGATTACGCACCAGTTGCATTGCCGCATTATCGACCAACATATGCGATAATTTTACATCAGGATAACTTTTGCTGACTTCATCTACGACATCCCGCCATAATTGCGTACATTCCAAAACATTCATTTTATCGACGGAGCACAACAACCGATTCCTTTTTTGCGCTGCCTGAAATGCCACATGCGCAATCCGCTGGATTTCCGATTCGCTGTAAATCATCGTATTATATCCGACGCGCTGTCCATCCCGCATTTCTATGCCGCGGGGCTCACCAAAATAAATGTCACCGGTCAATTCTCTGACTATCATAATATCCAGATCGGATACTACTTCTGGCTTTAAACTGGATGCCTCGGCAAGTTCAGGATAGAGTATCGCAGGCCGCAAATTGGCAAACAGATTGAGCGCTTTACGAATAGCGAGCAGACCTTTTTCCGGACGTTTTTCACGTGGTAATGCATCATATTTAGGACCACCTACCGCTCCCAGAAGTATTGCATCGGCTTGTGACGCCAGTTGATGGGTTGCATCTGGATAGGGTTCACCGGTAGCATCAACAGCACAGCCGCCTATCAAACCATGTTCAATATTTATTTCAAGTCCATCTGATTTCAACGCATCCAGCACGCGCACGGCCTGCGCAACGATTTCCGGACCGATACCGTCTCCGGGTAGAACAGCGATTTTCATATTTTTCTTATACTCTTAAAGACTTCAATACAGCCACGGCTGTGATTGCCGACGTGTTTCTTCAAACTGTTTTATTTTTTCGGCATGATGCAAAGTCAAGCCGATTTCGTCAAGGCCATTGAGTAGACAATGCTTGCGAAACGTATCCACTTCAAACCTGAAAGAATCACCACCGGGCGTTATTAATGTTTGTTCCGGCAAATTAACAGACAGCGCATAACCTGTTGTTTCATTCACTTCACGAAATAGCTGATCCATAACTGCATTATCCTGAATTATAGGCAGCAACCCGATTTTGAAACAATTATTGAAGAAGATATCTGCAAAACTCGGGGCGATAATGACTTTAAATCCGTAATCCTGTAATGACCAGGGTGCGTGTTCCCGGCTTGAACCGCAACCAAAATTATCGCGTGCGAGTAAAATCTGCGCTCCCTGATAACGTGGCTGGTTTAAAACAAAATCCGGATTCAGTTGCCGTTTTGAGACGTCCATGCCGGGTTCACCATGGTCCAGATAACGCCACTCATCAAACAAATTTACGCCAAAGCCTGAGCGTTTGATGGATTTCAAAAATTGCTTGGGAATAATGGCATCGGTATCCACATTGGCTCGGTCAAGTGGCGCAACAATGCCTGTAAACGATTGAAATTTATCCATGATATTACAAAAGTTAATTCACTGAACAGATAAGTGCCGATCGATAAAATTTAATTAAAATTTCTGACATCGACAAAATGACCGGCGACAGCAGCAGCTGCAGCCATGGCCGGACTGACTAGATGCGTGCGCCCACCTGGCCCTTGTCGGCCTTCGAAATTGCGATTGGACGTTGAAGCGCAACGCTCACCTTTATTCAGCCGATCATCGTTCATTGCCAGACACATCGAACAACCCGGCTCGCGCCATTCAAAGCCTGCTTCAATAAAAATTTTATCCAATCCTTCCTGCTCAGCCTGATGTTTCACCAGGCCAGAACCAGGAACAACCAGCGCCAATTTGACATTCGCAGCTACATGTTTTCCTTTGGCCACGCTCGCTGCTGCTCGTAAATCCTCAATCCGTGAATTCGTGCACGAACCGATAAAGACTTTATCAATCGTAATGGATTGAATCGGCATATTGGGTTCCAATCCCATATAGTGCAAAGCCTTTGACATATCCTGACGCTTCACGGTATCTGTTACATTCGCAGGATCAGGAACACGGCCATCAATCGTCGTGACCATTTCAGGCGATGTTCCCCAGGTAACCTGCGGTTTTATATTCGTTGCATCCAATAAAACAGTTCTGTCGAATTCAGCGTCTGGATCGCTACGCAGTGTCTTCCAGTATGTCACCGCCTGATCCCATAACGCATCTTGTGGAGCAAATGGTCTGCCTTTAATATAATTAATCGTCGTTTCGTCCACCGCGACCATACCGGCTCGCGCTCCAGCTTCTATCGCCATATTGCACAACGTCATACGACCTTCCATCGACAATGCTTCAATTGCACTACCGGCAAATTCGATGGCGTAGCCTGTCCCCCCCGCAGTACCGATTTCGCCGATAATCGCCAGCGCAATGTCTTTTGCCGTAACCCCCAGACCCAATTCTCCTTCTACAGCGATACGCATGGATTTTGATTTTTTGGTAACCAGGCACTGTGTTGCCAAAACATGTTCAACTTCTGAAGTACCAATACCAAACGCCAGACATCCAAACGCACCATGTGTGCTGGTATGCGAATCACCACATACGACGGTCATTCCGGGTAATGTAGCCCCTTGTTCAGGGCCGATGACATGAACAATACCCTGACGTTGGTCATTCATTTTGAATTCGGTAATCCCAAGTTCATCGCAGTTTTCATCCAGCGTATCGACTTGCAAGCGCGAAACCGGGTCTGTTATACCTTCACTGCGATCAGTTGTCGGCACATTATGATCGGCAACAGCCAAAATGGAATTGATTCGCCAAGGCTTGCGTCCCGCCATTTTCAAACTTTCAAAAGCTTGCGGGCTGGTTACCTCATGCACGAGATGACGGTCTATATAAAGCAGTGTCATACCACTTGCTTCAGTAGAGTCCGTTTCAATCACATGCTGATCCCACAACTTATCGTACAGTGTTTGCGCCATACCAATTCAACATTGCATAAAATACAAAAAGCGAATTATCACATAAAGTGCCGCATATAAACAAATATAGAAAAATTAGGCTGCCTCATACTGATTTAGATTCTTCATTCATGTTCATGCTGAAAAAATGATTGAAAATTATAAAAAACGGTTTAAGATACGTAGAAGGGCAATACTGTGGTGTTAAAAGCAGCTACGAAAGTAGTCATGCCTTCGATGACCGAGTGGAACGAATAAGCGGGAAACCGTGTGTCCTTGTCTGAAGAGTAAGCGTAAGAAGCGTTACCAGGTATTTGAGAAGTTCGGAAAGCGTCAAATTAGTGCATAGTGAGGTCGAATCGAGACAGAGGTCTTGAAACGTCGTTTGTACATGATTGGCTGAAATGGTGTTGGAAGTGCTAGGATTATACTGCTTCACGGTAAATTGCGTGATATCTGAAAGGCAGTGGTGTCAACGGCATCTACGGTAGACTGGTGAACTGCGGGCGATGACTCTGGTTGTCGAACCATCACCAGTCAGCCCAGTAAATCCTTACCCAGTGAGTCCCCGACTTACTACATCTTGATTAGCTGTTATAGAGCTGTTTACGGCTGCTAATTACTACTAATTGCTGCTAATTAGCTCTCAAAATTTGCCTTGCTTTTTCTCCATAAGGATCGGCCGGCAATTCTGCAACTTGCCAGAGAATTTCTTGCGCAGCATCAGGCTGCCCATTCTGCTGCAACGACAATCCCTGGTAAAAACGATACTTGCTGGAACGCTTGACTTCCCCGGTTATTCGCGCCAATTCGCTCAATGCGGCTTTCGGTTGTTGCTGGGATAACAAGATAACCGCCAGATCCAGACGCGACACTTCATCGTTCTCATCCACTGTAAGTAATTGTTTGAAGTATTTAATCGCATCCTGATGCCTGCCCAGGCTTAAATAGACTAATGCCAAGTGACGTAATGCATTCGTATCGTTCGGATTCAGCGCAAATGCAATTTCCAGAGCTTCCCGGGCGCTGCCCAAATCATTGCGTAAAAACCGGGTTATACCCAGTTGCGCCCAGGCCTCAATGTGATTACGATCCAATGCAATCGCCTGTTGATAAAACTGTATCGCTTCTCCGAGCCGACGCTGGGCGGCAACGGCTATACCCATGCGGGTAAGCAAATGCGGATCGTTCGGTTGCAGTTTCAGCGCGCGCATTGCGGCATATTCGCCCCCCTGGAAATCACCCAATAAAATCCGGATGCGCGCCAGATTATCCCATGCCGTGACATTATCCGCATCACATGCTACTGCCTGTTCCAGATGTTCCAGACCCTCTTGCGTTTGACCGGCACTAACCAATACTTGCCCCAAATTGCAGTGCGCCATCGACATCTGTGGATTCAGCCGTAAAGCCGTGCGCAAATGTACCAGCGCTTCTTCCCACTGCTGTTGTTGCGCCAGCACAAACCCGAGATTATTGTGTGCGCTGGCATTATCGGCGTCCCGTTTCAAAGCCAACTGATACAAACGCGTCGCTTCGTCGAGTTTACCCGCCTGATGCGCAATCACACCTTCTTTGATCAAATCATTTATCGTTTCCATTAAGCAATCCTGTCGATAAGTCCTCTGAGTATCTGATTCGGAGAAATATCGGGAACTTCAAACTGTACGTCATCCAGCGAAATGTCAAAAGGTTCGCCTTCATGGTAATGCACCGGCAAACTGATACCGAAGCGATAATCCGAGCCAAACTGATAAGACGCCAGCTGCCAGCGTTCATCATAAACGCTAAAGCCCAAAGCACGAACACTGACATAACCGGAAATATCAAACGTAAAGCTGGGTTGTGCATGTACTGAAAGATTAGCGGTCAAATCAAGGCCTTCGGTTGGCGTCCAGTCGATATGCACACCCGCCTCAGCTGCTCCTTCGATACCCAATGTTCCGCCGATTTCCAAACCACCCGTTGCGCTCGCGCCGGTAATACCCAACCCGATACCGGCCCGAACCGACAAACGCAGCCCCGCATCGGCCGGAACGCGCAAATGAGCGTCACCGGTAACCCGCGTATCCTCTTCATGCGCCGGATTATAAGTAATGCCGATCCTAAGCTGATCTATAACGCCGGGACCGATACCGGCAACAGCCGTCAATCCACCGCCTACTTCAGCAACGATACCGGGCACGATAGGTACTTGCACTGCGATATTGAACAATGACCTATTAATTTCCCTGCGTGCAAAAATTTCCACATTATTGGGGATGCCGATTTCGCCTGAAACAGTCACTTCACCATTGGGATCGAATCGAATACCAGCCGTTCCCTGTAGCCATGGGGCGATCTGCACCGTCGCAGATCCACTGCCGTATATGTTTATCGCCCCACCCTCCATGGGTTCACCGCTTGGCCTGCCGTCTTCACCAACGGCCCGATTGGTTGCACCCACCGTTACCGTGCCCGACAACATGCCACGCCGGTAACCGCCACTAAATTCCGCCGTAAATGCTCCATCATCATAACCGACAGTCAATTGTGAATCGATTCCGGGAATAGCGGGTTGCGCGGTTCCGGTAGCGGAAACTTTCCACTCTTCCCCCTGTTTATTGACCGTAACATCAATCGAACCGGAACGAATCGCCGGGTTTGCGGTTAATTGCAAATTACCGCCAATAGTCAGACCATCTGCTTCGGAATAAGCCACTGTTAAACCGGCTTGTTCTACACCGGGAATATCAGGCTGCACCGATCCCTCTGCAGAAAATGCACCTTCATTGTAACTGGCAGTGATATTTGCTGAACGAATCCCCTTTATCTTATCTGGCTGATCAATACCGATGGTTCCACTGCCGCCAAATTGGTTGTTGCGGTACCACACATCAATATGTGCACGATCAAAAAGCTTACGATCAAAAGTAAAGCCGCCTTCCAAATTAACCCCCCCTGATGAAGCTATTGTAACGGCGAGGTTGCCGTTTCCGGCATTTGGAATAGAAAATAGGATTTGACCGCCCAGTCCTAGTCCGCGCTCCGTCGAATAGAAAACGCTTACCGCGGCATCGTCTATGGTAATGCCGGGAACAGGAAGTGCAATATCACCAACGCCATACTCGAGCGAGAAAGTAATATCTCGGCCTTGCACCAGCACTAAAATCGGCGCATTAAACAAATTGATGGATGGTGTCAATTGACCTTCTGCATACAACTCCCCATCTTCGATTGATATGCTTGAGAAATTGACCGGACTCAAATGCCTAAAATCCAGACTAAGAGCCGGAATACTACTCGGATAACCACGATAATCACCGTCGGCCTGCAACGCCAATGTTACTTCGGGCTGAGCCGGAGCCCAAGCAGCGGGTAAATCCCAGCGCGCGTTAATCGTACCGATTGTACTACTGCCTTCACCCGCGCCAGTCAAATTGTTCAGCACAATGGAATTGATTTCCATACCCGCCAAACTCCGGGATGCAGGGCGACCAGGATTGATAGTGTTTTGCGCCGCATCATGACGAAATCGCCCCACTTCCACTCCACCAGGTCCCGACGTCAATATAAACAAATTCGCTGCACCAGCGCTCTCCATTTGTTCCTGCTCAGCATCACGTAGTGGCTCTGCACTCTCGATATCCGATTTTGACCACCAGGCAGACGAAGCAGGCCCGCGTTCTGCGACTACGCTTTCGAACACAACGTCGTGAGTTGCCAAAAAATCGTCTCTTCCCATGGGAGGACGTAGCGTCGCGAGATATTCGTTTAATCGATTGTAAATACCGCTTTTGATGGTGGCGCCTGATGTAATATTAGCGTTATGATCCAACAACTCCATGTTTTCGATAGAGTTCCCAACACCACCACCATGCTGTCCCGATATTTGCAATTCTACGATATGATCGACATCGAAATTGCAATCTCTGCCCTGCCTATCCCAATTCGGAATTTTCAGTAATCGTGCATTTTTCAGTTGGTTGATAGATCGGTTAAAAGCATGCCCATGCACTTTGAAACTGAAGCGTTGATTGTCTGTAGGCGGTAAATTGGGCAACGCCTGCAAACGTTGCCTGATCGCTTCGGAACTGACCCTGACGCTACTGTTCCAAACAGAACGCTGGTTTACACCTTGACGATCATAAGCATGAATGCGGCCGAGCTTATTATCCGGTGGTTGAGCCAAAAAACTGTAAAGTGGCAAGTGGCGCGCTTTGACAGCAGGAATTTTCAAGGTTTCCAATTCCCTGAGCTTGGCAGCACTGTTACCCGATTCCGCATAAGTATCCGGCAACGTTGGATCAATCCTACGCTGTATGCTATTGCCAGGGGTTTGCTGCACCACATGCGTCAACTCATGCGCCAGCAATTCTCGCCCAGCTTCCGTTTCCGGAGCGAATTCGCCGGGTGCAAAATAAATATCGTTGCCGACTGTAAATGCGCGCGCATTGAGTTCTTTACTCAATTCCGCTGCTTCGGTGTCACTGTGAAGGGTAACCGACGACAAGTCCTGACCGAATTTGTTTTCCATTTCATTCAACAACTTGGGGGGTAACGGACTTCCCATGCCACGTGATTGTGCTATCCGTTCTTCTACTGATGGTTTGACGCTGGCCTCACTGGTTTCAGTGGTTTCTCCGTCACTGTTTGAAACACTTTCATTTTCTTGCTGTTGTTCACTTTCGTCATCAACTGCACGCCACAACCGTGTCTGTATCTGTTGCGCTTCGTTTTCCGATTGTTGCGTGACACGCCGAATTTTTCTGTTTAACGATGTTGCTATTTGCCGTTGACGAAACAATTTTGCAGCCAAAGGCTGTTCTTCCTGCTCAACGGCAGGTGCTGAAGACGCTACCTTGCGCCGGATCATGCGCTGCGCCGTTTCTTCCTCCCGTTCTTCGGTTTCCACCGAACGGCGAACCGTGGCGACTTGATCATCGTCATCTTTTTTGTTGCGGCGCAGTTTGGTTTGAACCGGTTCTTCCTCTTCTTCCGGCTCAGCCTGCCGAGCTATTATGCGGTTAACACGTTGCAACAATCGTTGCGCGCTCGGCACCGGCTTGCTGGAAATCATTGTTTTGTCTTCTTTCGGACCGGGCTCCGGTTCTTCCCTGGGTGCACGGGCGACTTCTTTTGCGACCTGGTCGGCTTCCTTTTCTTCTTGATCCTGCGGCTGGCTTACCGCCATTTTGCGTTTGAGATAAGCAGGTTTGCGCGCTTTTTTCTGTTCATCCGGTTTGGCTGGCGCGGTTTTGCGTTGTGTTTTTTTCTTGCGGAGTGAAGGTGCCAGGGTCGCCATAATTAAACTCCTTAGTTAACCTTGAGTTGCTTCAATTGCACCGGCATGTTACGTCCGAGTTTCTGGTATTCCCGTTGCAAGGCAAACAACAATTGATCGACGCTGATCGGTTGGCCGGGCAGACTGCTGCCTGCCGCGGTCAGTACCACGTTACGAATCTGCCCGCCACTGATATCGCAATAACTCGCTAACGTCTTGCATAGATTCTCATCAGGACTGCGTTGACCAAGATGACTATGCCACAAATTCAGTCTTTCCTGAAACCCCGGCAATGGAAATTCGATAATGGTATCCAGCCGCCGGGTAAAAGCATTATCAATCCGTTCACGGCTATTGGTCGTCAGAATCGCAATACCGGGATGATTCTCAATGCGTGTAAGCAAAAAATTGGTCAGCATATTGGCATATCGTTCACCGCTTTGATTGGCTTCCGTGCGGCGGCCAAACAATGAATCGGCTTCATCAAACAACAGCAGCGCATCCGCCGCTGCGGCCAGATCGAGCAACAGGCCCAGATTTTTTTCCGATTCACCGACATATTTGTTCATGATGGACGCCAAGTCAACCCGGTATAACGGTGCGCCGAGTGCAGTGGCAATATAGCTTGCCGCCAACGTCTTTCCCGTACCGCTGTCTCCCACAAACAAGGCTCTCAGCCCTGTATTACGCGATGCCTGCAACGTTGTGCCCAACGCATTCCACAATAATTCGCGATTATGCGCACGGTCAATGAAATCGTTCAAATATTGTTCCACTAACGGCGGAAACACAACCGCATCACGTTCAACATGGCGGCGCACCGGTTCCGCCAGCAATCTCAATCGTTCCGCTCCCAAATCACGCCGTGCCTGAGCAATATGGTCAGCATCAAGCGGTGTATGGGTTTGTTCGGCACGCAACACGGCATTGCGTGCCACACGTTGAATCACCGAACCGCTCAATAGCGCACTGGCCGCTTTATGCGCCAATTGCGGTTGTTTCAGGTAACGTTGCCATAATTGTTGTCGTTCGGTTTGTTCTGGCACGCCCAACTCTATTTCCAGCATATCCTGACCTGCCACAGCATCGGTCATTCCTAATACCATAACATATGGAATATTCGGGTAAATTACCGGCAATTGCCAGCTTTCTCCAGCCGCGATATTTACCTTGACAACCGGCAACCACCCTGCCAGATAACAGGCCAGCGAAAACGCCGGCTGTTGCTGCCATAGATCAGCCGGCACTTCAATCGCTGTCAATCCCAGCAACACCGACAACTCAGCCGCCAAAACACGTCGCCCGCTGCCACTATTGCCGCGCACGACCAAGCCACGCACATCTCCCTTGGCGAGCAACGTCGCCAGATGCGGCAGTTCCCGACGCATACTTACTGGCAGCAATTCCCGGTCTTCCACGTTTAACACATGACAACCCGGCCAAACCGCACGGCGACCGCAAAAAACAGACCATAAAGCGGTTTCCATACGTAATACGCGCAACGGCAATGGTCCGGATCCATCCAACAACAGCACATGTTGTTGCACCAGTGCGGTATGATTAAGATCCAGCGCATCCAGCGAATCATTGCCAAATAATTCATCCAGGATATTCAGTGCCAGATGCACTGCCAAACGATTTCCAGGATTCGGCGCTTGTAATTCGCTGATTACCAGAGTAATCAGATAATCGGTCTCCGCATTACCTACCAGCGCCAGTAAAAAAGCTTGCGGCAAATCGATGTGTTGTTCGCACAACCATTGCCCAAATGGGCCCGGTAAAGCATGCAATTGCACAGCGGCAGCCTCACGGATTTCTTCCCAGTTCGGTACCGCTTCGCTTTTGAGCTGCTGCATGGCTTGCAGCTTGAGTTGCGCTGGTAATTCGGTATCATCCGGCATTACCCGCGACCAGAATTCGGCCAGTCCGATACGTACCAGTGCCGCCAGTGGTTGACGCTGATTGTGTAATGGCAACCGGACGACCCTATCGCTCAACGCTAATGTATGCGGCTTAGTCATAGTGAAAATTCACCACGCTTCCGAGCCATGGCAACCATCCCGGATTGATATCCAAACCCGCCAAACGTACCGGCAAACGAATCGTTTTCATGGCAGCATACATATCGATATGACTGGGGGTATATCGAATTTCCGCCGATAATGCGAGCAAATCGGCATGCCATACACCCGTTTTGCCATACCAGCGCTGCGCCAGTTCGAGCACCTGGCTACGATCCGGCAAAGCCGGTAAATAGGCAAGTTCATCACGGTTTTCCAATCCCAGTTGCTTCGCAATAAAATCAGCCAGTGGATCGTCCTCGCGTAGCGATAATTCCTGCCCAAGCCGATACAACCACAGCCAGCCGCTTGGCAGGTGTTCCGCATGATCCAGCATTAATGTTCTCATTTCAGTGCGGTTGAGCATATTCAGCAGATATAGCAAACCGCCTTGTGTGGTATAAAAGTGGGAAAAAGTAAAACTACCACTTTGAATTGACGAGTCATGTATTTGCCACTTTAAAGGCGCGTCTTTCCTGCCCCCTGACATTTCAGGCCAGTTCGCTGTTTTAACGGAATGACGCATAACCGTCGCGTCTTCTAGCGCATCACCCTTCGATACTTTTTCATTAACTTGATTTTCTTTCCGAAGCGACGCTGATGGTGAGATACTGCCCGATCTTTCTGTACGATCCAATTGCAGCGTATCATTCAATGAAAAAAGATCTTCCTGGTCCATTACCTGGGATGACTGCCTGGCATTTAGCGCTACTATCCTTTCATCCGTGTCTTTTTCAAGACCCGTTACATGTTGTACCGATGTTTTGTTCTCAGGTAAAGAATTACGGCTTATTGGCTGAATTGAAAAACAGCCTGCCACTGATGCCAATAGTTGAACTGGCTGCTTTTGCAGCAGTAATGGCATGATTTCCTGTCCGATTATCAATAACGCCAGTAAACAACGGCTATCGGACAAATCCATATCGTTCAGGATAGACTGCCATTGCTTTATTCGAGCTGCTGCCATCCGGCTTTGCAACTGACCGGTTGTCAACACTGACCAATGTGACTGTGATGATGTTTGATTGTCAATATGCTGGGTTTGTTTAACTTGTTGCACCTGCTTTATGTAGGCATTGATTATTTCCCCAGGCTCAGGCAACCGGAATCTGCCAAGATGGGACAATTCGAGCGCCAATTGACGGCTGCCACTCTGATCAAGACACTGCCACAATTTTTGCAAATCGCCGCGTTGCGCTAGTTTGTCGGTTAATGACGGCATCAACACCAGATGTTCTGACAAAATCTGGCGTATAGCCTGTGAAACCGGTACCGTAAAAAAATGCGCCCAATTTTGCCAATACCACCGAAAGCCAGCTTTGCCGTCCAACACATCACTCAACAATGCGACCAGTAAAACTTCCAGATTATCAAAACGTATAACTTCAGCAGGATTATCTTTTTGATTGAGGAAGTACCTAGCCCGTTCCGATAAGCGACGCTGCAATTGCTGCCGTGGCCCACGAACTTGCATATGCCGGATAAAAACCCATTGTTCGTCACTTGCTTGCGGCCATACCATCTGTTGCAACTCTTGTTGCAATGCATCAATTTGTCTCTGCTGCGCTGATCTCGCCCGCAAGGTCAAACGATGTATTGAAACTGGATATGCCGTCATGTTCGTCATATAAAGGACATCTCTAAAAGTCCAATCTTAGTTACAATAGTTTGTTACCCACAAAAATTGTTTCCTTACCTATCAACTCTATGCCGCGTCAACATTTTTTGTTCGCGCCTCGTTTTGTTTAAAATTTTGAATTTTTAGAGGCGCCCTAAAATAATTTACAGCTTTCTTTGTGTCAGATTGTTGGCCAGCACGCTAAACTGCGTATTGATCCTGATGTTAGTCTGCGACAAATTAACAATTCTGACTTGTGTGCTTTGTGGCGTATGATCTTCAACCGCCAGCAAGGCGACAACCTGTTGTTGCTGATCCAGCAGTTGTAATCGCGTACCGGGTAACGGCGGCCGATTTAATTTGACTTGTAATCGTTCACCGACCGCAGCCACCCGCGGCGGCACATGCACGTTACCGCGGATGATTTCCTGTGGGTCCCCCAAAGACGCATGAATGAGACAGGCGCGTATCATGTTACGCATTGCCTGTCGGCTATTGGCTGATGCATCACGATCAAGCTGCCGGAACCACCAGGCAATTAATTCCGAAATCGTGCGTGTTGCATTAAAATCATCGGCTTCCGCATTCTCCAGTCCCGGCCAATGAGAAACTGCTTCAACCCGGATCAGATCATCTTCCGCCAACTGCCCCCATTGCAAACGCAACGGCGGCGGCAATAAACTCAATTTCTCCAACAAACAGAACAGGCAATGTTCAAGTTGATCACGCAACTCATGCGCTTCCTTGCGCAGCACGCCGCTAACGCCGGATAAATCTTCCAGCGACAGCACTTTGGCTGCTTCAGACTGGGTTTTCAGACTGCTAACGGTAAATGACGGTAAAGTGCTAACCGCCCAACGCTGCATCACGATTTGCGTTTGCGATTGCACAGCCTTTAACCGCGCCTGCAGGGTATTCGTAATGGAAGCAGAAGCAACGGGAGTCAATTGGGGCCTCGCCTGGAAACGTGCCTTTCTTAGCTTGCCCAGGTATTCAAATTGCTGGAAAGGCGGAAGTTTCGGCTGCTGCGGCTTTAATGCTTTCCAATCGTTCATCGGAATTTCACGTACCGCGTCAAAAAATGGGTCCAGCACTGCTGGCAAATCCACCTCTTCTTCCCAATCACAACCCGGCACAACGTCCTTACTACTGCCGTGACGCAACACCAACGGATCGGCCAGACGCGCACTCACCGGTGTTCCCCGCACCCTGACATAATATAACCCGCGTAAACCTGTTGTCAGTATTCGGGTGCGTTCCCTGTTTAACGACCATACCTGCCGCCAGTCTTCTTCGAGCAAACGCTGCGCCACACCATAATCACCCAGCTGTTCCACCCGGAAACGATCCATGCCTTCAAGGGCTTCACGTGCAACACGTATCAATCCTGACAATTTATTTATCTGCGCCAGTTTTCTGGATTGTTCACGTAACTTGCCCTGCAATTTACGCTCGATATCGTTATAGCGGGCCTCGAACAACGCAATCCACTGCGTTAGAATCTTGCCTGTTTTAAATAACGCATGATAACGATACTGGGTCAACAATAATTCACGCAGTTGCTTTTTATTTTCCGGGTCTTGCTCTGCAGCCGTCTTGGTTGCAAGATTATCCAATGCTATAGGTGATTCAAGTTTTCTAACATTCTCAAATGGATTAGTGATAGGCACATTATCGCTGCCAAACTGTCCGATTTTATTAAATTGCCGGCGTAATCTCGCCACATCGACCGGATCAAACAAGTCCGCCAGCGTCAACGTCAGCTCCTTTATCCCATAAAAAGCCTTGGCATATTCATTAATCTCCGGACTGATGTGATTCATCACGCCGAAACGGTATTCTTTTGCTTCAAATGCGGGTTTACTGACCGCTTCTCTGGAAATCTGCGACAATAGGTTCAAACGATTCTGATTAATACCGAGTTCGAATGCAGAAAACGTTTC
>JAGRFM010000201.1 GCA_020446045.1 Nitrosomonas sp.
CGCCCTTCATTTCCCACAAAACGTAAACGAAGGTGTTTTTGATTGCATCATCTCACTGCACTTTCCACGGAGTGATCAAAAAACAGGCAAATTGATGTTGAATACGGGGTTTTCGGGCAGACACTAATTAAAATAAGGTGTAGTGTAGTTCATTTTTATTGGCAAAGATTTTTTTATAATGCGGTCGGATTTGGTTCCGGTTTTCTTAGCAACGGTTTTTTCAAACGCCTATTATATGTCGCTAATCGACATAAACCGGTCTGTTGTCGTTATTTTTAAAACACGAAAGCTTTTAACCTGACATTTGTTAAAACCTTATCCGGCACAACAAGGTTTTTGTTGTTGGATTGGTGGGCATTTAACCGAACCGTACGAGCAAAACACGCAGCAATCACCTGATTTGGGCTTGAGTAATGTTCCGCAGGATTTACATTCGTAAAAAAACTGGCACGCATCAGTCGGCATAGTTTCGGTTACAGCATGCCCACAATGCGGGCAAGTGATGGTCGAGTCGAGAATTACTTCATTCATTTTCCATTTCCTTTAATGACGGAAGGATAGTTCTCATCGATGGTTGCTGTGATTAACTTATCTATTGCAGCTACCGTCTCACCGAATTGGATATTCTTGGCTGTCACAGCAAGTAGCCCAATGGAATGGACTCCTCCCACTCAACGGCATCATAATGTGCCAAACTAAAGATTTTAGCAATCAAACAGCGGGAGGAGAGTATGACTATAACATGTATTGGAATTGATTTGGCAAAGCAGGTATTTCAGGTTCATGGCTTAGATCGAAGTGAGAAAGTGAAGGCACGCAAACCATTGCGCCGGTCACAAATGGTGGCTTATTTCAGCAAGTAGTCCGGATGCAACTTGTGGAATCCGGGAAAATAGAAGCTGCCCTAAGCTAAATTATTCTCCAAAGTGATACTGGTCAAACTTGTCATTATTTGCGCATCCCCAATTCAATGGATAAATCTTTTTCGTAACAAAACAGTGGAAGCCTGAATAAGGTCAGCCTTTTACTTTCAGAATATAACGAGGTTTAACGAGATTATAGTGGATATAATCCATATACCGTGAAAAATCAAAATCATCGCGCAACGTATACTCCCAAAAACGCCGTTGCCAGAGTTCATATTTGCCCTTACTGTTGCGATTCTTAAAACCAATGATAACTCGATGTCCGACAACTCCGCTTATCCCGGATTACACAAGTTGCATCCGGCCTACTCGCTTATTTTATGTTCGGTATTTGAAACTCTGTATGTTTTGTTGCTGCTTTTTAGTGACTGTTTTTTTGTACCTTGGAATAAGCAATTTTAGATTTTTGAGATTGCGCAATTTCAGCCAGGTTTTCCACGGAACCGGCATAGTAAAGGCCTAATTCATTAACCGATTGGCGTTTAATATCGTTTACTGTTGTGACTTCTAGTGAATCTGAAAATGCATTTAGTGGAGCGCCGCCTTGATAATTAAAACGGATAGCGACTTTATCGCCCTTGGATACTGTAAGTGGTTTAGTCAAGGGAAAAATTATATATTGTGTATACCAATCCAGAGTGCTACATGTCTCCATATTAAGAGCCAGTATATTTTTAGTGATAAGCCGTAAGGCATTAAGTTGACCGCTATGGGTAATCATTATTTTCCCATCCCAACCACAATTTGGGTTAAATGGCTCGGCATAGGTCAATAATTGAAATATTTCGGGATCACTGAGGTTCTGACTTCTTGCTTGAATTGAATAGGGATCTTGAAACAATATCGTTGGCGCATTAAAACCCTCAAAATTAAAATCTTGTTGTATTGGCTGAATAGCCTGAATGCTGGCTTCCGGCACAAAGATCGGCAATGGCCCGCCGAATTTTTCTAAATAACGTTTTTTAAAAGCATTGATAACGGGCATTTGTTTTTCGCGCAGCAAGCCAGTATGCAGCATTTCGCTGATTACAACATCAACGGGTTCTGGTGGCAGGTAATGCATAGCATCTGCCTGAATCACATCAATTTTGTCACCATTGGTATTTTTTTCAATTAATTTACGTGCAGCTTCCACCAACTCCGGATTGCGCTCAACGCAATAAACCTTTTGCGCTTTTTGCGCGGCAAAAAAAGACTGCACACCCGTTCCGCCACCCAGTTCCAAAACTTTGGCGCCTGGTTTTACCACCCAATCAATTGCTTGCTTAAAGCCTTTCATACGGTGGGGATCATTTAGCATGTTGTGATGGTAATGTAGTGGAATGAACTGGCCGAGTTCCAGACTTTCAAAGTTATTTTGCATATTGGCTCCTGAATATAGGTTGCTACACAAAGAATATATAACAACAATTTAAATCATTATGCAGTATGCCAGTACACTGACCGTTTTATATTGCCGAAATACAGGCAGATTGTCTTTTTATTAACAGTTGGGGGTGTCATCCGGTATCTGCCAGTGATTATTGAAATTTAAGACAAAGTGCTTTGGCGTCTTGGAAAAAGGTAGTAGCAGTTTAAAGCCATGAATACAGTATTTCTGTCGTGCCGGAAAGTTAACTTGGCAGTACCGTTATACTGGTTATCTCATATCATGCGGCCAGGAGAGTTATTGAAAGTGGTGACTGGCCGGTTCTGGCCGAAAGTCACCATTCGTTTTCTAATAAAAAACATAAGAAATTAAGGATTCTAATTTTATATTCATTTATGCAGCCAAATGGCTGACAGCTTTCATGTTCGGTCAGCTGTGTATAATTCTCATTTATCGAGTTAAAAGGTCAAATATATCAGCCGACTTCTCAACTCAGAAATTTGCACTTATTATACGAATCCGCCATTATTTGATGTTATGAAAGACCGATTATCAAAACGTTCAAGCAATCTTAGTCCATTTTTTGTAATGGATATATTGGCTCAGGCCAAGAAAATGAGTCAGCAAGGCAGAGCAATTTTCCATATGGAAGTGGGTGAGCCTGATTTCCCCACGGCTGGAAGTATCATAGACGCCGGAATCGACGCGCTGAGACAATTCAAAACGCATTACACACCGGCTCTGGGTATTGCAGAGTTACGTAATGCCATTGCTGAATATTATGATAGAAAATTTTCAGTCAAGATTGATCCTCAGCGTGTGATCATTACGCCAGGAGCCTCCGGGGCACTGCAGCTGACAATCGCATGCCTGTTAGATACCGGCGAGAATATGTTGCTGTCAGACCCTGGCTATCCTGCTAATCGAAATATAGCTGAAGTGCTTGCGGCTGAAGCGATAGCCATTCCTGTCACTGCAGAAAGCCATTATCAATTGAATGCAGAGCTGGTTGCAAAATATTGGAATCAAAAGACCAGAGCAGCAATCGTTGCAACGCCGTCGAATCCCACCGGTACGTTATTGCCAAAAAAACAGTTAATAGAACTTTGCCAGTTCATCGATCAAAACAAAGGCAAATTAATCGTTGACGAGATCTATCAAGGGCTGGTTTACGATGCAGATGATTACACCGCACTGGCCGTTTCCGATGAATGCTTTGTTATAAACAGTTTTTCAAAATATTTTGGCATGACGGGCTGGCGTATTGGCTGGATGGTTGTTCCGGAAGATTATGTCGGCGCGATAGATCGCATCGCACAAAATATTTTTTTGGCGCCACCAACCGTATCGCAGCATGCCGCGCTTACCGCGTTAAAGAAAGAAACGCAAATTGAGCTTGATGCGCGTAGAGATGAATTCAAACGGCGTCGTGATTTTTTAGTGCCGGCTTTAGAACAACTGGGTTTTGAAATTGCGGTAAAACCGCAGGGCGCTTTTTATATCTACGCTGACTGTGAACGCTTTACTGATGATAGTTTTAGCTGGGCAAAACAGCTGTTAAATGAACAAGGTGTAGCAATAACCCCGGGTATTGATTTTGGAACGTATCAAGCGAATAAACATTGCCGGTTTGCCTATACACAATCGCTGGAAATATTGGAGCAGGCTGTTGATAAAATTGCGTCATTTATACGGCGTTAAACCAATATAGAGCATCTAAAAAATCCATATTTGCGAGCATCCGCATCGCGGATTGCCTGCTTACCCCATTGCGTTACAACACATCGTTGCTCGCAAAAAATCTTTCCTTACATATCAGTTTTATGCGGCGCCAACATTTTTTGTTCGCGCCTTGTCTTGTTTAAAACTATGAATTGTGTGGAAACAGGAAAATGTGTGATTGCAAGACCTGGTACCGTTGGTGTAGGTACCGTTGGTGTAGTACCGTTGGTGTACATTTTTCCTCAACATCTGGATCTCTTTGCCCATCAAGTTCTTCGATAAGGTAATGTGCCAAGGCGGCTTTTTCCTTTGAGCTTAGTCTTCGGATCTCGGATTCAAGCTTTTCTAAATTATTGACCATCTACGAATTATACACCTTCATCAACATCAAAATCAGCAAGTAGCTTGTGCAATGACGGTAGGGATATGACCGAAAAGGATAAGTCAAAAAGATGATAGCTTTATAGTTGTTAGATTAACGAATTAAGCGGCCAAGCAGGATATCCTCGATATTACGTCGGGAATCAATTACTGCCAGGACATATACAATGTGGCCAGCAATTCGATATATTATGCGCCATGGTGGAACAATCAATTCGCGGTATTGCAGCATGCCTTGTTGTTTCAGTTCAGGCACAATACGGCCTTTCTGTGGAAAAAGCACCAAATCGGCAACCCTGGTTTTAATCCTGTTGAGATTATCGGCTGCCGCCAACGGGTTATCCGCCCGGATATGCTGAATAATCGCTGCCAAGTCCAAGTGGGCAGTTTTCGTCCAAATTACCTCAAGTTTTTGTGTCATTTGATAAACCGGTTAACTGCTCCAGATTCGCAAAGACTTCATCCTGGGGAATCGTACGCCCGTTTTGGATATCTTCTTCACCCTGAGCAATTAGCTTGAGCAAACCAATAGCGTTGCGCATGTTTTCAAAGCTTTCGGGGTCTTGCAGTACGGCTCTAGGTTCGCCGTTCTGGGTGATGATGATGGGGCGGTGCGTTTCGTTAACCTGATTCAACAACTCCGCCGCACGGGATTTTAATTGTGTTACCGGTTTGATGTCAGTCGATATTTTCATGGTTTTTAGCATGGCGCGTTATTCAGTCCATAGATAGTACCGTATTTTTCCTGTCTGGCGTATAGAAAACAGTGCCGTGTGTAGGAAACAAATTCGAGAACTGACGGAAACTGGGCAACATGATAAACTGGTTTGTAATATAGACCTGAATCGTGAGTACGAATATGATTACTGTAGGTGCTTTTGAAGCCAAAACCCATCTGTCTTCCTTGCTCAAACGTGTAGCCCAGGGCGAGGAAATCGTCATTACCCGTCATGGGAAACCTTTAGCAAGGCTTGTTCCCATCGATGTAGCTGACCGTTCTCAAACTGACCGTGTGATTGCAAAATTAAAAGAACTTCGAAAAGGTTGCAATCTTAACGGTTTATCCTGGCAAGAACTTCGTGATCAAGGTCGTCGATGACAGGATTTGTGCTTGATTGCAAGACCTGGTACCGTTGTGGTACGACTAGTAGCTACAGGCGAGGAAAGCTTTTACTATTTACGATCTTGAGTTCGGCACTGTCTGGATGTACCAAAGGCCACTCTGGATCGTATTGCGGTACCTTTTTCAATAATCTAGCCACGTCAACTGCTAATTCGTCGATTTTTTTCTGGAAATGAAAAAGTTCATTCGATCTTCTATTCATGGATGTGCTAAATGAGAATTTCCTCATATCCATGTGCTGAATCCTTCGGAATTCTTCTGGAAACTCAGAACCACCCCGCAATACAACTGGTACAATTAGTTCCGCATTAGCAATTTCAGAACGCTTCTGGAAAGTTTTCCATTCAGCCAAATTCCAGCTGTTCGAAAAATACCTCGGAGTTGCGAATATAAGGAGTAGTTTTGACCGGGAAAGCGCGGTCTGAATTCTTTCCGCGAATGCTTCTGCGGCTTGCAATTCTGTTACATCAAAGAAGACCCTTAATTTTTCCCCCATGTAAGAAGAGGTGAATTCACTTAGCGTATTCACGAACTCACGCACCCAATCAGTCATTAACGCACTATGCTCATAACTTATAAATATATCAAACTCATAGTTGAAAGACGGGCTTGAAGAAATGTCGCTAGTGATCTCTGACTTTTCTCTCTTTTCATACCTGGACTGCTCACGAGCCTTTTCGCCTAACCATTTTTCGATATTATCGAAATCTGCAGCCAGAAGATCAGCAATGTAATCATAAACATACCCCATGCTCTCTGGGTCATTTACACCTTGTTCAATTACGGCAAGTTTTTCTCCGAATCCGAAGTAGTCAATTTGAGGGATTTTCACTCTTTCTAATACTATTCTTGGTCGAGCCCATTTCGGCAACCAATCATGAAAGAATTCAGATAGTGACTCCTCAAATCGATCTATCCATTGACGTGATTCTTCATATTCCGCTCTAACGCCAAACCGTGATGGCAAAGGAAAAATTGTTAGAGGCATTCTGTCGTAAGCTAGAGACTGGCGACCACTCTGAGCGAGGCGCATTACGTCGCGAACTCCGTATAGACTTTGGTAGTTAGCTGTAAACATCGGTATTACGATATCCGGAAGCTGGATAGTGCATACCCCTCCTGAATCAGTTAACCCAGTCCGGCTATCGATAAGCACAACATCAAAATCATTAAGCCACTGATTACGTAGTGACTCAATGAAATCACCCCCGCTATTTGTTGAGAAAAATATCTTCCAATCGAAATCATCTAGGTTTTTAGTGTAGTTGCTATCGGACTCGCGGCCGCTTGAAAGAAACGAAAATTCTACACCGGCCTCTACATCTCGAATTTTCCACAAATATTTCGAATAATCAGGAAAATGTTTCTTTGAAACGCTTCGAAGTAATGGCAGCAATCCATCGCCACTCGATTCAATCTCCAAAGCGGAAAAGTATCTCTCAAGCCCCGGTGCTTCTAAGTCCCAATCCACAGCTAACAAACGGAGCTTTCGACGTGCCAAAAGCACAGCAATATTTGCTAATGCCATACTGCGCCCGACACCACCTTTATAGGAATAAAATGTAATTATTCGGCTCATGCTCTTGCGAACCCAGGTGGTGTGTTTTGTGTGGGTGCGCTATTATTAAAATAAGTAGCGTAGAAAGCCTTTACTGCAGCAGTGGACTATTCCGGACGCCATTGAGGGGCTTGATAAATGGCATTTGCTATTGCTGATGCCTGAATTCCGATAATTTCGTCAAGCTCTTCAGCTCTTGGACTCTCTCTAGACATCCTGACGTTAAAACATCTTCGTATTTCGAAATGTTGAATGTGGCTAATGTCTTTGGAGAGAGTTTCACAATCGTGAATAATTACAGGTATAACTAGACCGTAGCGATTTTCGGTATTTCTTCTCGATGTCTCTTTCTCCCTAGCGATCATATGGCTGAATTCTTCTGTACACCAGGGACTATTGAAATATGTTCGTGTCCAAAGCGGTATAAGAATGCGCGAATTTGATAACGCCGTAGCCAACTCAAGAGGCCAATCAGTACCTGATTCTATATTTTCGTCAATAAAAACACTTAAGTCGCGACCTAGTTCCAATTTAAGACGCAAGTTTAAGAGCGGCACGAGGTGCTGAGTTATCCATCTTAAAGTTTCAGGATTTCTCTGATAACTCAAAAAAATATCATATTCGTAGGACATGCTTTTGTTTAATCTCCCGCGAGCTATATCTTGTTGAGTCTAAAACACCTAACTAGAATTAGACGTCCGAAATGACGCAATATATTACGTCAAAAACGAAACCTAACAAGTTAAGTTGCATGTTATCTTCTTCAATTTTATGATAATACACCGATTTAGGTTTCATCATAACAGACTTCGTTAGATCCTCAAACAAATCCGATGAATAGACCCATAGAAAACAAGCCTCGTGCAAGTGATTCGGTCTAGACTCGAAGCTTGCAAAAATTAATTGTCATCTTTGAATAACGCACACTTCCTGCAAGATATGATGAATATTGCCTTTCTCAAGAACTGCTCCTAAAGTAGACAGACAGTCTACAAACACCTCGCAACACACAATTGGGTCTTGTGTTCAATGCTCAAATCCCCTATCTTTAGCACGTCAAAATAATACTTGTTCAAGGAATAACGATGAATCCATTACTCTCAATCAAGGGCACGATTGCCATCGGTTTTATTCTAGCAATTGCTATTGCTTTCGGGTTAGGAAACGGTCTGGGTGGATTAAATTTAACGGTCTGGCTGCATGTTTTAGCGGGTGTCTGCTGGATTGGCCTGTTGTATTACTTTAACTTCGTTCAGGTGCCTGGCGTCAGCGCTGCATTGGCGAACCCTGACGGCCCGCAACCCGCAGCAATCAATAAATACATTGCACCCAGAGCGCTGTTATGGTTCCGTATGGCGGCGGCAGTCACCTGGCTAACCGGGATGAGCGCACTGGCCCAAATCGGTGGGGGTGTAGAAGGCATTATTAACGCATTCACGCTGACAAATGGCATGGCGGTTATTGGTTTGGGTTCCTGGTTGGGTACTATCATGCTGTTTAACGTCTGGGTGTTGATCTGGCCGAACCAAAAGAAAATTCTCGGTCTGGATGGCAAAAAACATAGTGCCGAGGTCATTGCCAGCGCGAAAAAAACAGCGCTTCTGGCGTCACGCACCAATACCGCGTTATCGGTTCCAATGTTATTGTGCATGGTTGGCTACGGCCATGGGTTGGTGTTCTTCTGATACAAACGGAAGGGAAACAATAATCTACATGTGTTTCTTTTTCCCGCAAGACAGCTGAATAACAGCGTCATGAAACGAATCAATTGGATCTGATTGTTTAATCGAGTCTTCATTTTTATTTCTGCCGCCCTTCAACCCAGAACCTGCCGGATTAACAAAGATTGATGCATTCCTTACCTTACTGGCGTCTGTCAGGCTTTTATTTTTTTCATTTTGCGGTACTGGGTGCGTTCGTGCCGTACTGGAGCCTGTATCTTCAATCGCTTTCCTTTAGTGCGCTGCAGATCGGTATTTTGATGTCGCTGCTGCTGGTGACGCGGATATTTGCGCCCACGGCATGGGGCTGGCTGGCGGATCATACCGGTCGGCGCATGATGGTAGTGCAGTTCGCCGCACTGGGTGGTTTTGTCTGTTTCATCGGGTTTTTCTTTGGCCAGTCTTTTGCCTGGATTTTTCTGGCGATGCTGCTGATGAGCTTTTGCTGGAGTGCGGCATTGCCGTTGATTGAAGCGGTGACATTGTCGCACCTGGGTGATAAAACCGACCGGTACGGCCACATTCGATCCTGGGGTTCGGTGGGGTTTGTGCTGGCGGTGGTCGGGATGGGCTATCTGCTGGATGTGGTTGAAATTATCTGGTTGCTTTGGGTGGTGCTGGCATTAAAACTGGGAATACTGGTTTTTTCACGCAGCATCCCGGAAACCGAGGTCATTGGCGGCAGTGTAGATCAG
>JAGRFM010000034.1 GCA_020446045.1 Nitrosomonas sp.
CTGGACTTTCCCGTCCTACGAACCAAAGAGGATTTTGATCATGGCGTGCCATTGGATGTGATAAAGCAAGCCCAGGACGTAATTCGTTGGGCCGATCATTTGGTGATCATTTACCCTTTGTGGCTTGGCACCATGCCGGCACTGCTCAAGGCTTTTTTTGAGCAGGCCTTTCGCCCCAATTTTGCCTTTAAATTCGATGAACCCGGAAAAATGCCGAAAAAATGCCTCGCCGGCAAATCGGCGCGCATCATCGTAACTATGGGAATGCCGGCATTCGTCTACCGGTGGTTTTTCTTTGCGCATGGACTCAAAATGCTCGAGCGCAATATTCTTGCATTCTCCGGCATCAAGCCGATCAAAACAACCCTGATCGGTTCCATTGAAGATATCAGCGAAATGAAGCGACTGCAATGGATGCGAAAGATGCAGATGCTCGGAGAATCCGGCAACTGATGAAGGGACGGGTGCTCCGGTATGCCAATCCCGGGAAGAAGAACGGTGAATCTGCGCCGCAGTGCCGATACACCGTTTCGGGTGCGCCAATTACTGCATACGCATAATTACTACCTGGGCCCCCGGGTTGCGCCAGTCATAAAGCGCGGCGTCAAGCCCGCCTATGCCGTGAATCCCGTTGTGAATATGCACGAAACCCTCGCCTTCATCTTCCGGTGACAGGCCCGCACCACCACAGGCCGGCCCTGGAACGGTGCTGCATGATTCATCGTTGGTTTCGCTGCCGGCATCATAAGCATTCGCAAAATAGGTGATGGTGTGGCGACCTTGGGGCAGCGCAACATCTCTAAGCGCAATGAATGCATCGTTGGTGTTACCCAGCATAGCACCAAGACTCAGATGATCTTTCCTGGAGTGTGCATGAATCATTATTGTTCCGGTTTCACCGGGCCCGATTCCGCTGGTACCGACTTGTGCATCGCGGAAACCTGGTGTGTTGCTCAATTTAGCCGCCATAGGATTACCGTCACCGGCTTCTGCAAGTGCGGCCAGTTCCGGAGTAGGCGCATCGCCCGCTTTAAAAAATGATATGCCTTCATGATGGGTGGTCACCATGGGAGGCGCTATGGGTTGACCGGGTGTGAGATTCGTGATGATTATTTGGTAGGTGATTTTGTGGTCATTCCCACTTGCCCAGCTATTGGCTGAAGAAAAAATTAGGGCAGCACTCATCAAGCATGTAACCGACAGAAATTTTTTTTTCATCATTTTGAAATTCCTTTTTAATTAATAACAATAGAAATCGAGATGGCAATCTCGAAACGTAACGCCTAGCGTCTTTAGAAAAGTACATACCGGCTTGGGCAAATGACTATCAATTTCCGCTTTGCATACGTCTATTCGTATCTGTTCTTAAAAAAGTTACATGGCATGAAAAATTTTTCTAAAAATCTGCCCTAGAAGCGGTGCTACCATTTCAGTACAATTTCGCCGAGCCATAAACCGATGAGTCCGATAACAAACATCGGCAGGTAATGCCATTCGACGACATGAATAATGGAATCATTGACTTCGTATAATCGCAACCATAAAGCGCCAATACTGGTTGCGGAAAGCAATGCAAGACCGCCAGCGAGACGGTAATGTACGCTTGCCAGTTTGCGCAGGGAATAAAATGTCCAGACGGCCGGCAACAGTGACGCCAGAATAATGCAGAGCGTACATTCATAAGTGTGATCGGGTAAGGATGCAGGCGGATGATCTGCATTCCAGGCGAAAAAAATCACAACCAGAAACATGCTGACCATAAGAATGGGCGCAAATGCAATAGCGCGTTTTTGGTGTATATCCGGAAATGCGAGTAGCGAGGTCGTCACTAGAGTCGCCACAAAAATACTGAACAAGGCCAGAATTTCAACGACAAACCAGGGATTCTCAATTGCCTGCAGGAAATCGGGCCGCAGGCCGAAAATCACTAATAATAGGGATAGATAGGCAACTGTGGCCACGGCCCATTTAAGACTCAGTAGATAAGGATGCGGTGCAGGTTGTATTTTCGCCGTATCGTTCGATAATGTCTTAATCAATTGTTCTATATTATCCATCTATTCCTCCAATTGATGCTTTAATGTCTTGTAAGCGCGATGTGCTGCAACTTTAACCGCACTCTCAGTCATACCGATTTTTTCAGCGACTTCCTTGGCCGTATAACCTTCCTGGTGCATCATTCGAATGATCAGCGCCTGTTTTTCCGGTAGTTTGCTCACTTCTCCACTGATAGATTCGTAACTGATACGGTATTCCGTTACATTATCTTGCAAAGCATTTTCAAGTACAGACATGTCAATGGCGGAATGCAGCCGATCGGCATAGTGGTTGCGCAGGTAGTCGAGCAAACGATATTTGGCTATCGCAAAAGCCCAGGGTTTATAGGGACGCATCCCATCGTAAGTATGGCGCACCTTGTGGATGGACAACAGAATTTCCTGCAAAAGATCATCCACTTCACTGTCAGCCTGCAGTTTCTGTCTTAGAAAAGGTCTGAGAAAATGTGCAGTTTCCCTTAACAATTCTGCATAAGCGTGCTTGTCACCCTCCAGCGCCTGTTGCATCAGCGTTTCAAGGTCTGAGGCAATTTTCGTCATTCAATACCAGTTTGTTTGTTATCGGCCAGGCCATTCTTTCATACTTGAAACTCTGCCAGCATCAATATCGATAGAAATATTCATAAGTAAAAATGAAAACGACCCAGACACTGCAATTTCAACAACCGTTAAAACACGGGAGAAAAATGACAGGAAATTCAGTTTTTTGTAGTTTACAAAAACTTACTCAAGACAATCGCCATTACCGTTCCTGAGACTGCGCCTCGCATAATAGGCAAAACCAACGGCGTTACGCTGTCCGCGCAGGATCCAGTCATGCGCTTCGCGACCGAGTTCAGGATCGATAGGTTTGATATTTCCCGCCGCCATTGCCAGCAATTGCATTTTGGCGGCCCGTTCGAATGCAAGCGCCAACAGGCAAGACTCCTCAATACTCGGGCAGGCAATCAATAAACCGTGATGCGCGAGCAGTAACGCACGTTTGGAACCGATCGCCTGAGATATCAGTTCACCTTCATCGTTACCGACTGGCACGCCAGGCCATTTCGGCAGAAAAGCCACATCGTCATACAGCACGCAGTTGTCCATATGTGAAATTTCCAGTGGAATTTCAAGCATGCTCAGTGCTGCGGTATGAACGGCATGGGTATGAATAATGCACTGCACATCGGGACGCGCCCGGTACAGCCACGAATGAAAACGGTTGGCGGGATTGGCCATGCCCTCGCCTTCCACCACTTCCAGATCCTCGTTGACCAATAACAAATTACCCGCACAGATTTCATCAAACCCGAGTCCCAGACGTTGCGTCAAGTAGGCGCCCGGTTTCTCGCCGCGCGCGGTTATTTGACCGGCAAGGCCTGAATCATGACCGTTATCAAACAAGATACGGCAAGTTAGTGCGAGCTTTTGTGCCGGTGTATATTGCGTACCTTGCAGATGGGCATCCATTTGCTGAAAGGACTGCCGGATCAATTCGTTTTTATCCAGGCCGAATGTGTCACCGGTATCGCTATTATCGCTACTCATTTTTATCCTTTTTAAGGGTGTCTTTAAAAATTCATAGTTTTAAACAAAACACGGCGCGAGCAAAAAATTTTGACGCCGCATATATATGTCAGGAAATATTTTTTTGAGTAACGATGAATTGTAACAAAACGGGGTAAGCAGGCAATCCGTGAAACGGATGCTCGCAAAATATGGATTTTTAGAGATGCCCTTGTATCATTTACCACGGTATAATCTGCCCATCATACGCAAAAAATTTACCGGAATCGGTATGAACCAGATCGTCAATGACTTGCCGCATGCCGGTAACGCTTTTTTCAGTGGAAATCAATGCATTTGGCCCGCCCATATCGGTACGGACCCAGCCCGGATGCAGCAAAGCCACTATTACACTTTTCAGTTCGAGATCAATGGAAAGGCTTTTCATAACGATATTGACCGCCGATTTGCTGGAACGGTAAACATAACTCCCGCCACTGGTATTGTCGGCAATACTGCCCATTTTGCTGGTAATGGTGACGATTTTTTTAATATTGCTCTTGACTATCTGGTGGCAAAAAGCATCCGCCATTTTAAGCGGAGCCATGGTATTTACTTCAAACGCATGGCGCCATCCGTCATAATCAATCTGATGAAAACTGGTACTGCGTGCAACGGGATAAACCCCCGCATTATTAATCAACAAATCGATAGTTTCCCCGGACAGCTCATACGATAATTTTTCGATTTGCGCATAATCGGTTACATCAAGTGCATGAATTTGAATATTATTCGGAAATTTCGATGCCAGTTGATTCAATTCGCCTGCTGTTGATGGATTACGTGTACAGGCTATAACACGCCAGCCGTCAACGGCATATTGTCTTACAAATTCAAGTCCTATACCGCGGTTTGTTCCGGTAATTAAAACAGTTTCCATTTAAATCCACAATCCTCTTTATTTTGCTTTTCTCTATCGCCAAACTGACTAACCATTCATTCTATCAATCAACGGTATAAATTGAAATCCAAAGCAATGCTTAAATCTTTTTAAACATATGAAATTTCACCGAAGTCTTGTCTAAAACCCCACTGCTAAGGTATAGTTCGGTCTCAGCTGAACATGTTCAGGCAGGAGAGCGCGCTTCATGTTATCAAAACAGAATAACACCAGCGCCGCCGAAGGCGTAACCCCCCCGGAATCGCTCAGGCAAGATCAAACAATTATCATTGTTTGATCTAAAAACCGCTTGAAACAGGCAATCTGGAGAGTGCTTCGCAGAAGAATAGACTTATTTTCATTTCTGCCAAGCCACCGAAGGGGCACGCGAGCAATTCGCAAATCTCTCAGGTAAAAAGGACAGAGGGGTGCAGTCATTTTTAAATGCTTTAAAATGACTAATTTTTTGATAACCGGGAGAACAATCCGTGCTAAAAAAAACACCTCTGAACGAAACACACCGTGAAATGAATGCCAAAATGGTGGATTTTGGCGGCTGGGACATGCCGCTCCACTATGGCTCACAACTCGAAGAACACCATAAAGTCCGTCAGGACGCCGGTATGTTCGACGTATCGCATATGTTGCCGGTAGACATTAAAGGCGACGGCGTACGCGATTTTCTGCGCAAGCTGGTTGCCAATAACGTCGACAAACTGACTATACCCGGCAAAGCGCTATATACCTGCATGCTAACCCCGCAAGGCGGCATTATCGATGATCTGATCGTCTATTTTCTATCCGAATCCTGGTTTCGCATTGTAGTCAACGCTGGCACTGCCGAAAAAGATACCGCGTGGATTCTCAAACAACGCGACACACTTGCACCCGCACTTGAAATCACACCACGCCGTGATCTGGCGATGGTTGCCGTACAAGGTCCGAATGCGCGCGCCAAAGTCTGGCAGGTTATTCCTGGGTCACAGGAAGCAACAGAAGCACTCAAGATTTTCCAATCCACGACACTCGGAAACTTTTTCATTGCCCGTACCGGCTATACCGGCGAGGATGGTTTTGAAATTATTCTACCCGCTGATGAAGCGCCTGCATTCTGGAAAGCATTGCATGCCGCCGGTGTAGCACCTGCCGGTCTGGGGGCTCGTGACACCTTGCGCCTCGAAGCCGGAATGAATTTATACGGACAGGATATGGATGAATCCACATCGCCGCTGGAATCGGGACTGGGTTGGACGGTTGATTTAAAAAGTGAGCGCGATTTTATCGGCAAGCAGGCGTTACTGGATTCAAATCCGACGCAACAACTGGCTGGACTGGTTCTGCTCGACCGCGGTGTACTCAGAGGACACCAGAAAGTTGTCGGACAAGCGAACGGTCAAGAATTTGAAGGCGAAATCACCAGTGGCGGCTTCTCGCCGACAATTAACCAGTCGATTGCGTTGGCGCGCTTCGCCAATGGCGTCTCACCTGAAGATGAAGTGTATGTAATGGTCAGGGATAAGAAATTACGCGCCAAAGTGGTAAAATACCCCTTCGTTAGGAACGGTAAAGTTCTAGTTTAATCGGATTTCATCAATCAACTTAAAAATTTCTGGAGTATAAATAATATGAGCATTCCAACAGATTTGAAATACACCACTTCGCATGAATGGGTAAAAACCGAGGCCGACGGCACCGTTACTGTAGGCATTACCGATCATGCCCAAGAATTGCTTGGAGATATGGTTTTCGTTGAATTGCCGGATGTTGGCAAAACATTCTCACAAAAACAGGAATGCGCCGTGGCCGAATCCGTAAAAGCAGCCGCCGATGTTTACTCACCCATATCCGGTGAAGTGGTTGAAGTCAATTCGGCGCTCGTTGATAATCCTGAAAAAATTAACGAAGACGCATTTAATGCATG
Source organism: Nitrosomonas sp. (assembly GCA_020446045.1). Taxonomy (GTDB): domain Bacteria; phylum Pseudomonadota; class Gammaproteobacteria; order Burkholderiales; family Nitrosomonadaceae; genus Nitrosomonas. Next base: position 6,407 of record JAGRFM010000034.1, read on the forward strand.
GCTTTTTAAATTAAAACCCAGCAATGCATCAGAACTGGACGGATTGCTCGATGCTGCCGGATATCAGAATGTACTCGACAACGAAGATCATTAACCGTGATTGAGAACATTTTTCTTAACAATTCTATGGACATATTGTAATTCACCATGCCGTTTATCCCACATACAGAAGAAGATATTGCTGAGATGCTTGCCAGTATAGGCGCAGACTCTATTGAAACATTATTTGATGAAATCCCTGCCGATTTAAAAACCGGCCAGTTAAAAAAAGTTCCAGTCGGGTTAAGCGAAATGGAGATCACCCGCTTGATGATGGAACGAGCCAATCAGGATGGGTTTTATCAAAATTTTATCGGCGCCGGTGCTTATGAACATCATATTCCGGCAGCAGTCTGGCAAATTACTACGCGTGGTGAATTCTATTCGTCATACACGCCGTATCAGGCCGAAGCCAGTCAGGGAACGTTACAATTACTGTACGAATATCAGACCATGATGGCGTCATTGACGGGTATGGATGTCTCCAACGCCAGCATGTACGATGGCGCAACCGCATTAGCGGAAGCCGTTTTGATGGCGGTACGGTCACATAAAACATCCCGCCAAATACTCATTCCGGAAACTGTTCATCCGGCTTACCGGAAAGTGGTACGCGCCATCGTTAGCAATCAACAAATCGAAATTACTGAAATTCCGTTCGATAAGACGACCGGACAAGTGCAATTGAGCGCACTGGACGCCTTCAGTAATGAAGATATTGCCGCACTGGTGATTCCTCAACCGAATTTCTTCGGCGTACTGGAACAGGTCGATGAACTGACCGATTGGGCGCATAAAATAAACGCTCTTGCCATCGGTGTTGTCAATCCGATTGCACTGGCTCTGCTCACCCCACCGGGTGAATGGGGAGAAAAAGGCGCCGACATCGCTGTTGGCGAAGGACAGCCTTTGGGTATACCCTTATCCAGCGGCGGCCCGTATTTCGGTTTCATGGCCTGCAAGAACAGCCTGATCCGCCAGATTCCCGGACGGATTATCGGCCGCACCAACGATTTGGACGGCAAACGCGGTTTCGTGCTGACGCTGCAAGCGCGTGAACAACATATCCGCCGCTCAAAAGCGACGTCCAACATCTGTACCAATCAAGGATTAATGGTCACCGCCGCAACGATTTACATGTCTTTGCTCGGACCGGAAGGGCTTTATCGTGTCGCCACACATTCACATGCCAATACAACCAGTCTGGTTCAGAAACTGACGGCTATACCGGGTGTAGAAAAAGTCTTTAGCGGCCCTTCTTTCCATGAAACGGCGATTAAACTGCCCTCACCTATTGGCAGCGTACTCGATAAACTCAAGCAAAAAGGCATACTGGGTGGATTCGATCTACAATCGCATTATCCGGATATGGAAAATACTTTGCTGGTATGTGCAACCGAAACAAAAACCGAAGCCGACATTCAACACTACGCCGACCAACTCAAACAGGCGCTTAGCTAAACTGATTAACACATACATCCAATATTTTAGAATTCAAGGAAATAATTATGGTCACTCATTTAGGCAATCCCATTCGTATAGAAGGCACTTTTCCCCAAGTCGGTCAAAAGGCGCCGGCTTTTTCACTGGTCAATCGCGACCTGAAAGACGTTACACTTGCAGCGTTTGCAGGCAAGAAGAAAGTATTGAATATCGTACCCAGTCTCGATACCCCCGTATGCGCACTCTCCACACGCAAATTCAATCAACAAGCCAGCAACATGAATAATACCGCTGTGCTGATCATCGCCGCAGATCTGCCGTTTGCCATGAGCCGTTTCTGCGATACTGAACAACTGGATAAAGTCGTCACCTTATCCACCATGCGCGGCGCAAACTTCATGAAAGATTACGGTGTTCTGATTGCTGAAGGACCGTTTGCAGGCATTACCGCTCGTGCGGTAATCGTACTGGATGAATCCGATACCATCGTCCATGCCGAACTGGTTCCTGAAATTGCAGATGAACCTAATTACGATGCAGCTTTGGCGGCATTGAAATAAATAATCGATAGTATTAAACGCTAACGCATCCGATTTACACACTTACGACCAAACCGAACATGCTGATATTCGAACATGCGCGCCCTGGACGGCGCAATTATTCCCAGGCGCCAATAACTACCGCCAGCACTACCGATATTCCGGAAAACCTGCTGCGCAAAAACAAGCCGCTACTGCCGGAAGTATCCGAAATGGATACTGTGCGCCACTACACACGGCTGTCACAAAAGAATTTCTCTATCGATACTGAATTTTACCCATTAGGTTCGTGCACGATGAAATACAATCCACGTGCCTGCAATTCGCTGGCTATGCTGCCGCAGTATCTGAGCCGGCATCCGCTTGCACCGGAAGACACCGGACAGGGCTACCTTGCCTGCATGTATGAGCTCCAGGAAATTCTTAAAGACGTCACCGGCATGGCAGAAATCACTCTTGCCCCCATGGCTGGTGCTCAAGGTGAATTAATCGGCGTCATGATGATTCGTGCTTATCATAAATCCCGTGGCGACTTTGAACGCACTGAAATTATCGTCCCTGATGCTGCGCATGGCACCAACCCGGCTACCGCCGTAATGTGTGGCTTTAAAGTCGTTGAAATTCCGACCGACAAGGAAGGCAATGTCGATCTGAATGCGCTCAAAGCGGCTGTCGGCCCCAAAACAGCCGGTTTGATGCTGACCAATCCGTCCACGCTGGGTGTATTTGAAGAAAACGTTACCGAAATGAGTCGTGTCGTTCACGAGGCTGGTGGCCTGCTCTATTACGACGGCGCCAACTTGAATGCGGTGCTGGGTAAAGTCAAACCCGGTGATATGGGTTTTGACGTCATTCATATCAATCTTCACAAAACTTTTTCAACGCCGCATGGCGGCGGCGGCCCTGGCTCCGCACCGGTTGGCGTAGGCAAACGCCTGTTGCCCTTCCTTCCGGTACCTTCTGTTACCCTGGAAGACGGTAAATACCGTTGGGTAACCGAACAGGATAGGCCGCAGACCATTGGACGTTTATCTGCACACATGGGTAATGCCGGCGTATTGCTGCGCGCCTATATCTATGTGCGATTACTTGGACGGGACGGCATGCACCGGATTGCCGAATTTGCCACACTGAACGCAAATTATCTGATGGTCGAACTCAGAAAACTGGGATTTGAAATCGCTTATCCAACCCGCCGCGCAAGCCATGAATTCATCGTTACGATGAAAGGGATCAAAGATAAAACCGGTGTCACCGCGATGAATCTGGCTAAACGTCTACTGGATAAAGGTTATCACGCACCAACCACCTATTTCCCCATTCTGGTGCCAGAATGCCTGTTGATTGAGCCGGCTGAAACCGAATCCAAGCAAACACTTGATGCTTTCGTCACGGCCATGAAGGAAATCCTGACCGAGATTGCAGAACAACCCGACATGGTTAAAAATGCACCGCACACCATGCCGCTACGCAAGCTGGACGACGTTAAGGCAGCTCGCGAATTGGATCTTTTCTGGAAACCCGACGCGTAACAAGCATTTTGTTTCACAACACCCCGGTGCGCCAAATAAACTGGCGCAGCGGATTTTACTTCACCAGTTTTTCACGCACAGTTTAAGTAACTGTTTTAGAGAGACGCTTTTCAAATTAACCCCATCCAAGAAATAAGAACTATGCGTACACTCATTTGTGGCTCTATCGCCTACGACAATATTATGGTCTTCCCAGACCACTTCAAAAATCACATTCTTCCCGAGAAAATCCATGTACTGAATGTCGCGTTTCTGGTGCCTGAAATGCGCCGGGAATTTGGTGGTTGTGCTGGCAATATCGCCTACAATTTGAAAATGCTCGGCGGCGAACCCGTCATGATGGCTACCGTTGGCGACGATATCCAGCCTTATCTGGAACGTTTTGAGCAACTTGATCTGGATCGCTCAAATGTACTGCATGTTAAGGATACCTTCACTGCACAGGCTTTTATCACCACCGATCTGGACGACAATCAGATCACCGCGTTTCATCCGGGTGCCATGAATTTCTCGCACCTCAATTCAGTAAGCGATGCCGGAGACATTAAATTGGGAATTATTGCACCCGACGGGCGCAATGGCATGCTGCAACATGCTACTGAATTCAATCAGGCAGGCATTCCGTTCATATTCGACCCGGGACAAGGTTTGCCGATGTACAACGGTGAAGAATTAACTGTATTTATTGACCAGGCCGATTATGTTGCGGTGAACGACTACGAAGGTCAGTTATTACAGGAACGCACCGGCCTTACGCTGGAAGCCATCGCCAAGAAAACCAAAGCGCTTATCGTAACATTGGGCGCACAAGGCTCGATCATTTACACTGACAGCAAACAAATCAGTATTCCCTGCGTCAAACCCCAGGAAATTATCGATCCTACCGGCTGCGGCGATGCTTACCGTGCCGGTCTGTTATACGGCATCGTCAACGGCATGGATTGGCAAACAACCGGACAACTCGGTTCATTGATGGGTGCATTAAAAATTGCGCAACGCGGTGGACAAAATCATTTATTCACGCGCGAGAGCATTGATCAACTCTATTTCGAGAACTTTGGCAGTCGGGTTTTTTAACCTAAAATCCCCAGTTGGATGGTGTTTAGAGTGCGATATTGTTTCATTTTGGCAAGGCGCGATGAGGCGTAATAACGAGTTATTACAACGAATTGCAACACAGCAAAAATGAAACAATAGCGTGTTATAAACATCATAGTGTATCTCACCCTTAAGGTGCATAAGATATGATAGTGTATTTCTTTTGTTTCATGGCCTTAGTTATTCTGATAGCGATCAACTGAGGAATTTAGGTTTAAAGATTGTTAACAACATCTGCAATTTTTGATCGAGTGCCCAATTGCAGATGTTATAGACATCCATGGCCGGTCAGGAAAAAATCAACACGTTGCGTACGGATAAAGGTGCTATTGATTTCTGATCAATGTCCCCACGCCCTGATCGGTCAAAATTTCAAGCAACAGCGCATGTTCGACGCGCCCGTCTATGATGTGGCAGGATTTAACACCTTTCTTTACGGCATCCAGCGCAGAACCGATTTTAGGTAGCATACCGCCGGATATGGTGCCATCGGCAAACAGTTCGTCCACTCGTTCCGCGGATAATCCGGTCAACAGACTGCCGTTTTTATCAAGTACACCAGGGGTATTGGTCAACAAAATCAGTTTTTCCGCACGCAATATTTCTGCCAACTTTCCTGCGACCAAATCGGCGTTAATGTTGTACGACTCCCCCTGTTCACCTACCCCAATCGGCGCTATGACGGGTATAAAATCCTGACTGTCGAGCAATGCAATAAGTGATGGGTCAACAGTTTCGATTTCACCAACCTGGCCGATACTGATCCACTCACCGATTTTCTCCTTGTCTTTGACAAGCATTCTTTTGGCGCGAATGAACGCACCGTCCTTACCCGTCAAACCGACGGCTTTACCGCCCTGCCGATTGATCAGATTGACAATATCTTTGTTGACCGAACCGCCAAGCACCATTTCAACCACATCCATGGTTTCTGCATCGGTGACACGCATGCCCTGAATGAATTCACCTTGCTTGCCCACGCGCTTGAGCATTTGATCAATCTGCGGACCGCCACCGTGAATGATTACCGGATTCATGCCAACCAGCTTAAGCAGCACGACATCACGCGCAAAACCCTGTTTGAGATTTTCTTCAATCATGGCGTTGCCGCCATATTTTATAACGATGGTTTTACCATGAAAACGTTGAATATACGGCAGCGCCTCAGCCAGAATTTTTGCCTTGTCTCTAGCGGTGGATTGTGAAATCGACATGTGTTGAGATTATTAATGGAATGATAAGTGATTAACGGGCAATTTGTAGAAAACGTTTTTCCCGGACAAATGTGCTTAAATCCAGTTCAAACCAGGTTCTGTTTTCCTGATCGGTGTAAACATGTGATACGCCATTACGCAACTGATCTTCAGTCACCTGACACGGTTTAAACTCTGAAAGATTACGAATGCCCAGTAAATTGTGCACGATAAAGCCACTATTAATTCTGTACTGGGGTGAAATCAATAAAATACGTGAACGGGTACCGAATGGAGCTGGTTCTCCCCCAAGATACACACCAAGATCGGTAATGCCATATAAATTACCATGCACATTGATGATTCCGAGGAACCACGGATGCGTCAACGGCACCGGCACAATATCCGAAACAGGAATCACTTCACTGATTTCCTTCATGCGAACCAGATAACGCACATCACCAACCATCATGCCCAGTACGGCGATGTCCGCCGTTGACGAATCTTCTTCAAGAATTTCCTGATTTTTTTCCTTGGTTTTGTTCATCGTTCACATGTCTATTTAATCTGGTTTATTGAATTGGGCGATTTTCCGCAGCAGCTCTGCTTCAACAATCGGCTTGACGATATAGTCTTTCGCGCCTTGACGCTTTCCCCAGATTTTATCGATTTCCTGTCCTTTTGTGCTACAGATTACGATGGGAATATCGCGCAACTCCTGATCCTTGAGAAACATTCTGGTCGCTTGAAAACCATTGACATCCGGCATCACGATATCCATCAAAACGAGATCAGGTTTTGATTCCGCGGCAACTGTAATCGCCTGTGCACCACTCTCCGCCATAATAACCTGATAACCGTTTTTGCTCAGAATCTTGGACAAAATCAGCCGCTCCGTCGGCGAATCATCGACAATCAGAATTTTTTTAATGGCCATATCGATAGTTTATCAATCTCAGATTAGTGTTCGATCGTTATCCGGATCACATAAAACGCAACACACTCTTGGGATTATTCCATTTTAACGTACGATAAACCCGGCATAAGGGATACAATATCAATAATGCAATTAAAGCCGTTAAATAAGTCATACCGAGCCCGCCCCGTTCAAAAAAAAGCTGTAACATGGCTAAAACACCAAAATGCGCCAAATAAAAAAATAATGCGGTTTGACCAAATACAAGCACCAGCCCATTCTGCCGCACACCTGTTACAGGTTCCAGTCGTATCAAAATAGCCAGTATTATCGCCATCAGCCCAAGCTCCAGCAATGTATAAGCCAAACTCGGCGGATATTTACTGACATGCAACCATTGTACAACCGATTGACCTTCAAGCAACATAAACATATTGCCATAATCGTTACCAAGCCTGATCAATACGAACACCAGCAATGCAGCCAATCCGCTGAAAAACAGCAGGCGCCGGATTACCGATTTCTCAGGTTGCTCCGATGTCATCCATTCACCCAAGACCCATCCGAGCATCATCATCGCCAGCCAGGGTATCGCCGGATACAATACCGAATAGGTTTCGGTAAATAGCGGGGCAAACGTCAATGCCAGCCACATTGGCGCGCCGTCTTCCGGAGACCATATTGCCGCCAACAGCAGCTCTGCACCAATCAAAATTATCATAGCCGCAACCAGCACGAGCATCGGTTTTAAACGTCGTATCCATATCATCAGTACCATACCGATGCCGATAGCATACAATACCTGCAACACAGGCTTTCCTGACGCCAGTGACAGCACGACAATATCCAGTAAGGCGATAAAAACGCCGCGTATAACCTGTTCCCTGTCAATAACCGCCTGCGGCATTCCCTGTTGCAATCGCTGCGCATTGCTGATCGCGATTGAAACACCGGTTAGAAAAATAAATGTCGGTGCACAAATGTGGGTTATCCAGCGGGTTAAAAACTGATCGCTGGCAAAAACAGTGCCGGTTTCGTAGAGTAAAATGGAATCTGTAAATAGCCGGCCTTCGTTAAACATACCCGATGCATGATCGACCGCCATTAATATCATGACAATACCACGCATCCAATCGATTGCGGCTATTCGGCGCAGGCTTTTATCGGCAGATTGATTCATTCGGATAGGAAAGTTTTTTGCAAATGATGCAAAAAAATAACAGCGTAAATTAACTTCGATTATAGCAAAGCCAGGTTATTGCGATGGATCAACTCCGGCTCATCCACATAACCCAATAACGATTCGATACTGCTGCTCGGCTTCCCCATAATTTTACGTGTTTCTTCCGTAGCATAATTGATCAAACCACGCGCAATTTCTTTACCTTCCGGTGTACAACAGGCAACAGCTTCGCCCCGATCAAATTCACCGCTGACATGCGTTACACCAATCGGCAGCAGACTTTTTCCGTCCTTCGCCAACGCATTGACAGCGCCCTGATCCAGAAAAATTTTGCCGCGCACTTGCAGATAATCCGCCAGCCATTGTTTGCGTGCTGCCAATACGGGAATGGTTGCCAAAAGCCGGGTTCCGATCGATTCACCTTGTGCCATACGGATTAAAACCTGAGGTTCATTTCCGGATGCAATAATGGTATGCGCACCGCTGCGTGCGGCGCGTTTCGCTGCAATCACTTTCGTCAACATGCCACCGCTGCCAATGCTGCTGCCCACGCCACCGGCCATCCCCATTAAGGTAGGATCTCCCGCACTGACCTCGGATAAAAACTGTGCGTCGTTATTTTTGCGCGGATCGCTGGTATAAAGCCCGTCCTGATCCGTCAGGATAACCAAAACATCGGCTTCAACGAGATTTGTCACAAGCGCTGCAAGCGTATCGTTATCACCGAAGCGGATTTCATCCATAGCAACCGTATCGTTTTCATTAATAATGGGGATGGTTTTAAGCTTCATCAGCGTCATTAATGCCGAACGGGCATTCAGATAACGCTTGCGGTTGGAAAGATCTTCGTGCGTCAACAGAACTTGCGCCGTCAGTAGCCCATGGTGGCTGAAACAAGATGCATAAGCTTGCGCCAGCCCCATTTGCCCGACTGCTGCAGCCGCCTGCAATTCATACAAAGCATGCGGACGCGCATTCCAGTTTAACCTTTGCATACCTTCGGCAATCGCACCCGATGAAACCAGAACGATTTCTTTACCGATATATCTGAGTTTGGCAATTTGTTCTGCCCAATCGGTTAATGCTGAGTGATCCAGCCCCTTACCTTGGTTGGTTACTAAACTGCTGCCAACTTTAATAACAATCCGATGTGTTTCTTTTAACATGGTATAGTCAAACTTGAACTACTGATCATCGCCAGCCGCCGAGATATGCTGTTCCAGATAATCCATAATGTCATACATTAGCTGCTGACATCCTTCACCGGTCAATGCCGAAACTTTAAAATATCTGTCCGTCCAGTTCAGTTTCTGTATAAATGACTGGCAGGTCTGGTCGCGTTGCTCTTCCGGCAGCATATCCAATTTATTCAGCACCAACCAGCGTGGTTTTGAATACAAAGCTTCATCATATTTGCGTAATTCCTCAATCAACGCTTGTACTTCGTAAACCGGATCAATATTTTCATCGAATGGCGCCATATCAACCAAATGCAATAACAATCGGGTGCGCGATAAGTGTCTAAGAAACCGGTGCCCCAGACCGGCGCCTTCAGCCGCCCCCTCAATCAACCCTGGAATATCCGCCATGACGAAGCTGCGGTCATGATCAATCCTGATCACCCCCAAATTGGGTTTCAAGGTTGTGAACGGATAGTCGGCGACTTTGGGACGCGCTGCCGAAACGGTTCGGATGAGTGTGGATTTTCCGGCATTGGGCATACCCAGCAGGCCAACATCCGCAAGCACTTTCAATTCCAGTTTTAATTCAAATTCCTGGCCGGGCTCTCCATACGTAAACTGGCGTGGTGTACGATTTGTACTGGACTTGAAATGCAGATTACCCAGTCCTCCTGCCCCGCCTTTGGCTAGCAAAACCTTTTGTTGATGATGTAAAAAATCGGCAACCACATCATTAGTAGCAGTATTTTTAATCACGGTACCCACCGGCATGCGCAATATAATATCCTCGCCCCCTTTGCCGTAACAATCCGATCCGCGCCCGTTTCCACCTTTCTTGGCTCTAAATAATCGGGCATAACGATAATCAACCAATGTATTGATATTACGATCGGCAATGGCAAAAATACTTCCTCCGCTGCCGCCGTCACCACCGTCAGGACCGCCCTTAGGGATAAATTTTTCACGACGAAAACTCGCCACACCGTCTCCTCCCTTGCCGGCAATGACTTGTATCGTTGCTTCATCTATGAATTTCATATTTTCAATCTATGGGGTGTTAACCATGAATAAACTGTTACTGCTGGAATCCATTTTGGGGTTCAGCAAGACAGTGAGAGCGTGGTGTCGTCACGCTACATGAGCGAATGATAACGCAGTGGGGGACCAAAATGGGATCAGTCCTAAGGGTTGTCACTGAATCATTAAGGGTAACTCTATTCAATTGTAAATAAAAAAGCCCCATCTACCAGACAGGGCTTCAATGTGTACATCAATTAATTATTATAATTTATAACAACAATCAACTTGATTGTTCAAACAGACTCTCAAGCCGGTAAAACATCAACTACTTTGCGTTTCAGTTCACCTCTGACGCCAAATTTGACTTTACCGTTGATTTTGGCAAACAACGTATGGTCCTTGCCAATACCGACATTAATGCCTGGGTGAAATTTTGTTCCGCGCTGACGGACGATTATCGATCCGGCCGGTATCAATTCACCGCCAAAACGCTTAACACCCAGTCGTTTCGATTCTGAATCACGGCCATTTCTGGAACTTCCGCCCGCTTTTTTATGTGCCATAAAATAAACTCCTTAATTTAAACTCCTAACCCATTATGCGCTAGAGTTTTCACACATACATTTGTTTTATGCTGATATACCTGTAATCTGGATTTCAGTGTAGTTTTGCCGATGTCCCTGATGCTTCTGATAATGCTTGCGACGACGCATCTTAAAAATGCGAATTTTATCATGGCGCCCTTGGCCCAACACGGTCGCACTCACCTTAGCACCTTCGACCAGCGGTGATCCCATGGATATTTTTTCACCATCAGCAACCATCAAAACCTGATCAAGAATCAGCTCGCCCCCATTTTCCACATCAAGCTGCTCAACTTTCAGTTTTTCGCCAACTTTGATACGATATTGCTTGCCACCGGTTTTTATAACCGCATACATATTAAACCCCACACTTCTCTTTTACATTATAAAGAACCGTGCATTATACATATGCAACACCTTTTTGTGAAACTTATTTAAGCAGATTTTTATCTTCTGCTTGACACAAAAGAGTGTCGTTTCTAACATAGCGTTTTCTTCAAGGTTACATTGTGTCAATAGATCATATCAGGAGTTTCATTGCCCGCGACATGGGCGTTGTGGATGAAGTCATCAGACAAAAGCTGCATTCTCATGTAGCACTGATCCGGCAAATCAGCGAATATATCATTAACAGCGGCGGCAAACGTTTACGTCCGGCACTCGTTGTCTTATCCGCAGGCTCATTCGGATACAACGGACAGCATCATTACAGTCTTGCCGCAGTTGTGGAATTCATTCATACCGCAACGTTACTACATGACGATGTGGTCGACGAATCCGAAATGCGTCGCAACAGTGAAACGGCGAATGCATTGTTCGGTAACGCAGCTAGCGTGCTGGTCGGTGATTTTCTTTATTCACGCGCTTTCCAGATGATGGTTGAAGTCGACAATATGCGCGTTATGCAGGTACTCGCAGACGCCACGAACACGATTGCCGAAGGTGAAGTGTTACAACTGCTCAATTGCCGTGACCCTGAAGTTGATGAAGAAAACTATTTACGGGTCATCCGGTTTAAAACTGCTAAGCTTTTCGAAGCCGCCAGCCGACTTGGAGCCATAATCAGCAACGCCACTCCCGAACAGGAAAAAGCCATGACTGTTTATGGGATGCACTTGGGCACCGCATTTCAACTTATTGATGACGTTTTAGATTATTCAGGAGACAATCAGGATACCGGCAAAAATCTCGGCGACGATCTGGCTGAAGGAAAACCGACGCTTCCGCTGATTTATGCCATTCAAAAGGGTAATCCGGAGCAAGCCAATTTGATACGTGAGGCGATCAAAAATGGCGGGATCGATAATCTTGATGCCGTACTTAAAGTCATTCAAACAACAGGCGCACTGGATTATGCGAGACAATGCGCCCAGACTGAAATCAACATTGCAATCTCAGCAATTGAACCACTTCCGGCTTCAGAACATAAAGATTGTCTGCTACAACTGGCAGAATTTTCAGTATCACGGAACTATTAAACGTGAGCACTCCACCGGCCACATCCGGCGGCTTCAGGTAACAGCTGAAAGCCGGATTAGTCAACTATACGGCCGACCGTCCCCGCAGGACAATAGCATATATATTGACGCTAGCACATCAATTCTGCGGCTGTACTGTTTCCTCTTATCCAAACTTTCTCTCCAAAGAAAAAACTTTCATTTGTTTCCGCCTAAAAGCGGGGGTTTACAGGTCCCCTGTTTATAATTCCAAATTACCGTTTTATTTCCTTTTTTTACCGATTTTTGTTAAGTTATAGACGCGTTAAGTAACATTCTCTCTTCCTCGCCACAATAAACGGAGGCTTCATCATGTCAAAAATGCGCAAACACGCTACTTTTCTCAAAACCCTTGCTTTTCTGATTCCCATGGTCGCCTTGGTAGGATGCAACGGTAAACCTAACGGTGACGGTGGTAATGGCGGTAACGGTGATAACGGTAGTGGTGAAATATCAATCAATGAACAATCCATTGTAATCAATAATATTGCATTGCTCGCTGAACCATTTGCATTTTCCAAAACAATGAGCCAGGTTGTTGCCACCGCAGGCGGTGCGGAAACAACCGCAGATCAAATGCTGCAAAGCATGATAGATTCGTTTGCGGAAAATTCATTTATACACCCAGTTTCGGGTAAAACCATTACGGTGACTCCCAGACCCCTCGAATCCGTTATGACTCCGGCCGATCTGTTAAACCCGGATTCACCTGATGGCATGATTCCCGTTGGCTTATTCAATCGCTTTGATCTTGCACCCGCCGATGGCAGTAATTGTGGCGAATACCGGATTGTTTATGCCAAAGATTCAAGCGGAATAGATGATCGAATGACCATGATTTTTGAAGCGAGAGTTCCCAATCCAAATCCTAATCAAGGTATCGCAGGATGTTCGCCAATCACAGATTTCTGGGCAGCACGTTCTGGTGATAGCAGTTTAGCCGATACGGTTACCGAACTGGAAAAACTCTATTATCAGGGAATTACCGGCTTAGAACCAATCGTCAAAGCAGAAAATTATGGACTGCCAATGGGACAATTGCGCGTTAATTTGTTTAAAACACCCGATTTTAATACTGTGCGCTGGTCGCTTCGCGAGTTCTTGGTCAATTTTGACGAAAATGGCCGCGCAATCTTTAAACCTGAACCGGTTGATGACTCGCCTACGGCAGCGCTATTTCGCGAAGCAGGAAATTTACCTGGTGAATTCGATGAAACAGATCTGAATGAATTCCGCAATGCTTTCCTTGGACAGCCCTTGTGCAACCTGGTTAATCCGGACCGGCTCAACAGCAGTGCATCTGCAACAGATATCATCAATGGTATAAGCGCTGGTTTCCCACATAAATACAACGATTTTGAATCGATTTCACAAGGCGATGAAGACAACCCTGCCTTCAATACCGATGCGCAATTGCTGGAAGCAGTAGAAACGCACCTCGCAGCGCTGTCTGATCTGACAGGTGTGTCTGAAACTCAACTGATGAACCGGGCCGGAACGATGACTTGCGGCGGTTGCCATCAATTTTCCGCAGGTGAAGATCTAGGCAATGGCGCCACATGGCCGGCAAGTCTAAATTTTGTGCATATTGACGAGGCCGGTAACTTGTCTCCTCTGTTGAGTGATGTCTTTATTCCTAACCGTATCAGGATTGCAGAACATTTTAGAGAAAACCGTACACCTTTTCAGCAGTCGGTACCGCCTTGTCCCGGAGCAGTTTCTGAATCAGAAAGCATCACAGTTTCTGAAGCAACAGCATCCCGCGAGCATGCACTCTTTAAAGATGTAGATACCATCCGCAACGAAATCAATGAAATTACGCGCTCGCCGGAAGCGCAAGCAGAATCGCCTGAAAAGCTGAAAACTATGCTTCCTGATCTCAAAAATGCAGTAGATACAGCACGTCAACGCGAAAGCGCAATTCCCGGCGCCTATATCCAGGATCGCAAGCATTGATTGTACAATTACCGCACATGCCGTCGGCATGTGCGGTAATTTAGACGATTTTTCTTTTCAACAACGTGTTTAAACTTAGATTCCTCAATTGATCGCTCTTCATTACTTTAAATGTCTCTTGTATATTGCCTATGCACCGTTGGCAATACTCACCAAAAGGATGAAATTGCTACATGCCCGATTATATAGCTCTCAAATCCTCTGGCTACGCTGTTCATCGTTGCATGGAATGGCCATGCGCCTCTTCTCGCCTTGCTAGCCGATCTGAGAACCACACACTCGAACACGTTCAACTGAGGATTCTAGGTTAAAACAGCTACATTTTTTGACAAGAACGTACGCTGTTGAGCTTCGAGCAAGCGAGCAGTTCGCTTCTCCATACTTCAAATACAAATAAATGCAAAACGCCATCGACAGATAGTCGATGGCGTTTCAGTTGTCAATTCAACCTAACGAGGCGCCGATCGAACCGAGGGATCGTAAAAAATAGAACACCGGCTTTAGTCATGGGTACTATTTTTATATTTAATTCGCATCCTCCTGCTTGAACTGATACGCCAGACCAGCCAGCAGTTTGACTTTTTGCGACATCGCCTCGCTTGCGGCGGCGGATTCTTCAACCAGCGCTGCATTTTGTTGCGTTGTTTCATC
>JAGRFM010000202.1 GCA_020446045.1 Nitrosomonas sp.
CGCCCTTCATTTCCCACAAAACGTAAACGAAGGTGTTTTTGATTGCATCATCTCACTGCACTTTCCACGGAGTGATCAAAAAACAGGCAAATTGATGTTGAATACGGGGTTTTCGGGCAGACACTAACTATTAACCAGTTTTTTTTAATTTTTAGGAGTATTTGTTATGTCAGTGGCTTCTAGGAAGTGGGATGTCGCGTTTAAAAGAAGTTTCAGCGGAGGTGAAATATTAACAGCTGGTTACGTTCATTTCAGGTTTCGAAATGTTGAATCAGGCACAACCACCACTTTGGCCTTTTATGGTGGCGGGGTTGGCGTTTCCCTTGTTCCTATTTCTATATCCGAGGACTTTAGTCCAAAATTTAAGCGTTTCACAAGCCGTATGCCCATGACGTTCGAACAATTTCATCACAGCAAAGCATCTTTAATTTCCGGTTCAGCTGCAGGATTTCACGATAAATTTCCTTTCATCCCTATAGGCGGCGCAGTTGGGGGTGTTCTTATGCTTGAAATCGATAGTGACGGCCATTCTTACCTTCCTCCTGTATTAAGAATAGTGCTCACATCTTTATCCCCACCTTCTTCCATGAATTATACGACAACTAACTTATCATTAGACATGCATCGGGGCCTGGTCCGAATTAAATACGACAAAGTAGAGCCTCTGGATTTGCCGGTTGATGATCCCCCGATTCCACCTCGTCCATACCCTGTTATTCCTTATGCACCTCCCATCATACTCAGACCTCCAAAAAAAATAACTTTAGAAGAAGACATTCTGTTTGGTTTCGATAGCTATAGAATAAAAAACACAGCTGAAGCAGAACTCTACACTCTTGTTTTAGAAATAAAAAAACGAGTAAGACCAAATGTCTTAATCGAGGGGCATGCCGATTCAGTGGGTAGAGCTTCTTATAATATGGGCCTTTCGAAACGGCGCGCAGAAGCAGTTAAATCATGGCTCATCGAAGCAGGCGCACCCGGTGCTCATGGCTATAAAGTTGTAGGTCACGGCGAAAGTAAACCTATCGCAGATAATTCAACACCGTCTGGTAGAGCTAAAAATCGTCGCGTCGACATCACGATCAATTAGTTCTACTTTGTCAGCTTAAGAAGCTCCTACTAAGATCCAAGCTATTGTACAAAAAAAGGCACCAAAAGGCACCAAAAGGCACCAAATCTATGTATTAATTATAACAAGATCAAAGAATAATCAATGGGGTCACCCATTAGCCTGCCTCTGTCAATAGGGTAAATAATACCCTGCTGCTAAACAGCATAAAATGTAAAACTCCATCGTCAGAACGTTGTTGCACCCGTTTTATCATTTTCTTTGGTGTTAGAAGCAAGGAAGGTCAAATCTGTTAATTAATTATTAATGCTATTTTTAGTCAAGATGTGGAAGAAAATTCACCCTATTATTTATATTAATAAACAGAGTTGCCTCCTTTTCATCAACCTACAATTCTTCTTTTAACATCCTGCCATGGCGATCCTTCAGCAGGATCTGCATGATAGGCTGCTAGTCTTTTTTCTAGTTCCTGCTGATGCCATGATGGTATTTCAACGGCTTCAGGGATTTCCGCGATTGAATCCCAAATATCTTCAACCAATTGAATGCGTTGTTCTAACGGCATTTCGGCAATGTCAGACGCAGTGATTGATTTCATGGGTTTATCTCCAGTCTTTTAATGCCTTTTATAGCTTATCTTCCACCCAGCCAGCCACACTCCCCAATGCCGAAGGCAGTTGATCCGGTTGCGTGCCCCCTGCCTGCGCCATGTCCGGGCGTCCACCGCCTTTGCCGCCGACCTGCTGGGCGACGAAGTTGACGAGTTCGCCGGCTTTGATCTGTTTGGTGAGATCGTTGCTCACCCCGGCAATCAGGGTGACTTTGTCGGCTTCAACGGTGGTCAGTACGATGATACAGGGTTTAAGTTTGTCTTTGAGTTTGTCGAGCGTTTCGCGCAGTGATTTGGCGTTAGCGCCTTCGAGGTTGGCGGTGAGGACTTTGATGCCTTTGATGTCGCGGGCTTGGTCGGCCAATCCTGAACTTTGATAGCCTGCCAGTTTGGCCTTAAGCTGTGTGAGTTCTTTTTCAGTCTGTTTGACGTTATCGATGATCTGGGAAATTTTCTGGTTAATTTCCTGTGGGCTGGTTTTGAGTGTTTGCGCGATGGTTTGCAGTTGCGCTTCGCGCTGCTGAACATAGTCGATGGCACCCTTGCCGGTTACCGCTTCAACGCGGCGGATTCCGGCGGCAATACCGGTCTCGCCGGTGATTTTGAAAAAACCGATCTGGCCGATTTGTGCGACATGCGTGCCGCCGCACAGTTCGGTGGAGAAGTCGCCCATACCGATGACGCGCACCACATCGGTATATTTCTCGCCGAACAGCGCCATTGCACCTTGTTTGACCGCTTCGTCATATTTCATGTGATCGGCGGTGACGGGCCAGTTATTGCGGATCTGCTCGTTGACCAGTCGTTCGACTTCACTGATTTCTTCGGCCGTCATTGGCGCATTGTGTGAAAAATCGAAGCGTAACCGGTCGGCGTCAACCAGCGAGCCTTTTTGTGCGACATGCGTGCCGAGCACTTTGCGCAATGCGGCGTGTAAAAGATGCGTGGCGGAATGATTGTTGGCGGTGCTGGCGCGCGTGAACGGATTAACGCTGGCCTGGACATGATCCTTGACGACCAGCCGGCCGCTTTGCAGCAGGCCTTTGTGACCGAACACGTCAGCCTGAATTTTTTGCGTATCGGCGACGGCAAAAGTGCCGTTCGCAGCCATGAGCTTGCCGCTGTCGCCGACCTGACCGCCGGATTCGGCATAAAATGGGGTGTGATCGAGTACGATCACCGCTTCGTCACCGGCTTCAATAAAATCGACCGGTGTTCCTTCCTTGTAAATAGCGAGAATTTTGCCTTCGTGTTGCAGTGCGTCATAACCGTGAAAAACGGTTTGATCACCGTTGTACGCGAGACCTTCGGTCATGGTGAACTTGTTGGCTGCGCGGGCTTGCTCACGTTGCCGTGCCATGGCTTTTTCAAAGCCTTCATTATCGACGCTGATGCCGCGTTCGCGCGCGATGTCGGCGGTCAAGTCGAGTGGAAAGCCAAACGTATCGTACAAGCGGAATGCGGTTTCGCCGTCGAGCACTTTGATTTTTTTGCTAAGCGCACCCTCAAGTACTTGCATGCCATGTTCCAGTGTTTCGGCAAAACGTTCTTCTTCCTGCTGCAAAACACCGGCAACACGTTCTTTGGCTGCGGGCAGTTCGGGATAAGCTTCGCCCATGACGTTACTCAGGTCGGCAACCAGCCGGTAGAAAAACGGTTCTTTTTGTCCCAGGCGGTAACCGTGACGGATGGCGCGGCGAATAATACGGCGCAGGACGTAACCGCGGCCTTCGCTGCTCGGAATCACGCCGTCGGTAATCAAAAATGCACATGCACGGATATGATCGGCGATGACTTTGAGCGAGTTATCTTCGAGGTTTTGCGTGTGGGTTTCGCGTGCGGCGGCTTTGATCAATTCCTGAAACAGGTCGATGTCATAGTTGCTGTGCACGTGCTGCATAACCGCGGAAATGCGTTCCAGACCCATGCCGGTGTCGACCGACGGTTTGGGCAGCGGGTGCAGCTCGCCGTTGCTGTCGCGGTTGTATTGCATGAACACCAGATTCCAGATTTCGATGTAACGGTCACCATCGGCGTTGGCGGAACCCGGTGGGCCGCCTGCAACATCGGGGCCATGGTCGTAAAAAATCTCGGTACACGGGCCGCACGGGCCGGTATCGCCCATTTGCCAGAAGTTATCCGAGGTATCAATGCGGACGAAACGTGCAGGATCGATTTTGATTTCATTGAGCCAGATATCGGCGGCCTCATCGTCTTCGGCATAAACGGTGACCCACAGTTTGTCCTGCGGGATGTTGAGCGTGTCAGTCAGGAATTCCCAGGCAAACTGGATCGCGTTGCGTTTGAAATAATCACCGAAACTGAAATTGCCAAGCATTTCAAAGAACGTATGGTGCCGTGCCGTGTAACCGACATTTTCCAGGTCGTTGTGCTTGCCGCCGGCGCGAACGCAACGCTGGGAACTGGCTGCACGTGTGTAGTTCCGTTGATCCTGCCCGAGAAACACATCCTTGAACTGAACCATGCCCGCATTGGTAAACAGTAATGTCGGATCGTTACCCGGTACCAGTGGGCTCGATGCTACTATGGCGTGGCCGTGGGATTCGAAAAATTCAAGAAATTTTTGTCTGATTTCGTTGCTTTTCATGTTCGTAAAGATTTATTCGTATCGTTTTAATTCAATGACTGTGGTGCCGATGGCTTCACCCTGAATGATCGCCAGATTTTCAACCC
Source organism: Nitrosomonas sp. (assembly GCA_020446045.1). Classification (GTDB taxonomy): domain Bacteria; phylum Pseudomonadota; class Gammaproteobacteria; order Burkholderiales; family Nitrosomonadaceae; genus Nitrosomonas. The sequence continues at coordinate 4,377 of JAGRFM010000202.1, forward strand.
GCACCCGCACGGTGATTTCCACATCCAGAGGCGGTAAAGCGTTGCTGGTCAGAATGGTGATTTCACCGCTTTCGTCTTTTAACACATAGGCTTTTAATTCGATGACAGGGATATGTGTCGGATTTTTGGTTGTGCCGCGAAGGATGATTTCCTTGTCGTCAAAATGCGCGGGTGAAGTAGTGACTTCCTGAACGGGCGTGAAGCCTGGGGGGACGGTGAAACCGGTTTGTGCAAAGGAGAAAAAACAAACCAGGCCAATGAATAGTGTTTGGGTTGTTTTCATGTTTTTTCCTTTTTGGCTTGAAGCAGGATGGTATTGATCGTATCCAGTGAAAAGCCGCGATTCATCATGAGGCGTATCTGCCTGCCGCGTTCTTTCAAATCATGGGGTGGTGCGCCAAATTTTTTTTGCCAGATTTGCCGTGCGGTTTCCAAATCCGTTTCTTTGAGGTCTGGCAGAATGCCGGCGATTAAATGTTCTTCAACACCTTTTTCTTTGAGTTCGTGCGCAATGCGCCGGCTGCCGAATTTCGACCGGCGCATTTGCGTGACATGTTCGACAAATCGTTCATTGGATAAATATCCGTCCTGTTCGAGCTGATCGAGCAATTCTGTAATCGCCTGGTGAGAGCGTTCATGGCCGGACAGTTTCTTTTCCAGTTCGTGCCGAGTGTGCTCGCGCCGTGCCAGATAGCGTAACGCACGTGTTTCCAATGATATATTGCTGCTGGCTGTCATGGCATGACCCGGTTACTTGCTTTTGGGGTTGTCGGTTTTGTCTTCAGGATTTTTGTTTTTTTTGTTAGCTTCAAGCAAACCAACGGCCTCGCGGATTTTCGTTTCGATTTCCTGTGCTGTTTTAGCGTGTTCCTTCAGATAGTCGCGGACATTGTCCTTGCCCTGGCCGATTTTTTCACCGTTGTACGAATACCATGCGCCTGCTTTGTCGATCAGTTTGTGTTGTACACCCAGTTCGATGATTTCGCTTTCACGGGAAATGCCTTCGCCATATAGAATATCGAATTCTGCCTGTTTGAAAGGTGGCGCAACTTTGTTTTTAACCACTTTGACGCGGGTTTCATTGCCAATGGTTTCGTCGCCTTTCTTGATCGCTCCGGTGCGGCGTATTTCAAGCCGAACCGATGCGTAAAATTTGAGCGCGTTGCCACCGGTTGTTGTTTCGGGATTGCCGAACATGACACCGATTTTCATGCGAATCTGGTTGATGAAAATCACCATGGTATTGCTGCGTTTGATATTGGCCGTCAGTTTTCGTAACGCCTGGGACATCAAGCGCGCTTGCAGCCCCATCTGTGGATCGCCCATTTCACCTTCGATTTCAGCGCGCGGTGTCAGCGCGGCAACCGAGTCGATAACCACGATATCGATTGAACCTGAGCGCACCAGCATGTCGGCAATTTCAAGCGCCTGTTCACCGTTATCCGGCTGTGAAATCAGTAATTCCTGGACGTTGACACCGATTTTTTGAGCGTATTGCGGGTCAAGCGCATGTTCGGCATCAATAAATGCAGCGGTCCCACCCAGCTTTTGCATTTCTGCGATGACTTGAAGTGTCAGCGTGGTTTTGCCGGAAGATTCCGGGCCATAGACTTCAATGACACGGCCGCGCGGCAGGCCGCCAACACCCAGGGCTATGTCGAGGCTGAGCGAGCCGGTTGAAACAACCTGAATATCATTGGCAACGTCATTGGCGCCCATGCGCATGATCGATCCTTTGCCGAACTGTTTTTCAATTTGCGCCAGTGCTACAGCAAGTGCTTTGCTTCTGTTTTCGTCCATGGTTTTTCCTGTTAAGTGTCAGTAGATTATCGCATATTCATTAATGGTTCTGTGAGTCCGGTGCTTATACAAACGCAATGTGCGCGTTTAAAAAAATCAGGTCAAATAAAAACAAAACTCGAGTATCTTGTCAGCCTGCGATATAATTACATTTTGTTGTGGTGGTAGTGGGATGTTTATTGTCTAAAGATATTACATGATTCACAACACGTCTATCAGCTATAAAACTCATCAAGAATAAAACAAACAGTGAAAGAAACGATTCGAGTCATTTTATTAGGCGGCCCTGGTGCTGGAAAAGGCACACAAGCCAATTATATCAAGGAACATTTTGGTATTCCGCAAATTTCAACGGGTGATATGTTGCGCAGTGCAGTTAAAGCAGGGACTGAACTGGGATTGATGGCTAAGGAAATCATGGATTCCGGTGGATTAGTATCGGATGACATTATCATTAATCTGGTGAAAGAACGTATTGCCGAGCCGGATTGTTCCAGAGGGTTTTTGTTTGATGGCTTTCCCCGTACGATACCACAGGCCGACGCCATGAAAGCGGCGGGCGTGGACATAGACTGTGTCGTCGAAATCGATGTGGCCGATGATGAAATCATTCGCCGTATGTCGGGACGTAGAATCCACCCGGAATCCGGGCGGACGTATCACGTGGAATTCAATCCCCCTAAAGTTGATGGCAAAGACGATGTCACCGGTGAGCCGCTGATTCAGCGCGATGATGATAAAGAAGAAACAGTCAGGAAAAGACTGGCGGTTTATCACGAGCAGACTGAACCGCTGATCGATTATTATTCAAAATGGGCCGGGAGCGGTGAAGTGAATGCCCCTCAGTATATTAAAATTGCTGGTGTTGGTACGGTTGAAGCCATTCGCGGCCAGATACTGTCGGCTATCTCGGGAGCAAAGTTTTAGCTGAATAAAACAGTACAGATGAGATGCAAATGAGATAGGGTGAATATAAAAGAATAGTCTTGCCAGCGTTGTTTGCTTACTTATAAATCATTTGGAAATTCAGAGCAGTCTGTGCGTATGTTGCTCTGAATTTTTGCTGTTCAGGATTTGTGTTTATAACAATATGGAAAGTCGTGGTTTTCTGTTGAATGCTATGGCTAAGTTCAAGATTTGATCAATCAGGAGAGAAAAATATGTCCATAAAAAATGCATTTTATGCCCAGTCGGGTGGCGTTACTGCTGTCATTAATGCATCCGCGGCGGGTGTAATTGAAGCCGCGCGCCAGCATCCGGATAAAATTGGTAATGTTTATGCCGGGCGCAATGGGATTATTGGTGCGTTGACGGAAGATTTGATTGATACCAGTGCCGATTCTGCGGAAGCGATTGCAGCACTGCGTCATACGCCATCGGGTGGTTTTGGTTCTTGCCGCTACAAACTCAAAAGCATTGAACAAAACCGCCGTGAATACGAGCGTTTGATTGAAGTTTTCAAAGCACATAATATTGGTTATTTCTTTTATAACGGCGGTGGTGATTCTGCGGATACCTGTCTCAAAGTGTCGCAAATTTCCGATACGCTGGGTTACCCGATTCAAGCGATTCATGTGCCGAAAACAGTTGACAATGATTTGCCGATAACCGACTGCTGCCCGGGCTTTGGATCGGTTGCCAAATACATTGCCGTTTCGACGCGTGAAGCGAGTTTTGATGTGGCCAGTATGGCAAAAACATCCACCAAGGTATTCGTGCTGGAAGTCATGGGGCGTCATGCGGGCTGGATTGCAGCTGCGGGCGGCCTGGCATCCAGCGAGGATTGCGAAATACCGATCGTGATTCTGTTCCCTGAAATAACATTTGATAAAACAAAGTTCCTTGCCAAGGTGGATAGCTACGTCAAGCAATATGGTTATTGCTCGGTTGTTGTGTCAGAGGGCGTTAAAGGTGATGACGGTAATTTCCTGTCCGATCAGGGGCTGCGTGATGCGTTCGGTCATGCGCAGTTGGGTGGTGTTGCACCGGTAGTGGCAAATATCATCAAGGATGGCCTGGGATTGAAATACCACTGGGGCGTGGCGGATTATCTGCAACGCGCGGCGCGTCACGTGGCTTCCAAAACCGACGTTGATCAAGCGTACGCAATGGGCAAAGCGGCCGTTGAATATGCCCTGGCCGGTCATAATTCGGTGATGCCGACCATTGATCGTTTGTCGAGTTCGCCTTACCGCTGGCAAGTCGGCATGGCGCAACTGTCGCAAGTAGCCAACGTTGAAAAGATGATGCCGGCGGACTATATCAGCGAAGACGGTTTTGGCATCAGTGACGCGTGTCGTGAATATCTGCAGCCACTCATCGAGGGCGAAGACTATCCCCCGTATAAAAACGGATTGCCCGATTACGTGCGTTTAAAAAATGTCGCTATTGAGAAGAAGCTGAGTAGTTTTGAAATTTAAGCGGCATTAAAGATTTGATGTATTTAAACAACAAGTGCATGTAGAATATGCGCCTTTTGTTTTATGATTTTGGACAAGTGTCTAATTATGTGGAATTATTAGACTGATGTTCTATTTATGTTTTTTTGGTCTGACTTTAACTGGAGTTCTTTATGTCTAACGGTTTGATTATCGCAATTGGTAGCGCGATTGTTGCCTTGGTCTATAGTGGTATCTGGATCAAGGGGATTTTTGCCCAGTCTACCGGTAATTCTCGCATGCAGGAGATTGCTTCTGCTGTACAGGAAGGCGCTTCGGCGTATCTCAATCGTCAATATACAACCATCGGAATCGTTGGTCTGGTTCTGTTTTTGTTGATCTGGCTGGCATTGTCCTGGGATACCGCTGTCGGTTTTGCACTGGGTGCTATTTTGTCCGGAGCGGCTGGTTACCTGGGAATGACGGTGTCTGTTCATACGAATGTGCGTACGGCCGAGGCGGCGCGTAATGGTTTGAATGAAGGGCTAGCTATTGCATTCCGTGGTGGTGCGGTAACCGGTATGCTGGTTGTTGGCTTAGGACTTCTAGGTGTTGCCGGTTACACCGCGTGGTTATTTAGTGGCGGTGTAACAGATGTACCAGCCAGCGATGTAATCAAACCGTTGATTGGTTTTGCGTTCGGTGGTTCACTGATTTCCATTTTTGCGCGGTTAGGCGGCGGTATCTTTACCAAAGGTGCTGACGTTGGCGCGGATCTGGTCGGTAAGGTAGAAGCCGGAATCCCCGAAGATGATCCACGTAACCCAGCGGTGATTGCCGATAACGTGGGTGATAACGTGGGTGATTGCGCAGGTATGGCAGCCGACTTGTTTGAGACCTATGCGGTAACGATTATCGCAACCATGCTGCTGGGTGCCCTGTTCTTTGTGGATCATGGCATGAATGCCGTGGTGTACCCGCTAATGCTCGGCGCGGTTTCCATTATTGCCTCGATTATCGGATGTTACTACGTCAAAATGGAAGATGGCGGCACGATTATGAAAGCGCTCTACCGTGGTCTGATCGTGGCAGGTGGTCTGGCGCTGGTTGCGTATTTGCCGGTCACCGTTTGGTTCATGGCGGATATGTCATTAACTGTTTCCGGCGTTGAAGTAGCTGGCGGCGCATTGGTATTACGCGTATTCCTTGCTGCTGCAATCGGCTTATTATTGACCGGTGCAATGGTTGTGATTACCGAATACTACACGTCGACCGATTATCCACCGGTTCAGAATATTGCTGAAGCATCAACAACCGGTCATGCAACAAATATTATTGCTGGCCTGGGTGTTTCAATGCGTGCTACTGCTGCACCTGTACTGGCGGTTTGTTTGAGTATTCTGATGGCTTATGCGTTGGCCGGATTGTATGGTATTGCGATTGCTGCAACAGCAATGCTGTCGATGACCGGTATTATTGTAGCTTTGGATGCGTATGGTCCGATTACCGATAATGCAGGTGGTATTGCAGAAATGGCAGAAATGCCTGAGTCTGTTCGCGCTGTGACTGATCCGCTGGATGCAGTGGGTAACACGACAAAAGCCGTAACCAAAGGTTATGCGATCGGTTCAGCCGGTCTTGCTGCGTTGGTGCTGTTTGCAGATTACACGCACGGATTGGAGAAAGCGGGTCATGTGCTGACTTTTGATTTATCCAATCATATGGTCATCATCGGTTTGTTTATCGGCGGTTTGATCCCTTACCTGTTCGGTGCGATGTCTATGGAAGCCGTGGGCCGTGCAGCGAGTTCTGTGGTGATTGAAGTACGCCGTCAATTCAAGGAAATTCCTGGCATTATGGATGGTTCGGCCAGACCGGATTATTCACGTGCGGTGGATATGCTGACCAAATCGGCAATCAAGGAAATGATGGTTCCATCCCTGTTACCGGTACTGGTGCCGGTGCTGGTCGGCGTCATATTAGGGCCGCAAGCGCTGGGTGGTGTACTGATGGGTTCTATCGTAACCGGTCTGTTTGTTGCGATTTCCATGACAGCCGGTGGCGGTGCCTGGGATAATGCTAAGAAGCATATTGAGGATGGACATTTCGGTGGTAAAAACAGCGAAGCGCACAAAGCCTCAGTTACCGGCGATACCGTGGGTGATCCATACAAGGATACCGCGGGCCCTGCCATCAATCCGCTGATCAAGATTATTAATATTGTGGCATTGATGATTATTCCATTGCTGTAATATCTGGTCGCTGAATGAAAAAAGCACACCGAATCGGTGTGCTTTTTTTATTGTGCAGGTAAAAGTGAAATTAACCTAAAAACCTCAGTTGGATGGTGTTTAGAGTGTATTGTTTTTTAATTTTAGCAAGACACAATGAAGCGTAATAACCAGTTATTACAACGAATTGCAACACCGTAAAAATTAAAAACAATGCGCCATAAATAGTATGGTGTTGCTCACCATTCAGGTTAAGGAATTTTCCTGAAATGTATATTTTGATTCATCAAGTTTGTACTTTTTTGTAACGGTCAACTGAGGTTTTTAGGATTAATTGCCGCGTAACTTGATTCCCAGTAATTTTATTTTTCGGTAAAGATGCGTGCGTTCCAAACCTGCACGTTCTGCAACACGTGTCATATTGCCATTTTCTTCTTCGATCAGGCGTTCAAAATAAGTCTTTTCAAACAAGTCACGCGCTTCACGTAATGACAGATCGAAAGGGATATCCGGTGCGGTTGGTTTTGCAGTGGATTCAGGGAAAACCATGGCTTGTTGTACCATATCCGCAGTGATTTCATCGCCGGGGCAGGTTAACGCCAGTGAATGTATGACGCTGGTTAGCTGAGTCAGGTTGCCTGGCCAATCATAATTACGTAGACAGTTCAATGCGGCGGTGCTGAATTTCAATACGGGTGAAACATCTCCGGTTTCCGCAAAGCGTGTCAGTATTTGGCTGGCCAATTCCGGAATGTCTTCGCGGTGTGTGCGCAACGAAGGAACACCAATACTGAGTCCGCTCAGCGATTCATATAATTTGGTGATGTAATTGCCATGCGCGGCAAGTTCAGCCAACGGCTGCGTTGTGGCGCAGATGAGTCTGACGTTGTATTTTTCAAGCTTGCTGAGTAACAGCAACAACCCTTTCTGAGCCAGTTTGTTGATTTCGCCGATATCGTTCAGAAATAATACGCCATCGCGAGCTTTTTCGAGCAGATCTAACGGTTTTTCCGCCAGAATGGATAATGTTTCCGGTTCTATCCATGGGGTGTTCGGACGATGCAGGAAGCGCGCGCAAATTTCCATGCCGACACCGGGTTCTCCCATCAATAACAGTGGTGTTTTCAGGTTGGCGACTTTTTCAAGCTTTTTCTTGAGTTCCAGGATGAGTGCGCCTTTACCCAGGCTGGATAATGAAAGCGTGACTTGCTGTTTGTTCTGACCTCCCCGCAATGCCTTACCAACGGTGCTGAGCAGTTTTTGCAATGGAATGGGTTTCTCAAGATAACCGAATGCGCCAATACGTGTGGCTTCAACGGCTGTGTCTATGGTTCCATGGCCTGACATCATGATGACCGGCATCGTCAACATACCACTGCTGGCCCAATCTTTGAGTAGTGTAATGCCATCAGTATCCGGCATCCAGATATCCAATAAAACCAAATCGGGACGTGTCTGATTGCGCCAGACACGTGCCTGTTCGGCATTTTCAGCCAATGCAACGCGATAGCCTTCATCACGTAAAATTTCGAATAACAATTCACGGATTCCGATTTCGTCGTCTACTACCAATATTGTATTGTTTGTAATCATTCTGATTGTATCCTTAGTTTTTAGCTAAGTGGCTTGGGTTTTCTCAATTGTGGGTAAGGTGATGGTAACTTGTGCTCCTCTGGGTTTTAGATTCTGTATTTGGATTGTGCCTTCGTGCTCTTCGACAATTTTTTTGACAATGGGCAATCCTAATCCCGTTCCTTTCGCTTTGGTTGTGATATAGGGTTCAAATACACGTGATCTGACTTCATCCGAAAATCCGCATCCATTGTCTCTAATGATTAACTTTATACCGTCTTCTGACGATTGTGTGTTAATTTCAATCACGGGTTCATCGATTTCTGCCAGCGCGTCTTGTGCATTGAGCAATAGATTATGCATCACTTGGCGTAATTGTGCGGAGTCACCACTGATGGGCTGAAGGTTGTTCTCCAATTTTCGCTTGATTTGTATCGGGTGAGTACGGTCTGTCGTGCTGGCTGTTTCGTACAGTGATAGAATTTCCATTACTAACTGATTGACATCCAGTTTTTGTTTTTCGAGTGCTGGAGCGCGCGCATACTGATTGAATTCATTGACCATGCGTTTTAATGCTTCGACCTGGTTGACGATGGTTTCAGTTGAGCGGCGCAAAATGGCGGCATCCTGCTCGTCCAGTTTTTTGGCTAGCTTGTGTTCCATGCGTTCTGCGGACAGTTGAATGGGTGTCAATGGATTCTTGATTTCGTGTGCCAGACGCCGTGCTATTTCACTCCAGGCAACGGCACGCTGAACTTGCAGCAGGTTGGTAATATCGTCAAATACGATAACACCGCCACCACCGGAAATTTCAGGTAAGCGTGTGCCGCGTAACAGCAGAACCTGATTTTCACCGTCAATGGAACGGGTTATTTGCCTTTGCCACATACCGGTTTCACCGGAGTTGAATCCGGCGCGCGCTTCTAGAATCAAAGTTTCAACCTGCGGTTCTTTTTCAATACAATCGTCAATGACAGTATTGTCCAGACTGATTAGAGGCGCTTGTAAAATCTTCTCGGCACTTCGGTTTACTTTGATCAAATTTAACTGTTCGTCAAACACCAGAACACCGGAGGACAGGTTGGCAAGAATGCTTTCCAGGTGAGCGTGTGCGCTTTCGACTTCATATTGATTATGCAGTGCTGTGGCGCGGGCCTCTTCAAGCTGCTGTGTCATGAGATTGAATGATTCGGTTAGAATGCCCAATTCGTCACGGCTTTGTACCAAATGGCGGCGGCTGTAATCGCCTTGCGCTACTGCGCGCGTACCTTCTGCCAGCATGCCCAGCGGCGCGCTCAGGTTTTCGCTGAGTAAAGAAGCGGCAGCCAATGCTGAGAAAAGCGACAGAAACAATGCCAGTGTCAGCGTTACACTGTATAGCCGGGTCAAACCATGCCGCGATAATAAAAGTTCCTGATAATCTTGAAAACCTTCTTCCACTCGCTTGGCATCTTCTGCGAGTTGGTCTGGAACGGCCTGCAGTAGTTGGAGAACACGAATATCTTCATTTAAACTTAAAACATTGACCGGTGTTAAAACGCGCAAGTAAAGCCCTTTGTTTTCGACGGACTCAAAGGTGCTGACGGGTTTTTGTGCTCTTATGCGCCGCATGATGGACAGACTCGGTGCCGCAGGGAAGAGATTCAGATTGTTCTCGCTGGAAAAAGCAATGACTTTGCCATCCTGGTTGAAAAGTGTAGCTTCTTCGATTTGAGACTGTAGCAATAATTCATTGAGGACTGTGACTGGTGAAGTTGTTGTGTCAGAAAGATTTAACGCGGTGACCTGGGCTTTTTTTTGCAGTTCTCCCAGTAAATTTTCCAACATGGTTTGTCCGAGGTTTATACCGCCTTCCAAGGCTCGATCTACCCTGATATCGAACCAGGATTCGATGCTTTTTTCGAGAAACTGCACGGATACGGTATAAACCAGGGCGCCCGGAAGAATGGCCATGAAAGAAAAAATCAATAACAGGCGCACTGCCAGCCGTGATCCAAAAATGCCGGACCTGAGGCGCCGACTGAATCGCCATAACAGGAAGCCAACGATGATGACAAGTAATAAAACAAAGGCGATGTTAATGATCAGCAGCAGTTTGTAGCGGCGTTCAAAGAAATCGGTATTTGCACCTGCTGTTGCCAATAGGAACAGCATGATAGCACCGAGTCCCGTACAAATGATCAATACATATTTCATGGGTGGTAAGAGAACTGAAACGGGTACTCTGGTGAAGGCAATTTCATACGCCACTGCAGACGTTCTGAGGTTAAATTCCATGCACTAGAACCCAAGGCTTCAACCTGAAAAGGCTTTGGCATGCGCGTCAAGTCAAGCCATAATCGTAACTCTGCATGATAGTCTTTTGTGTCAGAAAGTTCGGATTTAACTCGCAATGGTTCGTTGTAAACTTTCTGAATGGCTTGCAATGCTTCTTTTAAGGTAAAAAAATATTTTGAAGACGTGCGGTCGCTGAGGTGGTATTGCCGGGTGAGTGTATAGTATCTTAAGCCAACGCGTGTTTTGATCCGGGCGACTTCGTGATTAAACCAATACCAGCGCGGCTCAACCAATGTGAATTTGGCGACGAAATAAAGTGTGACGCTTTTCTTTAATGCTTGTTCCAGGGTGGGGTTCAGCTCAATTTCGGAATCGACGCTTACACTATAACCGTTCTCTACAGCTTCCAGCTTAAAGGACCGGACTTGTATACTACCGTTTGCAACAGCATGAGATGAATATAATAAAATGGTTATAAACAGACAGGTAAAGAATAGTGGCGTTAAATGAGTAGGCTTCATGCAACGTCTAGAATTTTTGTAATAAAGCGTAGAAAAAACCATCATGTTGCCTGTTTGGCAATAATTGCCCGTCCGGTGCTATGGATTCAGATAGCGGTAACATATGTGCATCAGGATGTTGCTGGACAAATTGTTCAATTTGAAATTTATTTTCTTCATGAAAAACGGAACACGTCACATACAGCAACTTACCATTTCTGGCTAAAATTTTCCACAGTGCATTGAGAATCGATTGCTGGCTTGCGGCAAATTGTTTCAAGTCGTTTTTTCGCCGTAACCACTTGATATCAGGATGACGGCAAACGACGCCTGATGCAGAGCAAGGCACATCAGCCAGAATTCGGTCAAAGGGTTTGCCGTTCCACCAGGTATCCGGTTTTGAAGCGTTGCCACAAATCATTTGCTTTGCTTGCAGTTGAAGCCGTTCGAGATTTTGTTCGACCTGCTCAAGACGGGCAGGATCATTATCCAGTATGGTTAATGATACATCCGCCAGTTCCAGGATATGCGTACTCTTGCCCCCTGGTGCGGCACAAGCGTCAAGTACATGCATGCCGGGCTGCACATCAAGGAGGATGGCCGCCCACTGCGCGCCGGCATCTTGGACGGATACCAGTCCGTCATTGAAGCCGGGTATTTTTTGAACGGCTACAGGATTGTTGAGAAGTAATGCCTGAGGCCCTATCGATTGTGATTCCATGCCATGTTCGACAAGCAACTGCCGGTAATCCGGAACGCTGATTTTGCGCAGATTGACACGCAGTGTCAGGGGTGGATGCTTGTTGTCTGCGGATAAAATAGATTCATAATGTTGTGGGTATTGTTGACGCAGTTTGTTGATCCACCATTGTGGATGCGAATAACGGCTGGTTGCTTTTCCAGCTGCTGTTGCCAGTAAAGTTTCTTTGCGCCGGATGAAGTTCCGTAGCACGGCGTTGACCAGTCCCTGAAATTTTTTGTTTTTGCTGATTTCGCTTGAAGCATGAACGGTTTGGTTGGTAATGGTATACGCCGGGGTTTTGCTGTGCAGCAACTGGTAGAGTCCGATTAACAACAAGTAATGGATTCTGTTGTTCTTGAGCGGTCTTTCGAGCAGGTTGGCCAAAATTTCTTCAAGCTGGCCGTAGTGACGTAAAACGCCATAACTGAAATCTTGTATGGCACCTTTTTGTTGCGGCGTGAGTGTTGGATGCTTGCGCCAGCATTCCTGCAACAAATGGGTTAAGTTGGTTCCGCTTAAAACGTTACTGATAATTTCTGCTGCAATCAGCTGCGTTCTAACCATGCGTCACGGTTTGATTGTCCGTATCAAAACAATCTCCAGGATGCATTTCAAATCCGGCCAGAAACTCAATAGCCGTTAATCGTTTGCCGCCAGATCGTTGTATGATTTCAAGTTTTACAGAGCCATCACCGCAGGCGACAGTAATGCCGTCGCGATCGGTGAACAGGATTTTTCCGGGTTGTCCGGCATGTTGTGTCATGATTTTAGCTTGCCAGATTTTAATTGTTTGTCCACGAAACAACGTATAAGCTCCCGGTACCGGATTGTAGGCGCGAATCATGTGATTGACGTGCTCAGCTGTTTCTTTCCAATCAATAAATGCATCTTTTTTATTTATTTTCTTGGCGTAACACGCCAGTGATTCATCCTGATCAACCGGAGTAATCTTGTTTTGCTGCATCAGTGTTAATGCATCGACTATGGCTTTTGCGCCCAATTCGCTGAGTTTGTCATGCAGTGTTTGTGCTGTGTCTTCGTTTGTAATAGGTATGGTTTCTTTAAGCAACATGGGGCCTGTGTCCAGGCCGGCATCCATTTGCATAATGGTAATGCCTGTTTCCTGGTCACCCGCCAGAATGGCGCTTTGAATCGGTGCGGCGCCGCGCCAGCGTGGCAACAGTGATGCATGAATATTCAGGCAGCCAAGCCGTGGTATTTTTAGGATGGCTTCGGGTAGAATCAGGCCATATGCCGCAACAATCATCACGTCTGCATTCATGCCATGTAATTGTGCATGAATCTCAGGATCTTTAAGCGTAGACGGTTGTAACAGTTTCAGGTTATTTGCCTGGGCTAATTGTTTGACAGCACTGGCAACCATTTTCATTCCACGACCTGCCGGACGGTCAGGTTGAGTCAATACCAGGACTATTTCATAATTCTCTTTAATTAACGCAGCTAGCGCGGTAGCTGCAAAAACGGGTGTTCCAGCAAAAATTATTTTCATTGTGTTGTTCGTTTCTAATCACCGGCTATTCCGGCGGTTTGGTGCCAGTATGCTGAATTATTGCTAATCTATAAAATTAAAAGAATTTAATGGTTACATGGTGGTTACATGGCGCTGCGCTGTCTTTTTTTCATTTTTGCTATAACGCGCGATTGCTTGAATTTCGACCAGTATTCTACAAAGACTTTTCCTTCCAAATGATCCATTTCGTGCTGGATACAAACCGCCAACAGTCCTGATGTGTCCAGGGTAAAAGGTTTGCCTTCTTTATCTAAGGCGCTCACAGTTACTGATTCGGCGCGTTTTACTTTGCCATAAATGCCTGGAACGGACAAACAGCCTTCTTCGTATTCGAATTCACCATGACGTGCGGTGATTTCAGGATTAATGAAGACATGTAATTGGTCATGCGTTTCAGATGTATCAATGACTATAATGCGTTGATGCACATCGATTTGTGTTGCGGCAAGGCCTATGCCAGGGGCGGCATACATCGTTTCTGCCATATCCTGTATCAATGTTCGTGTTTGATCCGTGATCTCGGAAACAGGAGTAGCGACAGTATGTAATCTTTCATCAGGGTATTGTAGTATTTTTAGAATAGCCATAAAAAAATGATTTAATTTAACAAACAGAATATGCTCTATAGATCGTATTATTGGCTGAGAATTCTGAATTTAATAAAATTATCTTTTGTAATCGAGGTTGCTCATGCGTAAGCCTATTATAGCCATAATATTCTTTATAAGCCTGATTTCTGTTTTGTCTGTCAGCGTTGCTGCGGATAATGATCTGCTCAGGCCGGATTCACCCGAACGCCATGTTGTCGTGAAGGGAGATACGTTATGGGGTATCGCATCACGATTTTTGAAAGATCCCTGGCGTTGGCCGGAAATCTGGGGGCTTAATCGCGATCAACTGAAAAATCCGCATCGGATATATCCGGGTGATGTCATTATTGTGGAAAGAACATTAAAAGGTCACCGATTGTATTTGGATAAAGGTGATGCAAGTCATCGAACTATAAAATTATCGCCGCATGTGCGTATTGAGGAAGTCGATTCGGGCGCCATTCCGAGTATTCCGGCTTCTGTGATTGAACCGTTTTTGAGTCAACCTTTGGTGATTGAGAAGGACGGCTTAATGCAAGCTCCTTTTCTGGTTGGGGTCAGTGAAAATCGTGTTGTTATGAGTCCAGGTACTAATGTTTATGTGAGTAATATGCCCAATAATCTGGGGAAGGCGTGGCAGATTTTCAGGTCGGGAAAGGCATTAAAAGACCCGCAAATGAATAATCAAGTTATTGGTTATGAAGCAGAATATTTAGGTAATGCCAGTGTTACAGTGTTTGATGAAATCAGTACGGCAATGATTACCTATTCGACACAGGAAATCCTGAAAGGTGATCGTCTGGTTCCTGCGCCAGGTATTATCTTCAATAATTATGCGCCACATGCGCCTGAAATGCCGGTTGATGGACGAATTATCTCGGTATATGGTGGTGTAACTGAAATAGGCAAAAATTCTATCGTGACGCTGAATAAGGGTTTTGAAAATGGTTTGGAAATGGGACATGTTCTTGCAATTTATCGCAGAAGTCAAACTCGAATGCCTGATGGAAAGATGATAGCATTACCGGATGAACGTTCAGGGCTGGTTTTTGTTTTTCGTGTGTTTGATAAAGTATCCTATGCGCTCGTGGTTCAAAGCAGGGGCTCGATCATGATCGGTGACGCGATTAAGAATCCATGAGTATTCAGATGATTTGTCAATTGTTTAGCGTATGTTGCGGCTGATGGATAACGCGAAAGTAAATTCTTAACTTATCAGTTCGTAATGTGTTGGAAAGAGGTTGTTTTGGTGCGGATGCAATACTTGAGTAGTTCTATGCTGCCGAGATGATTTTATGAGTCAATCGGCTGAAATTGCGGAGATTGAATCCTGGTTAAAGTTGTGCCTTATCAAAGGGGTTGGCGACAATTCAATTCGCAGACTATTGATTGCATTCGGAAGCCCGGCCGCAGTTTTATCAGCTTCTGAAACAGCAATTGAACGTATTGTAAAAAAATCTATCGGAAAGCATATCAGGCGTGGTGCAGCGCCAGATAAAGTTGACGCGGCGATCAAGTGGTTGGGAGACGCCGCCAATGCGATAGTTACTCTTGCTGATACGGATTATCCACCACAGCTTTTGCATATCGCGGATCCACCGCCATTATTGTATTTTAAAGGGAATCGTGATTTGTTGACCCGGCCGGCACTGGCTATAGTCGGCAGCCGAAATGCAACGCCGCAAGGATTGTCCAATGCCGAAGCATTTGCTGAGTCGGCCAGTGATGCAGGACTGTGCGTTATCAGCGGCATGGCGCTGGGTATCGATACTGCAGCACATGTTGGTGGTTTGCGCGGAGCTGCGGCAAGTATTGCGGTAGTCGGTACCGGACTGGATATCGTATACCCTGCCAGAAATCATCAACTTGCGCACAGGCTGGCAAAAGAAGGCGCGCTTATCTCTGAAGTACCACTGGGTACTCCCGCTATCGGTAGAAATTTTCCAAGAAGAAATCGTATCATCAGTGGCATGAGTCAGGGCAGTCTGATTGTCGAAGCGGCGCTACGTAGCGGATCTTTGATAACGGCGCGGCAGGCTTTGGAGCAAGGGCGTGAGGTTTTTGCGATTCCGGGCTCGATTCATTCGCCGTTGTCGAAAGGGTGTCATCTGTTAATTAAGGAAGGCGCCAAACTTGTTGAGAGTATTCAAGACATCTTGGTTGAGTTAAATTCACCTGCACAGTTTAAATTTCATCCGACAAAAGCAGCCCGGTCAACACATGGCGAGAAGCAACAATTTTCTGAATGTACTCAAACAAATGAGGGTATGTTGTTGCTGCAATACCTGGGCCATGATGTAATCGATATTGATACTTTGTGTGCGCGCAGTGGCTTGACGGTTGAGTCTGTATCAGCCATGCTATTAACACTTGAACTTGAAGGTTATGTTTCTAGTCTTCCTGGAGGATGCTACCAACGGGTTGAACGATAATACAATAACAGTATGTTGGTAAATAAGAGAAGATACGTAAACGTAATTTGATATCGATAGAACAATACTTTGGCTGCATAATCTGGATTTCCTGTGATAACAGTAGATTAGGAAAGCAGCTTGTTGACTACGAATAAATACTAAAATGTTCGATATACTCTATTATTTATTTGAAAATTATTTTGATTCAGGTAGTTACCCTGATTCTGAGACGCTTACGCGTAAGTTGTCCATGGCCGGCTTCAATGATGAAGATATTCATGAAGCGCTTGACTGGTTATCAGAATTGGCGCAGCAAGATAATAACGGGTATCCGGATTCGCTGACAGAAAGCAAATCCATCAGATGCTTCAGTGCGCTGGAAATGGAAAAAATTGATACCGAAGGCCGTGGTTTTATTGTTTTTTTGGAACAATCCGGAATTATTAACCCATTACAGCGCGAGCAGTTGATTGATCGCGTTATAGCCTTGGATGAGGATTCATCCAGTCTGGAGAAAATAAAACTTATTGTTTTGACAGAACTCTGGATGCATGATCAATTATCCGATAATGCTGTTCTGGAAAAGTTGTTGATTGTCAGCGATTCGCATCACTGGCATTAGATCAATTTTTATAAAACCAATTACAGGTCAATACCTGTATAAAAGTGCCTGAGACTTTGGTGATTAATATCTTTTCTTTAGAAAAAAAATTTGTTTTCCTGGTTTTAACTGCAAAGCAAAATGAGATTGTAACTCGTTTTAATGGAGGAGAAAAATGAGCAAAACGTTGGTTATTGCAGAAAAACCGTCTGTAGCTGCCGACATTGCTCGTGCTTTGGGTGGTTTTACCAAACACACGGACTATTTTGAAAATGATGACTTTGTTGTCTCATCCGCTGTGGGGCATTTGCTGGAGCTTGTTGTTCCCGAGCAGTATGAAGTGAAAAGAGGTAAGTGGAGTTTTGCCAACTTACCTGTTATTCCGCCACATTTTGATTTAAATCCCATTGAAAAAACTTCAACACGTCTGAAATTATTAAAAAAACTGATCAAACGCAAGGATGTTGAAACGATCATCAATGCGTGTGACGCGGGGCGCGAAGGTGAATTAATTTTTTATTACATCATGCGGCATGTAACGAATAAGAAGCCGATCAAACGGTTGTGGTTGCAGTCCATGACGCCGGATGCAATCCGTGGGGGATTTAAAAAGTTGTTGGATAATTCGGAAGTGCATTCATTGGCTGAAGCGGCCGTGAGCCGTTCCGAATCGGATTGGCTGGTTGGAATCAATGGCACGCGTGCGATGACTGCCTTTAATTCCCAAGAGGGAGGATTCCATAAAACAACCGTAGGCCGTGTGCAAACACCGACACTTGCTATTCTGATTGAACGTGAAGAAAAAATAAAAAAATTCAAACCAAAGGATTACTGGGAAGTACAAGGTGAATTTGTCTCCGAGAATGGAGTATATGAAGGAAAATGGTTTGATGAGCAGTTTAAAAAGGATAAATCAGAAACTGAACTGAGAGCAGATCGAATCTGGGATTTTGAAAAAGCAGAGGCGATAAAGACTAAATGTGAAGGTAAATCTGGTGTTGTCAGTGAAGAAAGTAAACCGTCAAAAGAAACCTGTCCGTTACTTTATGATTTGACCAGCCTGCAACGTGACGCCAACAGCCGATTTGGATTTTCTGCCAAAGCAACGCTTGGTTTGGCGCAAGCTTTGTATGAAAAACATAAAGTGTTGACTTATCCCAGAACGGATTCCAGAGCTTTGCCGGAAGATTATATATCGACGGTCAAGGAAACACTGGTGGGGCTTGAAGGTACTGAGTATCAGACATTCTCCCGCGCAATTTTGCAATCGGATTGGGTCAAGCCCAATAAACGGATTTTTAATAACGCAAAGATTTCGGATCACTTTGCCATTATTCCCACGTTGTTAAACCCCAAGAAATTGAATGAAGCGGAAGCCAAGCTTTATGATCTGGTGACAAAACGATTTTTAGCTATTTTTTATCCGGCAGCAGAATTTCTGGTTACGACACGTATCACCCGGGTTGAAAATGAACCTTTTAAAACGGAAGGAAAGGTCATGGTTAATCCGGGTTGGCAAGCGGTATATGGGAAGTCTTTAAATGGCAAGGCGGATGATGCTTCATTGGTTGCTGTGAAATCCGGGGAATCGGTAGCAGTTAATGAAATTAATGTTATCTCCAACCAAACGCGTCCGCCTGCGCGTTTTAATGAAGCGACGCTGCTATCAGCGATGGAAAGTGCCGGAAAGCTCGTGGAAGATGAAGAATTACGGGCGGCAATGAGTGCAAAAGGATTGGGAACGCCGGCGACACGCGCAGCAATTATCGAAGGTTTGGTATCCGAAAATTACTTGCTCAGAGTGGGGCGTGAATTGCATCCGACGGCAAAGGCATTTTCGTTGATAACGTTATTGCGCGGTCTGAAAATTCCAGAATTGATTTCGCCAGAGTTAACGGGTAACTGGGAATTTCAACTTCGGCAAATCGAAAAAGGTGAGCTTAAACGGGATGCGTTTATGCAGAATATTGCCGAAATGACGCGTCATATTGTTGAGCAGGCAAAAAGCCATCGGGGTGAAACCATTGAGGGAGATTTTGCGACGCTGAAAACGCCATGTCCGAAATGTGGCGGTGTGGTACGGGAAACTTATAAAAAATTTCGATGTGATCAATGCGATTTTGCGGTCTGGAAAATACTGGCCGGTCGTCAATTTGAAATTGATGAAATGGAAACGTTGATCCAGGCGCGTGAAGTAGGTCCGCTGCAAGGTTTTCGCAGCAAAATGGGGCGTTTGTTTAATGCTAATATCAAATTAACCGATGATTTTGAAACAAAATTCGATTTTGGCAATGATGAAGAAACTCAGTCATCAGTTGATTTTTCTAAGTCGACCGTACTGGGGCAATGTCCATTGTGTCAGCATCAGGTTTATGAACATGGAATGTCTTATGTCTGTGAAAAAGCAGTCGGTAGTGAACGTACCTGCAGTTTTAAAATGGGTAAAATCATTCTCGAGCGGCCGATTGAACCGGAGCAGGTGATCAAGTTAATAGAAACTGGGAAAACCGATTTATTGAAAAAATTTATTTCTAAAAAGGGAAGGCCTTTTTCAGCCTATCTGGTGAAAACTGCCGATGGAAAAATCGGATTTGAATTCGAGCAGAAAAAGACTAAGAAAGAATCTGATGCAAACGCGGATACCGAGAAAGCGGATTCAGTTAAAACAAAACAGACCAAAGCAAAATCAGTTAGAAAAAAAACAGGCGCAACTTAGCATTATCCGGTGATGACTTTTTTATGATGAGAAGCAAACATTGAAAAGCCCATTTGATGAAATCGATCGCTGGGCTTTTATCTGGGATACGTCTTATGAAAAGTTATTTAGGTATAGAAATTAATAATATATTTAACTATGCCGCTTGTTGCGACGATGATTATAATCAGTCCGCCGATCATGGCTGTGCCTTCTATAATAATTGAAAAAAAAGCACGTCCTGTATTCTCGAATTCTTCTTCGCCCAAAGGATTTTTCCTATTCTGTTTGCGATTTTTTACCCATATCTGCAGCCAAATAGCAACAGGAATGGCCAAAAAACAAAACATTAAAACAATTTCTGCATCTTCCATGTAAAACATGTGTTTAATCCTCTTTAAGTGTATTGGTGTTACAACATTATCGTATGGTTTTTTTAGTTTATGCTAAAGCATTGCTTTCATGGAGCTAGGCATCAATGCTTGAATAATCACAATTATGGATGCGAAAATTTATAATAGTAACGCGTTCAATGCAATATAAATTCATTAGATTATCCCAAATGGTTCCAATAGGTAATCTTTTCTTACATTTGGTTTTGGGCTTTAGATTATAGATTAACTTTGGCTTCAGGCCTTATTTGTAAGAATAGCAATTTATCAAACATTGTTTTTACTGTTCGGATAATCTGTTGTCAATCGTGCAAAAGATATTTTTTGTTCACCATATGCGTTATTATCGACCCTTTTTATGAGGCAAGATAATATGAACTGGCTTGATTTGCCGGCAGCCCGTGCAGCATCTGGAACTGTCCGGCTTCCTGGTTCCAAAAGTATTTCCAATCGTATTTTGCTGCTTGCAGCCTTGGCAAAAGGTACAACCCATGTCTGTGATTTGCTTGCCTCCGATGATACGTCGTATATGCTGAAAGCGCTAGCGACACTTGGTGTTGATATTAAACAATCTGGTGAAAACAGCTACCAGATTGTTGGGACTGAAGGCCGGTTTGAAAACAATAATGCGGATTTGTTTCTGGGTAACGCCGGTACAGCATTTCGTCCTTTGGTTGCAGTGCTGGCGCTGATGAAGGGTTGCTATCGATTATCCGGTGTGTCGCGAATGCATGAAAGACCGATAGGCGATCTTGTCGATGCTTTGCATGGGATAGGTGCGGATATCACCTATATAGGTAATCCGGGTTTTCCACCATTGGAAATCAAGCCGGCGACCATTCAAGGTGAAACCATTCGGCTTGCTGTAAAAGGTGATGTGTCTAGTCAATTTTTATCGGGTTTGCTTATGGCATTGCCGATTACCGGGAAAAAATCAGTGGTTGAAGTTGCCGGGACACTGATTTCGCGGCCCTATGTTGCATTGACGCTTGAACAAATGAAACGCTTTGGCGTGAGGGTCGAGCATGAGGAATGGCAGACATTCACTATCGCAGCGAATCAGTGTTATCTTAGTCCTGGTGAAATCATGGTGGAAGGGGATGCATCTTCTGCTTCGTATTTTCTGGCGGCGGGTGCTATAGGCGGTGGGCCGGTTCGAGTACAGGGTGTCGGAAACGAAAGTGTGCAAGGTGATGTTCGTTTTGCGGATGCAATTCGGCAAATGGGTGCAAAGATCCAAATGGATAAGCAATGGATCGAGTCAAGCAATTTGCGTTCCGGAGTCGGGTCGTTGAGGGCGATTGATTTGGATTGCAATCATATTCCCGACGCGGCTATGACGCTGGCGGTGATGGCGTTATTTGCTGATGGCGTAACCACGTTGAAGAATATTGCAAGCTGGCGACTAAAGGAAACAGACCGGCTTAAGGCAATGTCAACAGAACTTAGGAAGCTGGGTGCTGGCGTTGAAGAAGGTGAAGACTTTTTGCGTATAACGCCGCCAGAAAATGGTCTGAAATCAAATATTGCTATCGATACCTATGATGATCATCGTATGGCCATGTGTTTTTCGCTTGTAGTTTTTGGTGTTCCAGTAAGGATTAATGATCCTGATTGTGTATCCAAGACTTTTCCGGACTACTTTGAGCAGTTTCGGCGTCTTATTTATATTTGAAAAGTTGAATAGGGATTGCGCATGACGCATAACAAGATGATTCCGGTCGTTGCCATTGATGGGCCTTCAGCTTCGGGCAAAGGAACTGTTGCGCAACGGGTGGCCAAAGCTTTGGGTTTTCATTATCTGGATAGTGGGGCATTGTATCGCCTGGTGGCTTTGAAATCGTTGCAAGAAGATATAGAAATTGCTGATGAGGCCAAATTGGCTGAAATTGCTGCCAATTTAAATGTCGCCTTTGAAAATGATGAAATCTTTTTAGACAACTGTCGAGTGACAGATGAAATTCGTACTGAAGAGTGCGGTGTTGTCGCTTCAAAATTGGCTTCTTATCATCGTGTTAGAGAATCGTTGGTCGCCCGGCAGCGTGCTTTCCGCAAGTCTCCCGGGTTGGTTGCTGACGGTCGAGATATGGGGTCGGTTATTTTTCCCGATGCGGTGTTAAAAGTTTTTTTGACTGCAAGCGCCGAGATTCGTGCGCAAAGGCGTTATAAGCAGTTGATGGAGAAAGGAATAAATGCTAACATAAAGGTTTTGCTGGAAGATATCCGTGTGCGCGATGATCGCGATAGCAATCGCAGCGTCGCGCCGTTGCAGAAAAGTATGGATGCGAGGTTGTTGGACACAACCTCGCTTTCTATTTTGCAAGCTCAGAATTGTGTACTGGAATGGTATAAAGCAAGCTGTGCGAATAGACGGGTTTGAAACTGTGCGCTAACTGAATTGCACGTTTCAAACATTTTTTTAACGAACCCATTCTTCTGTTTTGGAAGAAAAATCAGGTGTTTTTATAATGACTACTGTATCTAATGTAACAAAGCCCTCAGAAAGTTTTGCCGATCTGTTTGAAGAAAGCCTTGCGCGTCAGGAAATGCGTGTCGGTGAAGTTATCACTGCAGAAGTTGTCCGTGTTGATTACAATATCGTGGTTGTAAACGCGGGATTAAAATCGGAAAGTTATATACCGGTTGAAGAGTTTAAAAACGATAAAGGTGAAATTGAAGTCAAGCCTGGGGATTTTGTCAGTGTGGCCATTGAGACACTTGAAGATGGTTATGGTGAAACCCGCTTGTCACGTGATAAGGCCAAGCGTTTGACGGCATGGCATGATCTCGAGGCAGCCATGGAAAGTGGCGCAATTGTGACGGGAATGGTTAACGGCAAGGTGAAAGGTGGGCTGACTGCCATGATTAATGGTATTCGCGCATTTTTGCCAGGTTCGCTCGTTGATATTCGACCGGTCAAAGATACTACGCCCTATGAAAATAGGGAAATGGAATTCAAGGTTATTAAGCTTGACCGTAAACGTAATAATGTGGTGGTCTCACGTCGTGCGGTTCTTGAAGAAACACAGGGTGCTGATCGACAGTCTCTGTTGGAGAGCCTCGAGGAAGGTGCGGTTGTTCAGGGAATCGTTAAAAACATTACTGATTACGGTGCATTTGTTGATTTGGGTGGAATTGACGGATTGTTGCATATAACCGATCTCGCTTGGCGGCGTGTCAAACATCCTTCCGAAGTGGTTAATATCGGTGATGAAGTAACAGCCAAAGTACTCAAGTTCGACCAGGATAAAAATCGTGTGTCACTCGGCCTGAAGCAATTGACTGAAGATCCATGGGTTGGGTTGTCACGCCGCTATCCACCACGAACGCGTCTGTTCGGGAAAGTGACCAATCTGACTGATTACGGCGCATTTATTGAAATTGAACAGGGGATAGAAGGGCTTGTTCATGTGTCCGAGATGGATTGGACCAACAAGAATGTATATCCTTCAAAAGTCGTTCAGTTGGGTGATGAAGTGGAAGTTATGATCCTGGAGATTGATGAAGAGCGTCGCCGTATTTCGCTGGGTATGAAACAATGCCAGGTCAATCCTTGGGAAGAATTCTCCATGAATCATGAGAAGGGCGATAAGGTTAAAGGACAAATCAAATCAATAACAGACTTTGGTGTATTTATCGGGCTGCCGGGCAATATAGACGGATTGGTTCATCTGTCTGATTTGTCCTGGAGTCAGTCAGGAGAAGACGCTGTTTGTGATTATAAGAAAGGCGATGAAGTTGAAGCGGTCATCCTATCGATCGATGTTGAACGGGAAAGAATTTCACTTGGAATTAAGCAGCTGGAAGACGATCCGTTTAATCATTTTGTTGCCGAACATGATAAAAACAGCATTGTTGAAGGGGCTGTGAAATCAATTGATGCTAAAGGCGCTGTCATCGCGTTGGCCGATGATGTGGAAGGATATTTGCGCGCGTCTGAAATTTCACGGGATCGTGTGGAAGATATTCGGGCACATCTGAAAGAAGGTGAGAAAGTAGAAGCCATGATTATCAATGTTGATCGCAAGAATCGTGCTATAAACCTCTCGATAAAAGCTAAAGATAAATCGGATGAAACAACTGCTATGCAGAAAATAAAAGCACCGGCAAATGCTGGAACAACGAGCTTGGGTGCATTACTTAAGGCAAAAATGGATAGTAAAAATACAGAGCAATAAGGAATATTCATGACGAAATCTGAATTGATTTCCCGGCTGGCGGCCCGTTTTCCGCAGCTTGTGGCCAAAGACGCAGAACTTTCTGTAAAGATGATTATTGATGCTATGGCGCAAAGTCTTGCAAATGGACATCGAATAGAAATCCGTGGTTTTGGTAGTTTTGATCTTAATTACAGACCTCCAAGGGTCGGGCGAAATCCAAAATCGGGAGAAAAAGTACGGGTGCCGGCAAAATATGTCCCGCATTTTAAGGCGGGCAAGGAAATGAGAGAGCGTGTGGATTATAAAAAATAATTGTAATTAATATAGTTTCTGATTCATCAATAACGGGAAGATAAGCTTAGATTGTTTTGGGTTAGACTTGGGATAAGAAATTGTCGTGTCATTTTTGTCTGCCTAATATATTCACCGATATTCGCCGGAGTTTAAGTGCTAGTCAACTAAGGAGGGAGGTTAGCGATGGTATGCCGGTGCTTTGTAATTCCTTGTTGTTGCGTGGGTTTTCATATTGCTGGCTTTTATTAATCTATTGAGTCTGGACTATCATGCAAGTATTTATATGGTTGCTGCGTTTGATCGTTTTTCTACTGTTCATTTGTTTTGCTGCAATGAATTCTGAAATTATCGTCTTGCATTATTACCATGAGCGGTCTATAGAAATGCCTGTCAGTGTGGCTTTACTGTTATTTTTTGCACTGGGTGTTTTGTTGACAATAGTTACCGCGTCCAAGAATAAGGGGAAGAAATAGGACTCTTCAATATTTTTCCTGCGATCTACTCCGAGTTTAGATTCTTTTAGTGAGCAGATTTTTGAATGTTCAGGAATGAATTGAGTCCAGTGGAGAGAGATTTTTCCGTTGATTCGGTCAAGAGAACTCAATGTGGTTGTCGGTCGAATCAATATGCGAGATAATATACGTCTTTTTCTAATGAGGTCATTAGGTTAAGGCAATCGGGAGTCGAGGGAAAAACGGTTCTTCGTCAAAAATAAACTAATTAAAATTCATAAATAAAAAGATATAAGGGAGTGTGTATCAAATGGATACTTTTAAGGATTTCGAAGAGCCAGTGTTTAAGAACTTGACCAGCGCTGTGCGCGCGTTAGCCATGGATGCTGTACAAAAAGCAAATTCTGGCCATCCGGGTATGCCAATGGGTATGGCTGAAATCGCAGAAGTCTTGTGGATACACCATATGCGGCATAATCCGAAGAATCCTAATTGGTTTGATCGGGATCGGTTTGTATTATCCAATGGACATGGATCCATGCTGATCTATGCGCTTTTGCACTTGACCGGCTATGATCTCACTATGGAAGATATCAAACAATTCAGGCAATTCCATTCAAAAACACCCGGTCATCCGGAGTATGGTTATACCCCGGGCGTGGAAACAACCACGGGTCCGTTGGGCCAGGGTATCACCAATGCTGTTGGAATGGCCGTGGCGGAGAAAGTATTGGCTGCAGAATTCAACCGCCCGGGTTTTGATATTGTCAATCACAATACCTATGTGTTTTTGGGTGACGGCTGTTTGATGGAAGGCATTTCACATGAAGCGTGCTCACTCGCAGGAACACTTGGATTGGGCAAGCTGATATGTTTCTATGATGACAACGGTATTTCGATTGATGGTCATGTTGAAGGGTGGTTCACTGATGATACGCCTAAACGTTTTGAGTCTTATGGCTGGCATGTCGTGCCGAATGTAAACGGACATGATCCGGTTGCCATTGAAGCTGCTATAGAACAAGCAAAACGTGTTAATGACAAACCGACCATGATTTGCTGTAAAACTGTTATCGGGTTGGGGTCGCCAAATTTGGCTAATACGCATGCAGTACATGGCGCGGCTCTGGGAGAAGCTGAGATTGCTGCCGCACGTCCGCATATTGGCTGGCATCATCCACCATTTGAGATCCCGGGTGATATATACAGTGCCTGGGATGCGACAGAGAAAGGAAATCAGCTTGAAGGTGAATGGAACCAAAAATTTGCTGAATATGCAAATAAGTATCCAACGGAGGCTGCTGAATTTAAACGCCGCATGGCTGGTGATTTACCGGCTAACTGGTCAAGTCATGTTAATGCGGTGATTAATGAAATTAATGGCAAAACTGAAAATATAGCGAGCCGCAAAGCTTCACAAAATGCAATAGAAGCGTTGGCACCGGTTTTGCCGGAATTGCTTGGCGGTTCGGCTGATCTGGCTGGGTCAAATTTAACCTTGTGGTCAGGATCAAAAGGGGTAAGCAAGGAAAACGGCGGTAACTATGTTTATTACGGCGTACGCGAATTTGGCATGAGCGCCATGATGAACGGGATGTCGTTGCATGGTGGAGTGATTCCTTATGGCGCAACCTTTTTGATGTTTTCTGAGTATGCGCGTAATGCATTACGCATGGCGGCTTTGATGAAAATTCGTAATTTGTTTGTCTTTACCCATGATTCGATTGGATTGGGTGAAGATGGACCAACGCATCAGCCTGTAGAACAAACAGCTACTCTGCGTTTAATTCCTAATATGGATGTATGGCGCCCCTGTGATACCGTGGAGTCAACAGTTGCCTGGGCACGTTCAATTGAACGTAAGGAAGGTCCGTCGACATTGATTTTCAGCCGTCAAAATCTGCCTTTTCAGAAACGCGATGAGGCTACAATAAAATTAATCGATAAGGGCGGTTATGTATTATCAGAAGCGGATGGTGGTCAACCACAGGTAGTTCTGATTGCGACAGGATCCGAAGTTGATTTGGCCGTGCAGGCACAAACGGCATTAGCGCAAGAAGGCATCAAGGCGAGAGTGGTATCGATGCCATGTACAAATGCGTTTGATCGTCAGGATAAATCATACCGGGAGAGTGTATTGCCTCGCGGAGTGGTGCGTGTTGCCATAGAAGCTGGTGTTACCGATTTCTGGCGTAAATACGTGGGTCTGGAAGGTGCGGTTGTTGGTATCGATACGTTTGGTGAATCAGCGCCGGCAAATGTATTATTCGAGCACTTTGGTTTTACCGTTGCGAACGTTGTGAAGACAGTCAAAGAAGTGCTTTAGAAAACAATGTGGTAAGGCAATAATCAACCTTGCTCGGGATAGAATTATTAATTAAGGAGTATTCAATATGACAATTAAAGTAGGCATTAATGGGTTTGGCCGTATTGGACGCATGGTTTTTCGTTCTGCGGTTCAAAATTTTCCGGATATTGAGGTTGTTGCAATCAATGATTTGCTGGAACCGGACTATCTTGCCTATATGCTAAAACATGATTCTGTACATGGACGTTTTCAAGGAGAAGTTTCCATTGATGGAAATACACTGGTTGTTAACGGTAAAAGAATAAGACTGACGGCCGTTAAAGACCCGGCAGAATTGAAATGGGATGAAGTTGGTGCCGATGTCGTCGTAGAATCAACCGGACTATTTTTGACCCAGGAGACCTGTGAAAAACATCTTGCTGCAGGTGCTAAAAAGGTTATCATGTCTGCGCCGTCCAAAGATAGTACAAGGATGTTTGTTTACGGTGTCAACGATAAAACCTATAGTGGTGAAACGATTGTTTCCAATGCATCTTGTACAACAAACTGCCTGGCGCCGGTAGCCAAAGTACTGAACGATAAATTTGGCATTAAGCGTGGATTGATGACAACCGTACATGCGGCTACCGCAACACAAAAAACAGTTGATGGTCCTTCGAATAAAGACTGGAGGGGGGGGCGCGGTATTTTGGAAAACATTATTCCGTCATCTACGGGTGCGGCAAAAGCGGTTGGTGTCGTAATTCCGGAATTGAATAAAAAGTTGACCGGTATGGCGTTCCGCGTTCCGACATCTGATGTGTCAGTCGTCGATTTGACGGTTGAATTGAATAAGGATGTTTCTTACGATGCGATTTGCCAAGCAATGAAAGATGCATCAGAAGGTGATATGAAAGGGGTGTTGGGTTATACCGATCAGAAAGTCGTTTCAACGGACTTCCGGGGTGAAAGCTGCACTTCAATTTTTGATGCGGAAGCTGGAATGGCGCTGGATGGCAGTTTTGTTAAAGTAGTCGCCTGGTATGATAATGAATGGGGCTATTCGACTAAGCTGTTGGAAATGGTGCGTGTTATTGCGCCGAAATGATTGCGCTGCACCCTATGAATAGCTTGAATAGATTTGATAGCATCAGAGGCTTATAGTTTAGCGCTTTCGAATTTATTGTGTTATTTACTTTTGATACATTAAGATAAAGGGTAGCAGGTGGCTATCCTTTATTTGTTTTAAGACAATCTGGAGTTGAATGTGTCTGTTATAAAACTAGTAGACCTTGATCTCAAGGGAAAACGTGTATTTATTCGTGCTGATTTGAACGTGCCGGTTAAAGACGGAAAAGTTACATCGGATGCGCGTATAACAGCTTCGATGGCAACCATTAATCATTGCCTCGGTGCCGGTGCAAAAGTCATGGTGACGTCACATTTAGGACGTCCCGAAGAAGGCGAATGGTCGGAAGAAAACTCGTTGAAGCCTGTAGCTGATAATATCGCTGCACGTTTAAATAAATCGGTGCGATTGATTAGAGACTGGGTGGACGGTGGCTTTGATGTCGCTGAAGGTGAATTGGTCGTACTGGAAAATTGCCGAATCAATAAAGGCGAGAAGAAAAACCTGGAAGAGACTGCACGTAAATATGCCGGCTTATGCGATATTTTTGTAATGGATGCATTTGGAACAGCGCATCGCGCACAAGCATCAACCTATGGTATTGCGCAATTTGCACCGGTTGCCTGTGCGGGAATTTTGCTGACTGAAGAGCTGGAGGCGTTAACCAAAGCACTGGATAATCCGGCCAGGCCAATGGTGGCCATTGTCGGTGGGTCGAAAGTATCTACCAAATTGACTGTACTTGAATCATTATCGGAAAAAGTGGATCAACTGGTTGTGGGTGGCGGTATTGCTAATACTTTTTTGAAAGCAACCGGAAAAAATATCGGCAAATCATTGTGTGAAGATGATCTGGTACCCACCGCAAAATCGCTGATGGAGAAAATGATTCAACGTAATGCTTCAATTCCCGTCGCGGTTGATGTAGTGGTGGGCAAAAAATTTGATGCTAGTGAGCCCGCTGTTTTGAAGGATGCTGGAGCGGTAGCCGATGATGATATGATTTTCGATATTGGTCCCAAAAGCGCACAACAACTCGTTGATATTATAATGAAGGCGGGTACGGTGGTATGGAATGGTCCTGTAGGCGTTTTTGAGTTTGATCAGTTTGGCGCCGGTACAGAGAAAATTGCACGTGCAATCGCTGAAACAAAAGCATTTACATTAGCCGGGGGCGGCGATACGATTGCTGCGATCCAGAAATATGATATCTACGATAAGGTGTCATATATTTCAACAGCAGGCGGGGCTTTTCTAGAGTTCCTGGAAGGCAAGAAACTACCAGCAGTTGAAATCCTCGAAACACGTGCAAAATAATTTATCATTAGCATTTAAACAGTCGTAGAAAAAATGATCCGCAGAACCAAAATCGTCGCCACACTTGGTCCGGCGAGTTGCTCAAATCCAAGAATACTGGAAAGAATGATTAGTGCCGGACTGGATGTAGTGCGGATCAATTTTTCACATGGAACGCGAGAACAGCATTTGCAGTATGCGGAGATGACGCGTTCCATAGCACATTCATTAGGGCAGACGGTTGGTGTTTTAGCCGATTTACAGGGCCCTAAAGTACGAATTGGAAAGTTCGAGCATGGTCGCATCAAATTGAATGTGGGCGATCAGTTTATTTTAGATTCCGAATGCGTTCTGGGTAATCAGGAGAGAGTGGGTCTTGATTATAAGGAATTACCCAATGATGTAGAGCCAGGCGCGACGTTGATGCTGGATGACGGACGGATTGTACTGGAAGTGTCTGCAGTCAGGGATAATGAGATTTTTTGCGTTGTCGTGCAAGGCGGAGTGCTCTCTAATAATAAAGGTATCAACCGCAAGGGTGGCGGGTTAAGTGCGCCAGCATTAACCAGCAAGGATATGGAAGATATCAAGGTTGCGGCGGAAATGAACGCAGATTTTTTGGCTGTATCGTTCGTCAAGTCGGGTGATGATATCAGGCAGGCACGGGAAATGGTTCATGCGGCCGGTGGTAGAAGCCTGATTATGGCCAAAATAGAACGCTCGGAAGCGATACTTGCTTTGGATGATATTATTGAAGCATCTGACGCGATAATGGTGGCCCGCGGCGATCTTGCTATCGAAACGGGCGATGCGGCGGTGCCTGCACTGCAAAAGAAAATGATACGCGCAGCACGCACTAATAATAAGATAGTTGTGACAGCAACCCAGATGATGGAATCCATGATTACCAATCCGATACCTACCAGGGCCGAAGTTTCCGATGTGGCCAATGCAGTATTGGATGGTACGGATGCGGTGATGTTGTCAGCAGAATCGGCTGCCGGTGAATATCCTGTAGAATCGGTGGCGGCCATGGCAAGAGTTTGTTTGGAAGCGGAAAAGGAATATATGGTGAGTGTGGACAGGCGTCAGCCAATCAATCACCCGGCTTCAATCGAAGAAGCAATTGCCCGCGCAACGATGTTTACTGCTACAGGTTTAAAGATTCGTGCGATTGCAGCATTGACACAAAGCGGCGAAACTGCCCTGTTAATGTCACGCAGAAGTTCCAAGGTTCCCATTGTGGCGCTTAGCCCCCATGAAAGTACACGACGTAAAGTAACTCTTTTCAGAGGCGTTTATCCCGTTGAATTCGGCAAGGGATTGAATGATCCGGAAGTTATTCTCGAACTGGCTGAAGATGAATTGCTCAACAGAGATATTGTGCGTCACGGAGACATCATGGTGATGACGATTGGCGAACCTGTGGGAAAAACAGGAGGGACGAATACCATGAAAATAATCCGGGTTGGCGAATGCAGAACAGAAGAAAATGGAGAGGCTGAAAAAAATAAAGATGTCTCTAAAAATTCATAGAAGTGGATTCAAACCATTCGTTTTGCAAAAAAAAATCTAACATACAAACAAATTAGATAAATCTTTAAAGGAGAGATATATGGCACTTGTATCATTAAGACAACTTTTGGATCATGCAGCAGAAAATGATTACGGATTACCGGCATTTAATGTAAATAATCTGGAGCAGATCCAAGCCATTATGCAGGCTGCCGATGAATGCAATAGTCCGGTAATTATGCAAGGTTCTGCAGGTGCCAGAAAATATGCGGGCGAAGCTTTTCTGCGGCATTTGATCGCAGCAGCAGTAGAAGCCTATCCTCATATTCCGATTGTGATGCATCAAGATCACGGCGCATCACCATCTGTCTGTGTCAATGCAATCCGCAGCGGTTTCTCTAGCGTGATGATGGACGGTTCGCTGGAAGCCGATGCCAAAACACCTTCATCGTATGAATATAATGTCAATGTGACATCTGAAGTTGTCAGTATCGCGCATTCAGTGGGTGTGTCCGTCGAAGGTGAATTGGGCTGTCTGGGTTCGCTGGAGTCCGGTATGGGTGAAGCGGAAGACGGTCATGGTGCAGAAGGTGTACTTTCACACGACCAGTTGTTGACCGATCCTGAAGAAGCGGCGGATTTTGTCAAGAAAACCGGTGTTGATGCGCTGGCGATTGCGATAGGCACGTCACATGGCGCGTATAAATTTACCCGCAAACCGACAGGCGATATATTGGCGATTAACCGGATTAAAGAAATACATCAGCGCATACCGAATACGCACCTCGTTATGCATGGTTCAAGCTCGGTACCGCAGGATTGGCTGGAAATTATCCGTGAATACGGTGGCGATATGAAAGAAACCTACGGTGTTCCGGTTGAAGAAATATGTGAAGGTATTAAAAACGGAGTGCGCAAGGTTAATATTGATACCGATATCCGTCTGGCCATGACAGGTGCTATCCGCCGTCATATGGCTCATGACAAAAGCAATTTCGATCCGCGTAAATTCCTGAAAGAAGCGACCGCTGCAGCCAAGGATATTTGCAAGGCACGTTTTGAAGCATTTGGTTGTGCGGGTCAGGCAAGTAAGATCAAACCAATCATGCTGGACGACATGGCGTCACGTTATGCGAAAGGTGAGCTTGATCCGGTTATAAAATAAAACGCTTTAAATAACAGTTTTTGGCGAGGAAGTGCGCTGCCGTCATTGAATCATATTTTTATTGTGATTGTAGTGCCGGCACGCATTTCTCGTTATTTTCATCCTTCATTTATTCGCTACATGTTGTAGAATGTGGATAGCGTAAATTACTGTGAAAGCAAGGTATAACCATGTTTTGCCTTGTTTGTATTTTCCGGAACGAGATCGAAAGGACACTGCGCTTGTAATAATCTGGAAAATTCAACCAATTGTGATTTTTCTCCGGATTTTAATTCCAGTTCGATTTCGCTAATGGTTTCTGTTTTTTTGTCTGCCTTTATAACACCATCGTCAACGCAACATTCTATAGTAAAATTTTCTTGTGGTTCAATCAGATAGATCGTACGAAGAAATTCCGTTGTGAAAATGGGTTTCAATGTTTTCCTGAGTTGTTCGTCGGAAAAAAATTGCCTTAAATTTTTATCCGGAATTTGATCGAAATCCGGCTTGTCTACTGAGAGTCTGCATTCGAACTCATGGTGGTGATGCAAGCCGTTTTGAGCGGTACCGCCACTCTTTATCGTTTGAATCCAATGGTCGCCCATTTTTCTTATGCGTAGTGCAATCCGCTTTTTTCCGAGCGCATGATCGGGCGTATCATAATACGTACTGTGTAAATTCTCAGTGACGGGGGATGCGATACTGAATTCTTTTAATATTGGCAGTTGTTTAATATGGTCAACAAACTGCGATGGAAAAGATAATTTGAGTTCGATTTCAGTAGACACTTATCAATGAGAGTGAACTGTTACTTTTGTTCGGGGATGTAACCTGCAGGTTGTTCGGCGCCAGTGCCGAAAAAATGTGCTTCTAATTGTTCGGCAAGATATTGGCGTGCTTTGCTGTCCGACAGATTGAGCCGGTTCTCGTTGATCAGCATTGTCTGGAGCTTAAGCCATTCATTCCAGGCCTCTTTTGAAACATTTTCAAAAATACGTTTCCCCAATTCGCCTGGATAAGGCTGAAAATCGAGGCCCTCAGCTTCGCGACCAAGCTTGATACAGTTGACTGTTCTTCCCATAGGTTTTATTGAATGTATTGAAAAAGGCTAAGATTATGGCGATTTAATGCGAATCCGTAAAGCAGGAATATCCCTATGAATGGAAGCTGGTATTACTGTAATGTTTTCATAAAAGCTTTAGAGCGCCGTTTGTAATTGTATAAATCTTGTTTGGACTTGGGTAGTTCGGACAATGAGATTTCTGAGAATCCGTGTTCGATAAACCAATGAGTTGCATGTGTTGTTAAGACGAACAGTTTCAAATTGCCTTGAGCGGCGGCGCGTTCTTCTATCGTTTTAAGCAGTCGATTGCCATGCCCCTGATTGCGATAACTGGGGTGTATTGCAAGGCAGGCCAATTCGCAGATTTTTTCTTGTGGAAATGGATAAAGGGCTGCACAACCTATAATTAAACCATCGTGCTCAAATACGATAAAGCGTTCTATTTCAATTTCCAGTAATTCCCGGTTTCTTCTAACTAATATTCCTTCTGCCTCAAGCGGTTCAATCAGTTGCAAAATGGAGCCAACATCTTCGATATTGGCATTTCTTAGCGTCTCAAGTGTTTCGCTGGAAATCATGCAGCCGATACCGTAATGTGTAAATAGTTCTTTCAAAATAGCGCCATCGGTGTGGCGGTTTATAAGATGAGTGCGAGATACTTTTCCTTCACATGCTTTTATGGCGCATGCAATTATTTTATGAATTTTATCGGTTAAGTAAGCAGGTCTGTTTTGGATATTTTGCAGTAATTGCCTGCCTTGCGTTACCGTTAATTCGCGTGGCAGTTGATTGCGGTTTTCTGTCTCAATTGGTGAAATAAGTGGCGTATCCAGCATAAAAACGAGTTTTTCGGCATTTAGTGCAATGGCTACTTCAGTGGCAATATTTTCAAGTGTAAGACTAAAAATTTCACCAGTAGGGGAATGACCCAATGGAGAAATCAGTACGACACCGCCATGATCCAGACGGCTTTCTATTGCATTGGTATTTACTCGACGCACTTTCCCGGAATACATAAAGTCGATGCCTTCGATAATACCAGTTGGACAGGCGGTGATAAAATTGCCGCTGGCGACATGTATGTCTGCATTTGCCATAGGTGAATTTGGCAATCCCATGGAAAGTAATGCTTCAATTTCAAAATGAGTACGGCCAACGGCTTCCTTGATGCAATGCAAAGTGGGCGCATCAGTAATGCTGATTCCGTTTGTTGATGGATTGTCCGGGTTGCTATCATTAAGCCGTTGCTGTATTTGCGGCTGAGCGCCATGAACCAGAACCAGGCGTACACCCAGGCTGGCAAGCAGGTTAATATCATGAATAAAACTGATAAATTTTTCATCAGCAACCATTTCACCGCTGAATCCTAATACAAATGTTTTTCCCCTAAAGGTATTGATATAGGCGGCAACGGAACGGAACCAGGAAACAAAATCAGCGGTTGAATTCATGGTTAGATTATGTAGGATTAACGGTTTAATAATTTCAATGCGTTTGATTGAATATGCATTTTTCTAGTATAGCGCACCTGACTTAGAAATCACCCCAGTACGTTTGTATGGCAGCTAACGTTGCCAGTGCGGCCGTTTCAGTACGCATGATTCGTTGACCAACTTTTAGGGCGATGAATCCGTGCTGGTGTAAAATGTCTTCTTCTTCCGGTGTCCAGCCGCCTTCAGGTCCGACAGTCAATGTCATTGATGTATTGGAGGATGGTTCAGGAAGGTTTTTTAAACGTTGATCACCGTTGACCGAAAGCATAAAATTTAGATGACTCGGCTGGTCAGCTTTACGGCAACTGAGCCAATCCGTTAGTGTCAGTGGCGGTGATATGATTGGAATGCGATTTCTGCAACACTGCTCACACGCCGAGATAATAATTTTTTGCCAATGCCGCAATCGCTTGATGGCGCGTTCTTCTGATAATCGAACGATACTTCGTGTTGTGAAAAGTGGTTGAATCGATGTTGCACCCAGTTCAATCGATTTTTGAATAATCCAATCCATTTTTTCGTTTACACATACTGCCTGAGCGATTTCAATGGTCAACGGGGATTCTCGTTCGACGGCCTCAAACTGCCCGACTATGACGGTTGTAGATGTTTTGCGTATGTTCTCAATGCGTGCATGAAATTCACCGCCTTTGCCATTAAATACAATAACTGCATTGCCCGGTTTGAGCCTTAAAACCCGGCTGGCATGATGTCCAGTGGCTAGATCAAGTTCAAGCGTTTGACCGATAAAAATATCGTTACAACAGAAAAAGCGTGGTGGCATGGTTTGGTAGAAATTACAAGTGTCGAAACCGGAACGTCGTCTCATGCTAATATATCATGAGTCATCATTATCAATGGATTACTTGTAACTAAGATTTCAATCTGCATATACGCATGTATGTTGACGGTTAAATACAGAATTTTAAAACAACATATTATATTGAATAGCAACGAATAGGAGAAATTAAGTAATGGCACGTACGGAAACACCGGTTTGTGATTTTGGTTGGAAGGCGGTTGATTTTGATCTGCCGGGTGTTGATGGGAAGCGTCATAGTTTGGCCTCGGCGAAAGGCGAGAGTGGATTGTTGGTCATGTTTATTTGCAACCATTGTCCCTATGTCAAAGCTATACAGGATCGCCTGGTTCGGGATGTCAACGAATTGAAGCTGCACGGTATGAATGCAATTGCAATAATGTCCAATGATCCGGCTGATTACCCGGAAGATTCTTTCGACAATATGATTCGTGTTGCAAAAGAATTGAACTATCCTTTCCCTTATGTCTGGGACGAAACCCAGGAAGTGGCCAAAGCATATGGCGCTGTTTGCACGCCTGATTTTTTTGGATTTAACCGAGATCTTGAACTACAATATCGCGGTCGTTTGGATGCTTCGCGCAAGGAAGCCGCACTGCCGGATGTGCGACGTGACTTGTTTGAAGGAATGCTGGAAGTGGCAAAAACAGGCAACGGTCCGAAAGATCAAATACCCAGTATTGGTTGTTCTATTAAGTGGCGATCTGAATAACCGTGCTGAATGATGTTATAGCTGCAGTGAGGGAGGTTGCAAGGAAGGAAATCATGCCGCGTTACTTGTGTGTTGCGCGGCAAACAAAAGAAGATGGCAGTGCCTGCACAGAAGCTGATCTTGCTGCGCAGCACAAGTTGCTTGAGTTGCTGCAGAAAATCCACCCATGTGCGGTAATGGGCGAAGAAATGTCGCGCCAGGAACAGGAAGTGCAGTGGGTTAATGGCAGAGATGGGTTGTGGAGTATTGATCCTATCGATGGGACTTCCAATTTTCTCAATGGTTTGCCGTATTTCGCGATTTCGGTTGCGTGGATGAAGCAGGGTAAAAGTGTGTTAGGGGTAATTTATAATCCGGTTTCCAACGAAATGTTTTATGCTGAACGGGGTTGTGGCGCTTTTTTGAATGGCAGACGGCTGCCAATAAGGCAAACCACAACCGTTTTATCCAATGCGGTAGCAAACGTGGATTTAAAGCGGTTGCACAATAAGTTGGCAGCTAAGGTTGCTTCTACACCGCCATATGCTTCGCAACGGAATTATGGCGCCTGCGCTTTGGAATGGTGTTATACCGCAGCCGGTTATTTTGATCTTTATCTACATGGTGGTCAGAAACCATGGGATTATGCGGCTGGCAGTCTGATTCTGGAAGAAGCGGGAGGGTATATGTCCGGGTTTGAGTATGACGATTATTGGTCAGGTTCGCCATGGCGCCGTTCAGTCATAGCCGCACTGGATAAAAATTTGTTTTTGCAGTGGCGCGATTGGGTTCGGGCGCATCAATAAATTTTGTGGTTAAATGTTGTAATAAGCCCGTCACGGAATTTAACAGGGGCGACGTTTGAAAATAATTATTCTGGGTGCGGGACAGGTTGGTTCATCGGTCGCTGAGAGCTTGGTCGGTGAAGCCAATGACATTACTATGGTCGATACCGATCCTGACCGGCTTGCGCTGCTTCAAGACAGGCTGGATCTGAGAACGGTTGTCGGCAATGCATCGCATCCTTCAATTCTTGTCAGCGCCGGCATAGAAGATGCAGATATGGTGCTTGCAGTAACCGAGCACGATGAAACCAATCTGGTCTCTTGTAAATTGGCTGCATCATTATTTAACACACCCACCAAGATTGCGCGTATCCGTTCATCAGAATATCTTGCGCATCCCGAAATTTTTTCAACGGATAATTTTTGTGTTGATTTTGCGATTTGTCCCGAACAGATTCTTACGGAATATATTGAGAATTTGATTGAATTTCCGGAAGCTTTGCAGGTGCTTGATTTTGCAGATGGAGAGGTAAGTCTTGTGGCAGTGCGAGCATTGTATGGCGGTCTTCTCGTGGGGCAGCAGCTGCAAGAACTGCGAAAACATATGCCGAATGTGGACACGCGGGTGGCTGCTATTTTTCGTCAAAATCGCCCGATTATTCCCGAAGGAAATACGGTCATAGAAGCGGAAGACGAAGTATTTTTTATTGCGGCATCAGAAAATATTCGCGCGGTAATGCGTGAATTGCGCAATATGGATAAACCGGTCAAACGTGTCATGATTGCTGGAGGTGGCAAGATTGGCAGGCGTTTGGGTAAAACACTCGAAAAAGATTACCAGGTTAGAATTGTTGAGCGTAATTATAAGGCGTGTGAGCGTTTGGCTGCTGAATTGCATAATACGCTGGTGTTGCATGGTGATGCAACAGATGAGAAATTGCTTGAAAGTGAAAACATTTCCGAAATGGATATGTTTTGTGCGCTGACCAATGATGACGAGAATAATATTATGTCTGCGTTATTAGCCAAACGTCTGGGGGCGCGTAAGGTCATCGCATTAATTAACCGACGCGCTTATGTTGATTTGGTGCAAAGTGGCGGTATTGATATTGCGATTTCTCCTGCGCAGGTAACGATTGGATCGCTGCTGGCGTATGTTAGGCAGGGAGACGTGGTAGCGGTGCACAGTCTGCGCCGTGGAGCGGCGGAAGCGCTTGAGCTGGTTGCACACGGAGATGAGCAGTCTTCTAATGTTGTAGGTAAAAAAATAGAAGATATCGAATTACCCAAAGGAGCAACCATTGGCGCAATCGTACGTGGTCTCCCGCCAACGGATGAATTTTATAATGCTGCGTCAGAGCGTCAGGATGGATTTTCTCGTGCCGGTATTCAAGTCATAATAGCACATCACGATACCGTGATTGAATCCGAGGATCATGTCATTTTATTTGTTGTTAACCGAAAAATGATACGTGAAGTAGAAAAATTATTTCAGGTTAAAGTAGGCTTTCTGTAACAATCAGATTATTTTATGAACCGACTTCTTGCTGTAGTCAATGTGTTGGGTAAAATGATCCTGGTATTCGGGTTAACAATGTTGATTCCGTTGGCTTTGGCCATCTGGATCGATGATGGTTCACGCTGGGCCTTCCAGGAATCTATTTTGATTACATTGGGTTCTGGTGGGATTTTATGGTTTTTTACACGCCGCTATAAACGAGAGTTGCAGACGCGCGACGGATTCTTGCTGGTAGTGTTGGTATGGTCAGGCCTGCCGGCTTTTGCCATGTTGCCGTTTTTATTATATTTGCCAGAATTAAGTTTGAGTATGGCGTATTTTGAAGCGGTATCAGGCTTGACAGCAACAGGTGGAACGGTGTTGTCGGGCTTGGATGACATGCCGTTATCCATTAATTTATGGCGGGGCGAGATCGTCTGGTTAGGTGGAATGGGGTTGATTGTATTGGCAGTTGCCATACTGCCGTTATTGGGCGTGGGTGGCAGGCAGATCTTTAAAGCCGAGACACCAGGGCCGATGAAGGAAAGTAAATTAACGCCACGCATTGCGGAAACGGCCAAAGGATTGTGGCTGATTTATGCCAGTCTGACATTGATTTGCATCGTTGCCTATCGCTGGGCGGGGATGAATTGGTTTGATGCGGTGATGCATGCATTTACGACACTGGGACTGGGAGGTTTTTCATCGCATGATGCCAGTTTCGGTTATTGGGATTCTCCAGTTATAGAAAGTGTTGCAATTGTCTTTATGCTAATTGCAGGGATTAATTTTGCAACCCATTTTCTGGCATGGCGTGCAAAAAGCCTGTCATCTTATCGTCTCGATCAAGAAGTTGGTTGGTTCCTGTTTTTTGTTCTGGCAAGCTGTATTGTGTTTGCGTACTATTTATGGATCGCCGGTGTTTATTCAGATGTGTTAACAGCATTGCGTTATGCCAGTTTTAATATCGTCTCGGTTGCTACGACAACAGGATATAGCAGTACGGATTACAGTTTATGGCCTGTTTTTATCATATTCTGGATGTTGTTTTTGTCCGCTTTTAGCACATCTTCTGGTTCAACAGGAGGTGGGATTAAAATGGTGCGTGCCAGGATTCTGTATCAACAAGTCTATCGCGAACTGATTACCATGATGCATCCGAGCGCCGTAACACCGGCTAAGCTGGGTAAAAATGCGATATCTAATCGGATTGTATTTGCAGTTTTGGTTTTTTTGTTTATTTACATCGCCAGTATTGTAATAATGACACTGGTTTTGGCGTTAAGCGGTCTGGATGAAATGACGGCTTTTTCAGCGGCGGTTGCGTGTATTAATAATCTAGGCCCCGGTTTAGGAGAAATAGGGCCCGCAACGACTTATGCTTCACTTTCCGATTTTCAGACCTGGGTTTGCAGTTTTGCCATGTTGCTGGGTAGGCTGGAATTTTTTACACTGCTGGTTGTTTTTACCCCGGCATTCTGGAGGAAGTAATTCAGGACAAACGATAATAGTTGAGTCTATTAGAAGCATTCGATTGTTAATGGATAAGAACGATATCAAGATGAAAGAAGAAACTAAATTAGAAGGTATCAAGGTATTAATTGTTGATGACAGCAGTACGATACGGCGCAGTGCGGAAATATTTTTGTCTGACACCGGTTGCAAAGTGATTACTGCGGAGAATGGTTTTGATGCCATGGCAAAAATTGTTGATAATCATCCGAATATCATTTTTGTTGATATTGTTATGCCGCGTTTAGACGGTTATCAGGCTTGTCAGATGATCAAAAAAAATTCCAATTACCATTCGACGCCTGTAATTATGTTATCAAGTAAGGATGGTTTGTTTGATAAAGCAAAAGGACGTATGGCAGGATCGGATGAGTATTTAACAAAACCGTTTACAAAAGAAGTTTTGTTAAACGTTATTCAAAAACATGCGTTGCAAATAAACAACAAGTAAAAAAGTGAATAAGAACATGGTTCGGTGAATTAATTAAAAAGAGTTGAGTGAATTTTTTTAGTTTTTAGAAATATGGTCAAAACAGAAGTTTGTTGTAATAAATTGTTAATAAATGATAATTGTTTTTAATCAGTGAAAGTTTTCTTGCAATTGAAAATGAATTTATGACAAATGACTTGACTTTATAGTGTAAGGTCGACTAGCCTGTGGGTTACAGCACAAAGGCTTTGTTAGAAGGAGTTTATTGCTGTTGTAAAAAGAGCAGTACTAATTAATTAGTATTAAGA